>NZ_JALBWM010000350.1 GCF_023895975.1 Microbulbifer okhotskensis
GTTAAGGCCTAGGTGATTTATGGACCTGGACCAACGAGCCGCAGAGCGCGCCTTCCGCAAATGGGGCAAGCCCGCTACCTATACCGATGGTAGCGGTGCTGAGCCTATTGATTGCAAGGTGATCTTTGAGCAGGAGATCGATGAGTTCGATGAGGAGGAGCGGCTGCGGGTGCCGCGTATTGAGTTGAGTCTGCTGGTGAGTGAAGTAGGGGCTTACAAATCCGGGGCGGTGATTACGCTTAATGGCGTGGCCTATACGGTACGCAAACGGCTGGCAGATGATGGGGTGGTTTGGCGGGTGCAGGTGGATGGGTAATTCAAACCGGCAGATTGCTGGATTGAGGTATTCGGTGGCACTTGGTTGGGTGAAAAATGTACAAAATCTGCTTTTAATAACAGAAATCAGCAGCAGCTGCTCCTATTTCTAGGTGAAACTCAGTAACTCATTGATACTTAAAGGGTTCCAAAAGTGATATAAAGCAGAGAAAATACTGAGATATAAAGACGCTGCTTTATATCTACTTTTGTACATTTGCGCCAAGTACGGATAGCTCATTGATTTCCTAAGTTTTTTTTCATCTTCGAAGGAAGTAGGGCTTAGAAATATAGAGAAGGGTGATATAAAGACGCTTCTTTTGAATTAACTGTTA
>NZ_JALBWM010000351.1 GCF_023895975.1 Microbulbifer okhotskensis
AAGAATGGCACCACCTCAAAAACCATGAAAAGTCCCGCTGGTAATTTCGAGCTACAGACGCCGCGGGACCGTGCTGGCACCTTTGAACCTCAAGTCGTCAAAAAGCACCAGACCCAGCTTACCGACGAGCTGGAGCGCAAGATCATCGCCCTGTTTGCCTTGGGCAACAGCTACCAAGATATCCGCACACATATTGCCGATATCTACGGAATGTCGCTTTCCAACGGCACCATCAACACCGTGACCGATAAGCTGTTACCGGAACTTAAGGCTTGGCGTGAACGCGACTTGGAAGCTATCTACCCCATTGTTTGGCTCGATGCTATTCACTACAAGATCAAAGAAAATGGGCGTTATGCCAGCAAGGCCATTTACACGATTCTTGGTCTTAATATCGAAGGCAAAAAGGAGCTGCTGGGGCTCTATTTGTCCGACCAGGAAGGCGCACATCACTGGCTAACTGTTCTGACCGACCTCAACAACCGTGGAGTCAAAGATATCCTGATTGCGTGTGTTGATGGCTTGCAGGGCTTCCCTGAAGCTATACAGAGTATCTACCCTGCGACCGAGATCCAGCACTGCATCATCCATCAGGTGCGCAACTCACTGAAGTATGTGGCTTCAAAAAATCAGAAGGCCTTTATGG
>NZ_JALBWM010000352.1 GCF_023895975.1 Microbulbifer okhotskensis
ATCGACCGCGAACCCCTACAACCTAGTATTGACGCTGCCCTCAGAGCTATTGGTAGTTACGAGATCGAATCTCTCGCGTCTGGTGAAGGAGGTGCGGGAAACCTGGATACCGCAGCCTAAAATTCCGCTGTACGACTGGCTGCCGGACAATATCAAACTGCCGTCGGAAGATAGCGATAACGCCGGCTATTACCGTAACGATTATGTGCCCTATTTCTGGGGCGTGATGCACGCGCTGGATAGTCCGGTGTCGTGGATGGTAGTGATGCAAAAAGCCGCGCAAATCGGCTGGACGGTTTTGCTGGCCACTGATATCTGTAAGGTCGCCGCCACCGAGCCAGCCCGCATCCTGATGCTGTTTCCCAAGGATGAGAAAGGCCGGCTGTTTATGGATGAAAAGCTGGTGCCGATTATCGAAGGGTCGCCGACGGTGAGCCGGGTGATCGATGTCACCACCAGCCGCAAAGCCGGCAGCCGCTCAACACGCAAGAAATTCCCCGGTGGTGAAGTGCGCACCATTGGCTCTAACTCCATCTCTAATGTGAAATCCACCTCAGCCCGTCGGGGCTATGTGGAGGAGCCGGACGATACCAACAAAGATGTCGGCGATCAGGGCGACTCCATTCGCCACCT
>NZ_JALBWM010000353.1 GCF_023895975.1 Microbulbifer okhotskensis
GTCCTGCAACGCGGTGATGGTGATGGCACCTTCGCGGTGAGTACCGTATTCCATGCGACCGGCGCGCAGGACCATATTTTCGATACCTCGGTCAGTGGCGCTGATGCGAAACAGCCCGCCGGGCGCTATGTCGTAACCACGCCGGTCCATGCGGACTTTGAAGCGGCGCAGCCCCAGGTTTGCGCGCAAATCCCGCTGCGCGACACGGCTGGCCAGATCAAAAGTGGGTATGCCTGGGTAATTCACGGTTTGGGAAAAAATCGCCCCGGCCGCTTGGATTGCGCCCAGGTTTTGTTCGCGGGCCTGGCGCTCCTCATTGAGGATAGGGTCGTGCCAGTTGACGATGATTTCATTGGGGATGGCTTCGCTGGCGGCCAGGGTCTCCTCTTCGATAGACAGCAGGCCAGTATCGTAATCAAACAGGGGTAAGTCATCGCTGTCGTAATCATCGCGCAATAGGCTGAGGGTTAATAAGCCGGTTCGCCGGCTGATATATTGCCCGGCGCCAATATGGTCCAGCACCACCTGGATAAACTCCAGTACGCTCTCCTCTCGCAGCCACAATAAGCAAAGGCCAAATCCCTCGGCGTGCAGTTGGTCGGCTGCGGCTTGGTAGCTGTCCAGGTCGAG
>NZ_JALBWM010000354.1 GCF_023895975.1 Microbulbifer okhotskensis
AGCGGTACAGTGACTATGGGGCTATAGCTGCATGAAACTGTCCGAAGTGTTGCACCCAAATAAAAATGAGGAACTCTGGAATATATATTTTAAGCCGTTACAATTGGGTATATTTTTAATAATAACTGCATTAATTTCTTTAACTACCGGTGTTTATTGGCTGTCCTCAGATTTACCACCTAAAGAAGTTCTAATTATTGCTCATCGTGGGGCATCCGCTCATGCACCAGAAAATACTATTGCATCAATAGATCGTGCCATTAAAGACCATGCGGATTGGGTTGAAGTAGATGCCCGTAAAACAAAAGATGGAGTGGTTGTTCTCACTCATGATAGGGATTTTATGCGTATAGCTGGTAAGCCAGTATTTGTTCGGGATCTGACTTTAAATGAAATCAAAGAAATTGACGTGGGGCTCTGGTTTTCTGGAATTTTTAAGGATGAGCAAGTCCCCACTCTTGAAGAAGCTCTGAAAGTAACTAAAGGAAAAGCAACTCTTCTTATAGATCTAAAATTCTCAAGCAAGGATTCAAATTACACTCTTGCCTATGAGGTAGCGCGTATTGTAGGTAAGTCACAGGGCTGTCCCATATAAATCAGCTTAAATCGTGACTGTAATTATCTTGTCTA
>NZ_JALBWM010000355.1 GCF_023895975.1 Microbulbifer okhotskensis
TTAAAGGGGGAAATCCAGCTTTACGGGATCATAGCGCCTAATGATTATTTAATAAACGCGAACCGTAACGGTGACTATACACACCCATCTATTGAAGTTGGCGAGGACTACCGAGGCACCGGCAAGTATTTTCTAAGAGGTCTCGGAGTAACCGATGATCCAGCTAGTGCAGGAGTTTCAGAACTTCATTTTTCCACTAATTCCGGCAACAAAGAAAAAGCCATAGTGTTTAGTGGGCATCAATTCAATCTGGCGGAATCTTTGGAGCAAGAAAGAAGCATCATAAAGCGTATCTTTAGTAGAGAGATGCAACAGGAAAACAATTTCAGCAAAGAACAGGAAAGCGAAGATATGTCTTTTAGTGCTGCACAGAAAGAAGAACTCGGCGAAATAATCTCCACCGCCATGGTTACAGCTTTTTCAAAGCTAAAACCAAATCCTGCCCATACTCACAAAATCAATGTTGAACATGTGCCGAACCACACTCACGGGAAAGAAGAGTTTACAACAAAGCCGGCTGGTGATCAGGGTGATGTAAAACCAGAAGAGGGAGCCCCAGAGGGTGACAAGGGGGAATCTGTTCCCTTGGAAGAATTTAATAAGTTAAAGAACGATCACGAAGCAT
>NZ_JALBWM010000356.1 GCF_023895975.1 Microbulbifer okhotskensis
CTGACCGTTCTTTTCCAGGGGATTAACTGATGCACTTCAAAGTTGAATGCAGGATTCATGAACGTAATAATGGGCCGTGGGTTTATGCTGGAAATTATATGAGCAAAGAAATACATTTAGCGTTTAACAGGATTGCGCATATTGTTTTCACGATATTTTTAAAATGAAAAGCCTAGAGTCTATTTAGGCGCATTACTGGTTGCTTCTGAAGGTGAATGTAGAAGCTCTAAGGGGTGGGGTCTATTTAAGCCTGGGGACCTAGAAGAGGGTTTGAGGGAAAGCTTAAGATCAACAATTGATCTACCGTTAGCTGATGGAAGAACTGAGCCCAGAAAAAATGATTTAGCCCTTGAACTGGCTGTAATCAAACACCAAGGAGGCGAATTTGATGGTTTCAATTCTAGAAATATATTCATTCCCATATTTTGGCGACCCACAGTGGAAGTCAAAGCGCGCCTCTATGTCCTATGTTCAGGAAAAACAGTTCACTCTGCGGCATCAAAAAGAAAGGTTTCATGGGGTAAGTTTTTGAGTCGTGTATTTTGCCTTAATGGGGCAGTGTTCAGAATTCTGTGTCATTTCTTTACTATTAGCAAAAAAGAGATGACC
>NZ_JALBWM010000357.1 GCF_023895975.1 Microbulbifer okhotskensis
TCAAAAACCAAACACCTGAGCCAACCGCCACCATCCACAGAAAGAATTCCAGGTAAAAAACCGTTTTGGTTGGGGCTGGCTCATCACGATTCATATCGATTACACCGCTTTTAAGTTCTCAAACCGGAATCGACTGACCAAGCGAGCGTCCTGATATCTCGGTTGGCCGTTAGCGCCTTTCGTAAACTTCAGGTCATAACCTGATAGCCCTGTAGGTATTTTTTTGATTGAACCGCCGCGCGACAGAAATTCTTTTGTCTGCAGAGCGATTGCCTCTCGGTCTGCGGTGGTGTTGCGAATTATTTCGTGGTTGATAGGTGCGTAAATCATTTAAATTCCCTCTCGATTTGTTTTACCAGTTGGTGTCTTCCAGCATCTCAGCCCAGGTTGAGGGTTGAGGCGTTGATTCTTCACAGGGGATATATTCCCCCTCTAAAACCTCGGTCTGCTCTTCGCTCATAGGTCGAACATCCCCCGCATTTTTGCCAGTTCGCTCTTACCGCTCTGGCGAGCTTTCTCTTGGGCGTTCTTGTCTGGCAGGGCCAAGGGTTCAAATTCTTTATGAGCTGCGCTTCCTGGGGCTGGGAGGCACAACCCTAAA
>NZ_JALBWM010000358.1 GCF_023895975.1 Microbulbifer okhotskensis
ACCCCAGACATCACTGAATTTGTCATTGGCATCGGCAGAGACCGCCTTGCCCACCTCTACTTTGTCGATATCCAACAAAGCGGCAATCATGGCGGCGGTAATGGAATCCTTGCTGGTGTATTTGAAACGCTCCAGCACATAGGGGTTTTCCCGCATCGCGGCAAAACCTTTGGCAGAAAGCAGCAGAGTGTTGGCATCCATCCCGATGCTTTCGCGCACCGCTTCCTGGCCAGTGCGAATATCTTTGCAAGGGTTGTTGTTGTCATCGGTCCACTGGGCAGAGGCCAAATCCACCTTGTGGTCGTTGTCGTAGTTATCCGGGTTGCGGGCCAGTTCGGCCTGCTCAACTTCCAGAGCCAAAGATAAGCTGCCCATGGTGTTGTTGACGGCCCGCTGGCCCAGATTGATACCGGGTACCTGGCTGGCATCGCGCATGTGTTCCCGTGGCACCATTCCCTCAAGAGAATCCTGCACCAGCGCAAAAGGCTTGCCGGCGTGGCCATACTGCACTCGCTTGGTGCTGCTGCCGGGGGTGCGGCGGGCGTTATAGAGGCGGAATGCCTCCTTGCCAAATTCCAGTATTTGGC
>NZ_JALBWM010000359.1 GCF_023895975.1 Microbulbifer okhotskensis
GAGCTAATGGAAAGTCGACTCGAGGGCATATTAAAAATGCCATCAGCATTGAACAGCGTCCACAAGTTGTCGAGGATAAATCTCGCATCGGAGACTGGGAAATTGATACCGTTATAGGCAAAGGCCATAGTGGTGCTTTGGTCACTATTGTAGATCGAAAGAGCAAATTTACCCTCTCTCAGCAGGTTGAGCGCAAGACGGCAGAGTTGGTTGCTCAAGCTACTATTGCGTTGCTTAAGCCGTATAAGCACTTAGTTCACACTATTACTGCCGATAACGGCAAAGAGTTTGCTCTGCATGAAAAGATTAGTGAGGCTCTGGATGCGCAGGTCTATTTTGCGCATCCGTATTCATCTTGGGAGAGGGGCCTGAATGAGAATACTAATGGCCTGCTGCGCCAGTACTTTCCGAAAAAAACTGACTTCAAGCTTGTAGATCAATTAGATGTCGAGGCGGCTATTGAGCGTTTAAATAATCGCCCAAGAAAACTGTTGGGTTATAAAACTCCTAAACAGATAATGGGAGAATATACGGCTGCTGCAGCAGCCTAAAGGGTGATGCACTTCAGAGTTGAATGCAGG
>NZ_JALBWM010000035.1 GCF_023895975.1 Microbulbifer okhotskensis
AGCTGACCGTTCTTTTCCAGGGGATTAACTGATGCACTTCAAAGTTGAATGCAGGAAAGATATAAACAGAAGCTTATAATTTAACCAAGCTATAAATGCGACTAGATCAGCACCGGGCATTGTCGCTATCCCAACAAAGTCAAACCCTGATAAGTGCAACATCTACTCTTTTCTATAAATAACCCTTTTGGGATTTAAGAACTCAATTCAATATTCATTGCATCTGACTACGACAGTGAAAATTCTCATAACTACGATGAAACTATCGTTATTTGCCCCCCCCAAATAGAGGGGGCAACGGTTACCAGAACTCTAACACCTTAACTTCCAGCAGCATTATCCTGTGTGCTTACTATTCGCAGCTACCACTACAATTCAGCCAGACTCCAGAAGACCGTCAAAGCAGCTCCAACAGTCAGCAAACTCAAATAGGCCAGCCCAAGAAAAGAGTATTTACACAGGGTTCGGAACCAGCCCTGCTGATATACACGCTTTTGCATCCAGAATAGGTATATAGGTACCCAGAGAACTAACAACACCAAAAGGCCGTCAAAAATTGAAGAAACAGCAGCATAACCACCCAGCTGTTCGCTCACACTGTAAAAGAGATTAGCTATCAGAATACTTAAACAAATAAAGGCATGGCTGTGCAGCGCTACGATTAAGTGTTCCATATAAAGCCGGTGCTTGAAGATATAGAGCACCCAGAGCATCATGGCAAATATCGGCAGCATTATTATCAGAGTTGAAGGAAGCGCGCCCAAAAATGCTTTCTTAAATCGATTGGGGTCCTCCATCACTCTCTCTACATTTTTATGAGCGTTATCTACTTTCTTGTTAAGCCAGTCCTCCACAGAGTGTGGAAGCCATTTAAATTGTAAAAACTCCTCGTCTAATTCTGTAATGGTATCATTCAATCCGGAGGTTATTTCCTCTTTAGTGATGTTATCCGAGTCATTGGGTTCTCCGTTGATCCCTCTCAAGTTATCATTGAGCGCGTTTAAGTCCTTTTTAAAATCAACCTGTTCGTTAACAAGATCATGTTCAATTTCTTCCAGAGTGGCAGCCAGGACACTATTACCAGTATGCTCCTCTTTGACCTTTCGGATCTTTTCGACGGCATCGTCATAGCCTTTTCCAGCCGATTCAACATCCACTGCTACGGCTTCATTGTTACCAAAGTTAATAGCCCAATCACTATTTAACTGGGTGACAAAAAAACTGGTAATACACAAAAAGATAAACAAACGTACAGGACTTACATAACGTACCCGACGACCAGAAAAATACTCAGCGGTTAAAAATCCAGGCCGAAGGAATAGTGAAGGCACCGTCTTCCATGTGCGAGAATCAAAGGCCAGCAGAGTGTCAAAGAAGTCTCCAATCACTGAAGAGAAATGACGTACCATTCCTTTGACTGGTTGGCCACAGGCGTAGCAATGCGGACCCAAAATCTCGCTATGACAGTTGGCGCAATGGCTTATTTTCTGATCTGAATGATCTGCTGATGCCGCAGTGCTCATTACCTCTTACCCTTCGACAATGAAAATTTTATTTTCTGATTTACCCGAGAAAGACTCTCTAGCTCAAGTATCAGATAACGAGCGAGAATAGAAATACCTCAAATAGCAGAACCCTACTAATACCCCGGTTTCCAAATTGAATGCAAATTTATTGGTGACCTGCAAGTATTGGGAAGAGATAAAAAAACACACCTATCACTAGGCACGTTTCATAAGGTATTTGGCGGTCATTGCCGAGAATTAGTTATCCAGAAGGAAACGCGCAATAGTGCGCACACCGTGACCCTTAGCTCCGGGGGCCCACTGGTCATTGCCACTGGGCTGATAGGAACCGGATAAATCCATATGCACCCAGTTACGACCTTTATCCCGCACAAAGCGTGCAAGGAAAGAAGCGGCCGTGGAAGCTCCCGGGCTACCTTCAATACCCACATTGGCGATATCGGCAAAATTGGACGGAGTCTGCTCCAAGTGGAAATGTTCCAGAGGCAGTCTCCAGGCCTTTTCATTTTCCTCACCAGCTGCGGACAACACTCTCTGTGCGGTGTCATCTTCAAAGCTGAATACAGAGTTGAAGTCACGGCCCACCGCCATCTTTGCCGCTCCGGTCAAGGTAGCGGCATCCAATATCCAACGTGGCTTCTCTTCCGAGGCAGCGATCAAGCCATCCGCCAGTACCAAGCGTCCCTCGGCATCGGTATTCAGTATTTCCACTGTGACACCGTTTTTGTACTCGATAATATCGCCTAGCTTAAATGCGTGCCCCGAAATTAGGTTTTCCGCACAACAGAGATAAAGCTTAATTCGTTTGTTTAAACCCCTGGCAATTGCTAAGGCCAGGCCCCCGGTAACCATCGCAGCACCACCCATATCCGACTTCATCGTCGCCATATTATTGGAAGGCTTAATGCTGTAGCCACCGGAATCAAAGGTGATTCCCTTACCCACCAGGCACATATCAACCGTCGCCTGTTCATCGCCACCGGGGTTAAAATCCAGCTGCAGCATCACTGGCTCACGCACGCTGCCACGCCCGACATTGTGGATACCTACAAAACCCTCACGCAACAGATCATCACCCGCTACTATGCGGTAGCTCACTGCAGTCGGCGCAAGCTTCTGTAACATTTCTGCAGCGCTCTCCGCCAACACACGTGGAGAGACTTCTTCTGGAGTGCCATTGGTAATTTCGCGTACCCAGCGGCCGGCATTCTCGCGCGCAGATAACTCTTTTAACTCGGCCGTATCCTCTGTTGCCCAGTCAATTTTATTAGACTTGCGAGGATTGAAATACCCTGCCCAAAAAGCCCAGCGACTCTCCAGGTCCCAATGTTCACCACTGAGGACAACTTCAGTAATTCCCATGCCATCGAGCTTACGCGCGCCTCTTTGCGCCGCCACCAGAGCCGCGCCTTTTGCCGCACTGATATGAATATTTGCAATGCTACCGTCAAAACTCAGTAGTGCCGACTCTCCCCAGGGCTGCTGGGCGGGGCCCTCAACCAAATGAACCTGCATAGCTTTTGTCATACAACACCTTTATTGAAACTTGTGTACCAATTTTATCGGCAAATCTCCCGCATTCTAACAGCACATCAAAAATACTTGACGATTGCACCGCCACCTAGTCGACAGATAAACTGTGAACCAGGACAGAAATATACCTTCGAGTAATGAAATTCAGTAGAGAAGAATAAATGGCTGATTCCTGCCACTACCACACCAGTACCGATGCATCCTGGCAGTGCCAACCTTGTCGCCGCCACTACTGTAGCGAATGTATTCCTGGCGCCAGGGCCAACTACCACGGACAGGGCCCCGACTGCCCTCTTTGTCGGGTACATCTTGAATATATTGGCACCAGTAACAGCGCTAAGCCCTTTTGGCAAATGGGGCTGTTTTATTTTATTTATGCTTTAAAACCTGGTCCGTTAACTGTAATGGCTCTGGCAGCTGTCGGCAGTTTGGCGGTCACCTCGCTGGGCCTTCTCAGTATTGTGGCCCTGGTAGCCATTGTTGCTGTGGTATCCCGTTACAACCTGTTAGTTATCGAAAAATTGGCTGGGGGCCAACTGGAAGCTCCTGCACTCACCGATGCGCTGGATGGCAATGGCGCAGTACTTTTACTAAAAATTATTGGGATGACGTTATTCGCTGGATTTATCGGCTACAAGCTGGTGCAAATTACCGGAAGCGAAAATGTGCTGCAGTTATATGCCATTACTCTTTCTCTTTTGGCGCCTGCAGCAATGATCGTTCTGGCGGTAGAACACAGCCTGAGATCCGCGATAAATCCCATCAAGTTATTGCATTTTACCCTGATCATTGGCTGGCCCTATTGGTTACTATGGCTCACCACCAGTGTTATCTCAGCCGCTCCAAACTATCTGATAGTAATTGTTGCGGACAAACTCCCCGGCTGGTTGGTACCGCCTTTTATTGCAGCCAGTACCAGTTATTTTTATATCGTCACCAGCGCTATCATGGGGTATATCTGCCTGTCCCGACAGCAAAAGCTGGGGATCGTGGCGGAGCTTGACGATGATGAGAACTACCTGGAAGAAAATGAGTTTCTGAGAGCTCGCGCCCAGGCAGAAGCCCAGATATATATGCGCGAGGGGGACTTCAAAGCCGCACGTCAGGCACTCGTGGAGGGTTTGCGCCGTTTTCCCAATGACGAAGTCCTTAACGAGCGTTACTACCGCCTGCTGCTGGCAACCCAAGATCAAAAAGCCCTGCAGGAATTGGGCCCGCATATTTTGGAAAAATTTGTGCAGATCAATCGGCCTCACAAGGCTGCGGAACTCTACTTAGCCACAGAGCCCGCGCCTCCGCTGCGAAAACCCGAGGTACGCCACGCTCTGGCCCAAGTGTTATACCAGCAGCATAAATACCCGCTGGCCGCCCAGCTGTTAAACAACCTGCACAAAGAACCTTACCCACAGCTGGATGCCGCCTATTTGCTATTAGCACAGGTGTATATGGATGGACTCAATCGGGAAGACCTAGCCGTGAAGCTACTGCAGTTTGTCAGACAAAAATTCCCAGACAGTACTCTGCGCCCCCAAATAGATACCTTATGGAAGGTGCTTAACGACACAGTTCGGGCACATTGAGGCGCAAGGGATAATCGTCTACCGTGGCGGTTATCCCCATCAATTGACCTCAGACTTCGCCCGCTACCAGTGCTTTAAAGCCTTATTCCACAGATACAATCCTTTGGCAAATACGTTGTAAAGCCTATTCAGACACCACCTCATGCCCGGCAGCTTTGATACTTTTGCCTTCCATTGTTCTCTGGGCGAATTTTCCCAAATCGCTATAAAAGCTTCGTAACCTACGCGTACAGTTCCATCGGTATCCACAACGTGAAGTCGCTCCCGTACAAATTCCAGTTCGGCATTTAACTGTCGCGCCTTTTCCTCATCCAGATGAATATCCTCCCATTCTATTTGGCAGGCAGTGGATTTCTTTTTCTGTGCGGTAATACCCGCATTGCAAACCGGGCAGGCAGAGTTGTAGAGCACGCGAATTTTGGGCGGCATAGCAGGCGGTATGTCCTTTCGTTGAGGTGTGAAACGTTACTTCGGGTGTTCGATATCCGCTCGGTTGACCAGTTCCCAGGGAAGGCCTGCGTTGCGATAAATTCGCTGGTTTTTATCCGGGTAGTCGGCAACATCGTGGGGCAGCCGTTGACCGACAACAATACAGTGGAGGGTTTGCTCCCCCACATTGCGCATCACATGGGGCGGTCCACCGGCCGGATAGCCGATAAAATCGCCATTGGAAACCGAGTGAATATCGTCGCCAATACGCACCTCGGCAAGCCCCTCCAGAATATAGACACACTCATCTTCAAAGTGATGGCAGTGAAATTCTGTCGACTCGCGACCCGGCTCAATCTCAATTAGATGAAATCCCAAGCCGGAGATACCGGTAAGATCCCCGAGGGACTTATTGCGACGGATCGCATTGGGGTTGAGGAAGTGCACCTTGTGCTCCCCCTCCATATCCAGGATTTCGGCTTTGGTTAAAATATACTGGCTCACGCTCTCTCCCTTTCCCGATAATTTTTATTAGGCTTGCCCGAAAGCCGCCATCTCCTCAGCCAACTCTTTCATTTCCCGGGCGCGGCCCTCCTCTCCCAAGCGGCGATAGTAATTAACCAGGGCCATACTCAATTTGGGTATCAAGGGATGGTTCACGCGCTGCTGCCTCAGGCGGCGCAAAAGCTCCTCCAACCAGGGCCAATCCTTTTCCTCGGCTGCGCGCCTGGCCATCAGTAAATTGGCCTTTGCCGTCAGCGCTCTAGGTTTCTCGGTCGCCGCCAAATAGCGGCGATAAGCTATCGTGAGGGTATAACCACTGAGTGCCGGGTTCGCGGCCTGGGCGAACAGGGCGAGATTGGCCCGGTGGTAGCCCTCGCTTTCCGGTGCCGCCGCTGTCAGTTCGATATAGCGTTCGATCAATGCCAGTGCCTGCGGGTACTGCCGTACTGCAGAGGCTGCGGCTTCGGTGGCCTCCAGGATTTTCCCCTCTTCGACAAAGCGATCAACCCGTGTCATCGCCATTTTTTGCGGAGATGGGGCCTCTTCTGTATGTGGCATTGGCTGCACCGCCGGCCGCCAATAGAGCGCCAATAAAGTCAGGGCGAAGCCCGCGAGTAACCCGCCGGTATGAGCCCAGTAGGCAATACTGGTATCACCGTATAAGTATCCGAAGATCTCCTTACCCAGCCACAGTGGTAGTACCAGTAACGCCGGTGCCGTGAATTCCCCAAACATAAATCCGATGGTGTAGAAGAAGCGCAGGCGTCGCACCCCGTAGATCGCCACAAACATACCCATGATCGCCGATACGGCACCTGAGGCACCGACCATCGGCACCTGACTGCCGGACTCCACCAGTATATGCAGCCCGGCAGCGGCCAAGCCTCCCACCAGATAAAGCCCGGTAAACCAAAGTCCGCCCAGCGCCAACTCAACTGAAAGACCAAACAACAACAAGAACACCATATTTCCGATCAAGTGGTCCCAGCTACCATGTAAAAACATGTGGCCAAACGCTCCAGTAATACTCGGAGCTGCTGGAGTCAGTCCCAGTGCGATACTGCTGACCCGATCCCTCAGCTGGGCAAACTCCCGCCTCTGCCGCAGCCACTCAGTTTCACCTTCCGCATCGAGCTTGGACAACAACCAGTGGTGGAATTCGGGATTTCCCAGTGACTCGCGATAAAAGAACTCCTCTCCTTCCACATCCATCTGTGCACGCCATTCCGGATGTACTTCATTGACGTACATCAGAAAGCGCTGCTCTTCAAAATCCGGCAAATCACTCTCGAAATAATAATCTTCCGCTGCTTGCCAACGGGCTTCATCGCCGCCCTGATAAAAAATAAACATCAGCACATTGATGGCGATCAACACAAAACACATCAATGGTGGCCTGCGCCAGTCGGGCTTGTTCTGAATGGGGATGATTAGCACGGGCGTTTCCTTATTGTGATTTGGTCAGCGCCCTGGGAGACAACGCAGCAACACCAGTGGATAGAGTTTCGCCAACAAAACAGCCGACAAGTTGAAAAGTACTACGCATGTTGAATAAAACTCAAGCGCGATATTAAGGTGGCAGCACCGCTATTTTCGTGTGGGTCTGGCGATCATCGCCGGAACATCCCAACTGCGCAGGTGCAGGTCCCGCTGCGGGAATGGGACTTCGATACCTTTCTCGCGAAACTCGCGCAGCAACTCAAGGTTATACAGCGCGTAAGAGTCACCCAGCGAGGTGACCATATTACTGTTTACCCACACCACCAATTTGAAGTCGAGGGCATTTTCTCCAAACCCCATCAACCAAACCTCTGTTTTTCGCTTCCAGTCTGTGTGAGTGATATTCACCCGAGCGGCAGCCTCCAGGGCGGCTTCCCGTACCAAATCCGGGTCTGACGCATAGGAGACACCGAAAGACACATGAATCCGGCGCACAGGGTCATCTAGCGTGTGGTTAATCACCCTTCCCGCCACAAACTCCGTATTTGGCACCAGGATATCCACATTGTCCCGGGTGGTAATACGGGTAGAGCGGACATTGATATCACGGATTCGCCCAAAAACTCCCGACTCCAGTTCCACCAGATCGCCCACTTTCAGCGGCCGCTCAAACAACAGTATCAAACCGGAAATAAAGTTGGAGAAGATCGCCTGCAAGCCAAAACCTATACCCACCGACAGGGCCCCTGCCACCAGTGCCAGCTTTGAGGTGTCTAGGCCCAGCATACTGAAAACAACGATCAGTGCGACGGCAATAAACGAGTAGTGCAGTACCCGCCCCAGGTTATACATGGAAGATTCACTGGCGTGCTGCCTGCGCACCAAGCGACGCAGGAAGGCCAGGGTCAGCCCCGACAGCAATCTGGCACCCACCAGCACCACAATGATCTTGGCAATCAGTCGCGGTGTTATCGGGTTCTGGGCAATAGTAAACAGCTGATAGTCCGCCAGTTTGCGCCAGCGATTGTAAGCCTGTCGGGCGCTGAGTGAGATCCTTTCACGGACCGTCGCCCACCATCCCTGGCGCTCCCGGTACACCTCGAGCTGCGCTTTTTCATAGCGCTGGATATCCTGCTCCAGGTCATTGGCTCGGGCGAGACCGCTGCCAATTCGTTCGAAGTAAGCCCACCAGCGGCTCAGATCCTCATCTTCTTCATCTTCGCGCCAGGCAACAACCTGACGCTGGCGCACAGTTAATTCCCGTGACGTACCCTCAATCACCGTGTTGGCATTTTCCAATAGATCGCGGCTGATAATCAGCGGGCGCTCTTCTGCTTCTTCGTTCAATACATCATTGATCGATTGCAGTAATTCACTTTTCCGCTTATCCAGCTGTTCTTCCAGAAGATCAACCTCAAGTTGCATCAGGGTGAGGTCTTTTTGCATATTGATGATGGGATCGGTGGAGGGCTCGGTGGTACTTTGTATACTGGTACGTGTCGCCGAAATTCGCTCAATCTTCTTATTTCTGGCGACTATCTCCTTTTCAATTTTCTGAGCGTCTACACTGGAGGACACCAACGTATCCAGCATCAGGCGCAATTTAATTTCGGCTTCCTCAATTTTATCCCGCCAGGTTCCCAGGAAACTGTTGACGGTGCTGAGCTGCTCAATAATATTCAAATGATTGATCTGTGCCAGCAGGAGTGCCTGGGCAGCTTCATCCTCCTCCCTACCGCTGGAATCTCGCAACACAATCACTTGTTTACGCAATAGCGACAACGACTGGGACTGGGTTGATTTGAGCTGGCGCGCCTCCAGCTCAACGCCCTTTAAGCGCCGCCGCCCACGGCTGATGGCAGCGTCAGCCTTGGCCCACTCTAATACAGTGGGGTTTTGCGGGAACTCTACATCTGGCATCAGGGATACTTTCAGATATTCCTCACGCTTGTTCCAGGTAATTTCAATACCATCCAAGCTCTGAGTAATCTTCTTGGCACCTTCCTGTAATGCCTCATCTTCGGGCAACTCTTTTTCCCAGGTCTGCCAACTCTTTTGAACTGCCGCCAACCATTCCCGCCGCTGCCCCGGCGTGGCTTTGGTCCAACCGGTCCACCAGTCAGCGGAAAGATCGGCAAAATCCGGCACCACCGGCTGAAATTCTTTTGGCTTGGTACCCGGCAATTGAGCTGAGGCTGACACAGACAGGCAGGCTGCCGCAGATATCAGCAGGACTAAAAGGAGTAAACGAAGAAGATAAGGTTCTCTGCGGGCAATGCGAAGGGGGATTAAAAAGCTGACACCCACCATAAAGAACATCTATCCGTGAAGAAAAATCCGGCAAAAATGCCGAAGGCGCCTACCGGGCCATATTGTTCAGTGTAGCCGAGGCCATTGAGCACCCCAGGGCATTTATCGGCTGTCGGCTGTCGGCTGTCGGCTGTCGGCTGTCGGCTGTCGGCTGTCGGCTAGCAATACTATGTGCCGGCACCAACCCTAGCCTATCGCCCACTTTGTCTTCGACGTAGGCACCTGCGATAGGCCTTGCGATATTGACGCAGAGCGCTTTCGGAAACTTTTCCCGGCCTTGTTGTTCTCCGCAATAAATTTGCCGCCCGCGCCTCACAATAAAGCTCGCGATCCCGTCGGTTCAGTTTTTTAGTGCCTGGGCGGTTGAATGAATATCCCGGGGGATAGGCACGCGGATAAATTTTTTTCTTTGGTGCCAAGGGATTGCGGTTGATGTGCTGCCAATTGGCCGGCGGCGTAACCACTACATATTTACCGTCTTTGTGATCTAGCAGAAAAAAAGTGCCATTGCCCGCGAGAATGTATCGCCGACGACCAAGGGAAAAAGCAGTACCTATAGGCACCCTGGACACCCGCGCCCCCAGTGGCGGCTCCACGCGAGTATAGGCATCAGGTCCTTTTCGGTAAAAATAGCCGTCTTTATAGAAATAGGTTTGGTTATTCACTTCAACTGGCTGAGTACCCGCAGGCAAGCGGTCTAGCCGCACCTGGGCAAGAGAAGTAGAAATACAAAGTAACAACAGCAAGGGAAACAGGAGACGCATTGCTTACTACCATTAGTAAACTGCCACCTTCAAAGGGTATTGTGAGAGAACGTTAAGCCCAAGTTTATCTTGAATAACAGAACAGAATTCCAGGCCTGCATTAACGGCTTAGGCGGGGAGCGGGTACTGGCCTGCAGGGGAACATCGCTCTCTACTCAGGCCACCCAGACACACCGAGAACTCAGCCGGAATGCACGGAAAATTGTATCGCTACAAAAAAGGTCTGTGGCCATGCTTCCGAGGAAATAAAGTCTTCGCGAAGCTTACCGCTATATCCATCAGAAAAATAATGATGCCTTTTGGCCCATACTGCCGGCACTCTACCCCGCATCGGTATTAAAAAAGCCCCCCCATTCATGGGCATAGCAGGAGGGCAGTGGCTTTTGGCTGTCTGTTTGTATCGCTTGTAGCGTAGAAAACCCAATACAGGGTTATGTTGAAGCGGAATTGAGGCCTAGTAGCGCCAGTTTACACTCAACTGTGCTTGGCGCGGTGCACCGTAATAGCCTTGGCTCCAATAGAGGCTGTTGAAATATTTCTCGTTGCTCAAGTTGTCAATATTGAGGTCAACCGATAGAGACTCAGAAATATCATATTTGGCAAAGACGCTAAGCAGCGTATAACTTTCCTGCTCTACGCTTACGAATAAAATTCACGGTTGCGGAGGGATTGGCGAGGCCTGTCGTTAGGGCTGCCGCACCTTTAACCACTTCAACCTGCTCAAAAATAGCAGTGTCCTGATGGCCTTGAGATAGGTCGGAAGAAAAGGGAACTCCGATACCATCGTATTGGAAGTTCACAATATCAAAGCCGCGAGCGGTGTAATAAGTACGATCTGTCTCAACATTTTCAGCTTCAACCGTCATGCAGGGCAAAATCCTGGATCTGCGCTTGGGAGACAGCGGTCACAGCTTGCGGGGTATCGTACACCGTCAGGCTCAGACGGGAAGCTGTGCTAGTTTCCTCCTGTTCACCATATACACTGACTTCTTCCATGGATTCAGCAGACCCGGCAAAACTCCCCAGCGGAACGAGCACAGCCGCAGCAACCCAAACCGGCAATACTTTTTTCTTTATTGGACTGTTATTTTTCATCGGCTAAAACCTCATTCAAGAACCAGTAAATAGCGCAGGCGCCATAATTAACACCTATGCTATTGGAGGAAGACATACCGGGCAATGTAAATGGTTATCATTTACACTCGCATACCACTTAAAAATATAAACCCGAGGGTGGCATTTTATCGGCGGGGCAAGGCGGGACTTTCAGGGCGAGCGCTCAATAGTGCCCCCCCCCTGAAGAGGTAGTTGGGGAGAGAGAATAGATGAGTAACCAAAGGGATTTGTGCGAGCCCTTAGCTACCGCTGCTCGTCTGTGCTGGCTCTCTATCGCGCACTACTTCCGACAGTACTTTAACTTCCTGTCCCGGCTGCAGACGCTCTGCGCCACGCACCACCACACGATCACCACGGATAAGGTCCCCGCTGACCGAGATCCATTCGCCGTCACCACTGCCAATACGCACCGATAATCGCTCCGCTTTATCACCCTCTCCCACGCGATAGACATAGGTGTCACCATTTCGCAAAACCAGGGCATCCCGCGGGACTGACATTGTGGCCTGTGGCTGGGCAATGGGTACGGATACCTGTACCGGCATTCCGACAATCCAGTCCCACTGCTCCGGTACACTTTGCGGCAACGTTACCATCAACTTCAGCCGGCGAGAGCGATCGCTGGCCACGGGTACAAGCTGACGCACCCGACCGCTAAATAGCTTATCGTCTAAACGAGCTTCTCCAGGCAGTGAGACCGAGTCACTGCGGAGAGCGACGGTATCTCCTACCCGAATCAGCGGCAAGGCTGTCAGCGGAATATCCGCTTCCACCTCCATCTGTGACATATCCAGTGCACGCAATAATTCTGAGCCCGTACGTACATACTCACCCGCCTGTAATTGGCGGCTGACCACCAAGGTATCAAAGGGTGCATCAATCGTAGTTTTGGATAACTCATAGGAACGGCGATCCCGTTCAATCTGTGCGGCAAGTAAATCCTGAGCCATTGCCTCTCGCTCTGCCTGCTGCTCCTCCAGTGCCGCCCGCGAGGTGCTATTGGTTTCTGCCAGCTTACTCAGGCGGCTTAGCTGAGCATCCCTATAAGTCAGCCGCGCACGCAGTTGTGCGATACGACTGTCACTATTACGCAGATGTAAACGCCAATGAGTACTGTCGAGTTCTGCCAGGCGCTCGCCTGTCTTGACGAAACTACCGGGCTCGGCAACAAACTCCAGCACACCGTCGAGCTCTGAGGAAATCAGGATATCTCGTCGACTTACCACCTCACCGGCGGACCATTGGCTTGGGGCAATTTCCCGCATTTCTGCGCGATCCACTGTCACCGCTGTAGGGCTACCCTGCGCCCAGGCCACACCGCTGGCCAGGGACACAACAATAACTGCAAGTAATTTTTTCATTGCGAATTCCTCAGGGTAAACCCTCCACGCAAAGCGGAAAATTTAGGCAGCGGCACACTGCCGAGTTGCAGTAGTGCCGGTAGTAAAACCAGGGTAAACAGTGTGCTGACCGCCATACCGCCAACGATCACGGCTGCCAGGCCGCGGTAAATCACACTGCCCTCACCGGGGGCAACCAATAGCGGCAACATGCCAAAAACACTGGTCAGGGTACTCATAAAAATAGGTCTTAAGCGCAGGCGTAAAGCCTGCTCCACGGCATCAACCCGGGTGGCCCCAGTCATTTCTGCCGCGCGGGTCTGATGCACTAGCAAAATAGCATTATTCACCACGAGCCCGAGCAGTATCACAAAGCCAATCATGGTGAGCAGATCAAGGGGTTGGAAATCAATCAGATTCAGAATCTGCAATGCCAACACGCCGCCCACCGTAGCCAGTGGTACGGTAAGCAGCACCAGGGCTGCATCCCGCAGGGAGCGAAACAGCGCACTCATCAATAAAAATAGAATCAGCAGTGCCAGTAGGAAGTTCTGTGACAGGGAGATCAGGGCTTTGTCCAGGTCACTGGCATTGCCCCCCACCAGGATACTGCCGTCGGCCGGTAGTGCCTCACGTATTTTCGGCAACACATCGGCTTCCAATTGCGTTCGCACTTCTTCCAGTGACACATCTTCCGGCGGCACTATATTGAGCGTAATGGTACGGCGGCCATCAACCCGGCGTAGATTGCCCGGCCCCACGGTACGCTCGACACTGGCGAGCTGGCTGAGGGACACCACTTCACCGCGCGGCGTTACCAGCGGAGTATTTTGCAATTGCTCCGGGGTACTCCAGGGTCGCGCTTTGAAAATAACATCCAGGCGCTTTTCACCGTCGAAATACTCACCGACATAAAGGCCGTTGCCGAGGGTGCGGATCAACCCGCCCATATCCTGACGGTTCCAGCCCTGCTCCAGCATCGCGCGGTCATTAGGACGCACGGTCAGTTCCGGTTCGGATAAAGACAGGCCGGGATTGGTCTGCACCGGTGTGCCCGGCATGACCTCTTCCAGTACATCCACCCCGCGGGATGCCGCACGCATCAAGCCCTCCGCATCGCGGGATTGCAGGTGTAGAGCGATACTGCGATCGCCACCAAATTGGCCAAATAAATTTCCGCGAGCGGCGAAGCCTTGGAAGTCCGGAATATCTACCAGAATTTCCTCGCGCAGCACGCGTTCCATTTCTTTGGCCTGATCCATATCCTTGACCCGCACGCCCATGGTACCGCCATTAGGCCAGGTGATTACGTAGTAATTCTTTAGCGCCGGTTCGCGTTCGCCACTCATGTAAGGCGCCATACGCCGGTCCAGCTCATTGACGATCTCTTTTTCCAGGGTCTTGGTATTAGTGGAGGCGGGGAAATTCATCCACACATCCACAGCATCCCTTTTTACCGGCGGCAAATAATCCAAGTTGGGTAAGAACACATAAGTTGCAGCCATCGGCATCAACAAAAGACCGGCAATCACCTGCCAACGCCGCGCTCGTGTACGTGTCAACGCCATAACCCGTGCAGTGATTTTCTCCCAAACCCGGGACAGGCGGTCCTCAGTGGATACCTCCGGCAACCACAATCGCGCCGCCAGCGGAACTACCGCTACGGCTACCAGCAGGGAAAATACCACGGCGACGGCAATGGTCAGGGCCAGGTCACCGAATACCTGTCCCTCAACACTATTAAGGAAAAATACCGGCAGGAAAATCGCTACTGTTGTAGCGGTACTGGCCAGAAGGGCGCCCCAAACCTGGCCGGCACCTTGCTCCGAAGCCTCTTCGGCACCCAGCCCCTTTTCCCGCAAGCGCACTATGTTCTCCAACACCACAATGGCAGCATCCAGGACCATCCCTGTGGCAAATGCGAGGCCTGCCAGGGAGATCACATTTACACTGCGGCCCGTTGCGGACAGCACAACAAATGTCGACAGCAATGAGATAGGAATTGCAGCAGCGACAATCAAGGTGGCACGCATACGCCGCATAAACCACCAGAGTACGCCAACCGCCAATACGATCCCCAAAATCATATTGCCACCGAGCAAATTGAGGGCGCGATAAACAAATACGGAGGCATCAAAAGACTGCACTAAAACGAGTTGCTGTGTTTTTAATTTAGTGTCGTTGAGTGTCGCTACTTTTTGTTTAACCCGCTCCAGAGTTGCGAGCATATTGGCATCGTTAGTGCGATTAATACGAATGGAGACGGCGGGGTTACCGTTTTGCGTGGTAACACCTCGGGACTCGGAAGGCCCCACTTTTACTTCAGCAATATCCCCCAGCCGCACCGGCTCGCCGTTGCGCCATTCGAGTACCAGCTCAGACAGATCCTTCGGTTCGTATTCACCGACAAAGCGCAGGGTATAACGGCGGCGCCCCACATCGGTAAATCCACCGGAGACATCTCGCGCCGAAGCCAACTGGCGACTGACTGCGGGTAACTGAATACCCAGCTCAGCCGCTTTCCAGGGATCAAAAATCACCTGTAACTCTTCCTGTGCTGCCCGCCCTGACTGGGCCTGGACACTGGCTACCCCGGGTACAGACTCCAGTTCCGGGCGCAGTACATCTTCAATCAGGCCTGCGTAGTCATCCAGATTTTTTTCATTGCCGGGCAATTTTTGCAAAAAGAAATAAGTGAGTGCCGTGGCATCGCCACCCCAACCACCGAGCATCACTCGCGGCGGCTCCGCATCCCGGGGCAGGGGTGGCAAGCTGCTCATACGGCTAATCACGTCGATCAACACCTTATCCATATCGGTGCCCATGGCAAATTCCAGATTTGCCCAGGCGCCGCCACGACCGGCATTCACCTGCATCATTTCCAGCCCGGTGAGGCCCTGTAATACAGACTCGATCGGTTCGACAATTTCTGCTTCCACCTCTTTTGGCGCAGCCGCTCTCCATCCTGCCTGGATAGTGATTCGTGGATTGTCGATATCGGGGAAAAGTTGAACCGGCAGGCGGCTGGCGAGGAAAGCACCGAGCAGGACAGCCATAACCACAGCGACACCCGCAGCGGCGGGATTTTTAAGAGCGGCGCGTGTCAGTGCCATTCCTTCAGCCTTATTTGTTTTAATTGGAATGGAAGGCTAGCGGAATATTATTTCCGTACAAGGCTCTTGCGACTAACTGTCGGGAAATTTCGATCAGACCATGAAAAGCAGGATTTGAATAACCTGAAAAACAAAATAATTAACCGATGAATCCCGCGCAGGAAAGTACCAAAAAATTCTTCAGAGCAAATCAAGTATCTACCAGCTTGACTTGCCACCCGAATTTCCCGGTTAGAGAAAGTGTTGGACTTTACTTTTATAACTACGGCTCATCTTCAGACTCTCACCGTTATCCAGAACCAAATTGTATTCGCCATTGATATGGGCGCGAATTTCACGTACACGACTTAAATTGACGATGGTAGAACGGTGTATGCGCTGAAAAAGTTTCGGGTCCAACTGCTGCTCCAGCTCTTTCATGGTAATACGCATAACATGTGTTTCGCCGCGGGCATGCACACACATATAATCGCCAGCAGCGTCTACCCAATCGATTTCCTGAGCGGGCACCAAGGTTATTTTGCCAGAGTCTTTGACCGCAATGGTGTCGGGGTAAGTACTGCCGGCAAACTTCCCACTGACCAGCTTTTTCTCCAGGGCTTCCGCGGATTCATTGGTCAGATCGGCCACCGCCTCAAGTAACTGTTCTCGCTGGCTGGCGATATCTGCACTGACTCTTTTCTCTCTCACCCGGGTGAGCGACAACTCCAAGCGCTCCGTTTCAATCGGCTTCAACACATAATCCACCGCATTGATTTCAAAGGCCTCCACTGCGTACTGATCATATGCGGTCACAAATACCACATGCGGCAGTGCGTCCACAGGTATCAACTGCACTAACTGCAAGCCGTTGACGCCGGGCATTTGAATATCCACAAAGGCCACATCCGGCTTTAACGCCAGGATTTTCTCCAAGGCATCGCGGCCATTGCTACTTTCTGCAACAATCTCAACATCGGACATCTGCTCCAGGCGCAACCGTAAACCGCGGCGAGCCAGTGGTTCATCATCAACAATTATTGCGCTTAGGGTTTCTACTGCACTCATCTCGTTATTCCTGTTCGTAGGGAATACGAATATTCACCGACAGGCCGCCCTCCGGGCGGTTGCGGAAACGTACTCTCTGATCATTACCATACAAGGCTTTCAGGCGCTCGCAGGTATTGCGAATTCCTACACCGTAACCTTTGCCAATCAAGCAAAGTTCCTCTTCGGACATACCGGGACCGTTATCGATGACTTCCAGTAATAGCTCACCGGCAAAGACTCGCGCTTTAATACCGATTTCCCCCCCCCACTCCAGCTGGGCAATTCCGTATTTAATCGCATTTTCAACCAGTGGCTGCAACAACAGGCTCGGCACCAGGGCCCGGGAGGATTCGCCCTGTAAATCCAAGCGCACTCCCAAGCGATCGGCAAAGCGCACTTTTTCAATGTCCAAGTACAGCATCAGCGCCTCGACTTCCTTCGCCAGGGTGACCTTCTGCATTGGATCATTATCGAGGGAATGGCGGAGAAACTGTGACAGACGGGTCACCATATTGTTGGCTGTGCGCCCGTCATTATCGAGGATCAAGGTAGAGATGGCATTCAGCGTGTTAAACAGAAAATGGGGATTTAACTGGTAACGCAACATCTTCAATTGCGCTTGATGCGCCATTGACTCGGCCCGCAACGCCTTTTCCTGCTGAGTCTGAGAGGCGCGATAATACTTGATACCGTAGTAAAGCGCCGCCCAAGTCATGAGAATAAGAAATGAATAGGAGAACCAATAGGTGGCCAAGACCGCCGGGTGCTCATCACCATCATTGCCGTAGAGCCACAGAGACCCGCCAAATTTAATCGCAGCCCAAACCCCAGCCGCCAATATCACCGCCAGCAGGGAGCCGATAAACCGGGTAACTGGCGGCTTGCTCCAGAGGCGGTGAAAACCGAAACGCATGGCTTCACTGAGGACAACCCCGGCTGAGGTGGCAACCGCGATATAACCCGAGTGTATCCAGTGGTCATACACCCAGAAAAAGCTTCCCACAAAGGTTAATAGGGTATAACCGCCCCAACCGCAGAGCTGCAAGGCCCAGTACTGCGAGCGATGGCTCGACAACCTGCGTGAGAGCCACTGAAATGTTTTGTTTCCCATAATCTCCTGCTAACCACGTAAAAATACCTGTGCCGATTTGACAACAATCGGCAGGTTCATACTAAATGGCACCGGACGCCGGCGAAACACCAACCGGCGCAGCATAGAGACAAACTGCCGCATGACGTATTGGTTATTCAAATCTGAACCCGATGAATACAGCCTCCATGACCTGGCCGCTGAACCCACTGGCAGCGGCCGCTGGGATGGTATCCGCAATTATCAGGCGCGCAACTTTCTGCGCGATCAAGTCGCAGTGGGAGATGGGGTGCTGTTTTATCACAGCGCCTGCAAGGTACCGGCTGTCGTGGGTACTGCCAAGGTAATTCACGCGGCCTATCCCGACCCCGCCCAGTTCGATCCCGCCAGTAAATACTTCGACGGCAAAGCCACGGCCGATAAGCCGCGCTGGTACTGTGTGGATATTTGCTGGCAAAGCGAATTTCAACGGCCAGTTCCGCTCGCGGCGATCAAGCACGATCCGCAGCTGGCAGGGATGATCCTGTTAAAACAGGGGCGTTTGTCGATTCAGCCCGTCGCTAAAGACGAGTGGCAAAAGCTGCAACGGTTAGGGGAAGCCCCGCTGCGTTAAACCACGCCTTTTGACTGAGCAATATACAGACTCAATAGGGACAGCAGGGTCAGCAACGCTATCAATCCGAACAGCAGTACCCAGGGGCGGAAGGGCTTGCGTTCCACGCTGTTGATACCGGATTGCAGATATCTGTCGACCTTGGCCTGGTCTTCGTCGGTGAGTTTCTTCTCGGAGGGCTCTAACATGGGCGCTTTCGCTCGTTATTGTTGTGCCCTGAGTGTAGGAGAAAGCCCTCTTCAGCTCCACAAAAAAAGCCCCGCAAAGCGGGGCTTTTTTTGTGGTTTATACAACTCTGATCAGAACAGCTCTTGCTCAAGATCCATCAGTGTCGCACTGCCAGCATTAACGCTGCCGGCCAGTGCCTGGGTGCGTGGCAGCAGGCGTGCAAAGTAAAAGCGCGCAGTCTTCACCTGGCCCAGATAGAAGCTGTCCGCATCCACTTTTGGCAAGGCTGCAGCGACAATTTTCGCCCACATAAAGGCGTAGCTCACATAGCCAAACAAGTGCAGGTACTCCACCGAGGCCGCGCCCGGTGCATTGGGATCTTCCTGGGAAGCGGCAACCATTTTTTCTGTGGATTCACGCAGACGCTGCAGCTCGGCAGCGAGCGGCTGGAGAAACTCCACCATCCCCTCGCGATCAACTTGCGAATCGATAAAGCTCTGTACATCTGCGGCAAACAGCTCGAACAATGTACCACCATTAGCGACCGTTTTGCGGCCGACCAGATCCAGAGCCTGGATACCGTTGGTGCCCTCATAGATCTGGGTAATACGCACATCGCGCACCAACTGTTCCTGCCCCCACTCGCGGATATACCCGTGGCCACCAAAGACCTGCTGGCCAAGGATGGTGCAGTCAAGTCCCATATCAGTGACAAACGCTTTCACTACCGGCGTCAACAAGGCGACCATGCCCTCAGCCTTTTTCTTCTCGTCACCCTCTCCAAACTTGGAGGTATCCAACCACTTGGCCACATAAGTGGACAGGGCGCGACCACCGCTCACCAATGCTTTTTGGGTGAGCAGCATACGGCGTACATCGGGGTGCACAATAATGGGGTCAGCCGCTTTTTGCGGTTGCTTGACCCCTTCAGGAGAGCGGCTCTGGATACGGTCGCGGGCGTACTCAATGGCATTCTGGTAGGAGCGATCGGAGGCGCCGAGCCCCTGAATACCCACCCCTAAACGTTCGTAATTCATCATGGTGAACATGGCCGCGAGACCCTTGTTCTCCTCGCCTACCAGCCAACCTTGGGCGCCATCGAAATTCATCGCGCAAGTAGCGGAAGCCTTGATGCCCATTTTATGCTCAATGGACCCACAGCTCACATGGTTGTGCTCGCCGATACTCCCGTCTTCGTTGACAGAGTACTTGGGCACTAGGAACAGCGAGATTCCTCTCGGTCCCTTGGGGGCATCCGGCAACTTCGCCAGTACCAGATGGATAACGTTGTCCGAAAGATCCTGGTCACCACCGGTAATGAAAATCTTGCTACCGGTGATGCTGCAGCTACCGTCTCCGCGGGGCTCCGCCTTGGTACGGATAATACCCAGATCAGTGCCGGCATGAGGCTCAGTCAGATCCATGGCACCGGCCCAGGTACCTTCATACATTTTGGGCAGGTATTTTTGCTTCAACGCCTCGCTG
This sequence comes from Microbulbifer okhotskensis, assembly GCF_023895975.1. Lineage (GTDB taxonomy): Bacteria > Pseudomonadota > Gammaproteobacteria > Pseudomonadales > Cellvibrionaceae > Microbulbifer > Microbulbifer okhotskensis. Next base: position 20,041 of record NZ_JALBWM010000035.1, read on the forward strand.
GCGTGAGCATCGATTGCCAGGCATGCTCCGTTGGTCAGTACCGGGTAGAGCGCAAAGGAAATATTCGAAGCATTGATCATCTCCTCAACCTGAGCGCCCAGCATCTTCGGCATACCCATACCGCCGTATTCTGGATTGCCCAGCAGCCCGCCCCAACCGCCTTCACAGAAGGTAGCGTAGGCTTCTTTGAAGCCTTGTGGCGTAGTCACTGCACCGTCATTCCAGTGGCACCCCTCTTCGTCACCGCTGCGGTTAATCGGGTCCAGGGTGTTGGCGGCCAGCTTGGCCATTTCTTCAAGAATCGCATCTGCGGTCTCGCGATCCACCGCCCCCGCCAATCCAGGTAATTCCGCCCAGAGTTTTTCTGCAGCAAATACTTCGTGCAGCAGGAAATTCATCTCCCGCAGTGGCGCCTTATAATCGGCCATGCTCCCGGTCCTCATTCAAGTGTTTCAAACGCTTGTTTGAATCTAGGCTTGAAGGGGCCCAATGTCAACTGTCTCGGGCCCCTGCGGGGCCAGCGCGAAGCAAAAAATCAGAGGGGTAAGAGGGGTTTGATATCCAGACAGTGTGACCCATTGCGATAGTCCCCCGCCGTATCGAAAGGGAGAGCGCCAAGCAGGGGGGCGGGTAAAAGCGATTTGAGCGTGTGTAGATTCTCGTCCGCTCGGGACATACCTTCGCGGGCAAAGTTGGCTACCCATCCGGCCAGCGGCAAGCCATCGCGACGAATCGCCTCGGCCGTAAGCAGCGCGTGATTAATACAACCGAGCTGCATTGCCACTACCAAAACAACCGGTACATTCAATTCTCGCGGTAACTGCGAGAGGAAACTTCTGGGCCCCAAAGGCGTGCGCCAACCGCCAGCACCTTCGATCAGCACCAGGTCGGCGCCGGCGGACATCACTCCCCGGCAGATCCCGGCCATGCGCGAGACGTTTAACTGTTTGCCAGCTTCCGCAGCGGCGATATGCGGTGCAATCGCCGGTTCCAGTGCAAAGGGATTTACCTGCTGGTAGGGCAGCTCCTGGGTCATCGCTTCCTGCAATAACAGCGCATCCGCATTGCGCAGCCCATCCTCCGTGCGTTCGCATCCCGACGCCACCGGTTTTATCGCGGCCGTTTTCAGTTCCAGCGCCGCTGCCGCCGATAGTAGTGCAGCAGTCACATAGGTCTTTCCGACCTCAGTATCAGTGCCGGCGATGAAATATGTCTTTCCCAAGGTCCCAGCCCCTCGCTTGAAGAAATTTAAGTTTTTTTCATGGCGTGACTTTTCACGCCACAGAGATGGTGATAAATTGATCGGGTAGCGCAAATTTCAAACAGAGAAGCCGTACACCAATTAAAAAGGCACGGGGTTGCGCTCGCACAATAACTCCCCCACCAAGGGGAACAACGCTGCAAGGACGCTAAGTGATTACGAAATAACCGACAACTACCCGAACAGCTTTAAAGACCATGCGATACCTAACTCTTGCCCTGCTGCTGCTGGCGCCAATACTCGCCTCAGCGAAAGTTGATCCTGTCGACCACGTCATCGTGTACAAGTCGACAAAGCTGATGCAGCTGATACGCGATGGCCGAGTAGTGAAAAACTACACCGTATCTTTTGGAGATAACCCCAGAGGACACAAAGTTCGCCAGGGAGATGAGCGCACGCCGGAGGGCCGCTACACCCTGGATTGGAAGAACCCCAACAGCCGTTTTTACCGCTCCATTCACGTCTCCTATCCCAATAAACAGGACCGCGCCCGAGCTGCAAAAATGGGGGTGAGCCCGGGCGGCGACATCATGATCCACGGTATCAAACCCCAATGGTCCCAAATGGAGCGGCACCTGCGCCGCACCAACTGGACCGATGGCTGTATTGCCGTGGCCTCCAATCGAGAAATGGACGAGATCTGGGCACTGGTGAAGACGCCGATAACAATAGATATCTATCCCTGACCTCTTCAATCTGCTGTCCGGTTCGACCTGCGTGGTGATAGCGCAGGTCAGCCGGTTTTTTTCTTTGTCTGCCCCCTTGTTAACGCAGACCCTGCAAAGCCTTTCAACCCGAATTCACACCGGATGCCCAGCAAATTTTTTATTAAAATCAAATGGTTGCTTACTCCACTTGCGATCCGAACAGCTTCATTTAAAGCAACAAAGCGCCGAAAACCCCCTTCTCAACGGCTTGCTGATGAGAGCAGCATGTAGATCACCTCATAGGTCACCGGTAGTCCTTCGGCCTCGCGCTTGCCCTCATAGGCCGCCGCCAGATGTTGAAGTTTACTGCGCCCGGTCATCCCTCTATCTGCAGCCCGGTTGATATTGTGTGCGCCGACCCCTTTGAGCTCCCTCATCAACTGGCGCAGGCTGTCAAAATGCAACAGCCGCAACTCTTCACTGACCTCCCCCTGCATGCCACTTTGCAATGCCGCAGCATGCCACTGTCCGGCAGGCACGAATTGATTGACGTGTACACCCCCATCCACCTTTGCCCAACTATCTTTCAGTTCCCGCAATGTTGCGGGGCCTAAAGTCGCCACCAAGCAGCGACCGCCAGGGGCCAACACCCGCTGTAACTCGGTAAACAATTCAGGCAAGCGATAGCACCACTGCAGAGCCATGCTGGAAAATATCACATCTATACTGCCCGTTGCTAAAGGCAGCCGTTCGGCATCTGCCGTCACATAGTCATCGGCCTCTGGCCTCTGCTCGCGGGCAAACTGCAACATACCCTCCGCTAGGTCCAAAGCAATAATTCGTGCCTGGGGGAAGCACTGTCGCAGCAGTGCTGTGCCAAAACCGGTACCACTGCCTAGGTCGAGAATAGTTCGCGGAGCCCAATCACTGCCCGCCTGCGACAGCAGATGGCGACACACTGCCCGCTGCAGATGAGCGCAGTCATCGTAACTCCCGGCCGCCCGAGTGAAGGAGCGTGCCACCGCCGACTTATCGAACGGCTCAGACTTTGGCGCCAATTGCTGCAAACGGTCAACAAAATCAAGCAAGTGTCGAGCTACAGAATCGGCCTGAGAATAGTGCGGCAGGTGACCGGTGTCGGGAATCACCTTGGTGCAAACACCCAGGGCCCGCATCGCTTGTACTGCCTCGGTTGGCACCAGGGCGTCCCTCTCGCCGAACAGATATAGTGCAGATACTTTCTGACAACGCAGATGATCACGGTTGTCCAAATCGGCTAGGCATTGCAGTGCGGCACGCCAGGCCGCCACATTGATCTGCGGCTTGGACGCCTTCAACTGTTTCCGTAGTGCTCGCATGGCCGGGTCACCATGCGCTTGCAAAGCGCAAAACCACTCCCAGGTATTTACCGGGTCCACGTCAAAAGCAGTGAAAAAATCCTTGAAGGTGGCAGGCGCCATACCCGGCCAGCGCTCCCGCGCGACAAAACAGGCATTGGCTGCGATGGATACCACGGCCAAAATCTTTTCCTGCCCATTCAACGCGGCTAGGGAAGTCGCCAACATACCGCCGAGAGAGTGTCCCACCAGGATACAATTTGAGGGAAGTTGCAGGTAAAGCTGTTGTAAAAGCGCCGCCTGCTGAGGCCAGTCTTTATCGCTGCAGACACCAAATCCCGGTAATTCGATACACTGGAGCGTCAATCCGGCGCTACCGCACAAAGCGTCCAGCAGCGGCTGCCAAAGATGCTGGTCCCCGCCCCAGCCGTGCAGGAATACCAAATGCTCAACCCGAATCACCGGCCCAACACCTCTGCTGCTGGTAAAATCTGATGCAATGCTGTGAGCAGCTCATCCAGGTCCGCCCTTTGGTGAGCAGCACTTAACGTAATACGCAAACGCGCCGTACCGACCGGCACTGTCGGAGGGCGAATAGCACCGACCAGAACGCCACAGGCCTGCAGCTTGTCAGCGACCGCCATAACCGTGCGCTCACACCCCAACAACACTGGTTGTATAGGGCTGGTGGTATCTTCCAGAGGTAGCCCCAATGCGGTGGCGCCCTGGCGAAAATAAGTAATATTTTTCTGTAACCGCCACTGCAACTGGGGCTCATCGCGCATCAGTTCGATAGCTGCCAGTGCCCCGGCGGCCACGGCCGGCGGCATACCAGTGGTATAGATATAGGGGCGTGCAAATTGCACCAGATAATCGATCAGTGCGCGTGACCCCGCGACAAAGGCACCGGCATTGCCCGCAGCTTTCCCCAAGGTACCCATTACTATCGGCGCCTCGTCCTGAGTCAAACCGGCCTGGGCACAGCTACCCGCGAAAGGCTGAGATTCGCTGCCCATCACGCCGAAGCCATGCGCCTCATCGACCATTAACCAGGCATTGAACTCGCGGCACAACGCGGCGATTTCTACCAATGGGGCCCGATCACCATCCATGCTGTAAACCCCGTCGACCGCCACCAGGATTTTACCGCCACGCGCCACGGCACTTTGTAGCTGACGCTGCAAACTATCGAGATCACTGTGGGCGAATCGAAGGCTGTTCGCGCCACTCAAACGTGCGCCGTCGATCAGCGAGGCATGATTAAGTTTGTCCGAGACGATGTTGTCAGGGCGGCCCAATACAGCACAGATAGTGCCGATATTAGCCAGATAACCACTGGAAAATACCAGTGCGGCTTCCCGCCCAGTGGCATCGGCAATACGCCCCTGTAACCGCCGGTGGATGTCCAGGTGTCCATTGACCAAGTGGGAGGCCGTAGCACCGGCCCCCAGTTTGGCGCCGGCCTGCTGCGCGGCAATCACTTCTGCGCGGCTGGCGAGCCCCAGATAATCGTTACTGCTAAACACCAGCAACTGGCGACCATCCAGTTGAGCGCGGGGCCCAGGTGCGCGATCGAGGGTCTTTAACTCCCGATAGAGATTCTTCTGGCGGCGCTCGGCAAGGCGTTGCAGTAAGGTTTCATCCAGGCTCATTTGGCCGCGTCGTAGAAAAAAGCATCGCTTTTCTGCTCGGTAATCTGAGCATTCAACTCAGCTTCCACTTCGCTGTCATCGGCATACTGCTGATACTCCTCAGGCTGGATACCCAGGCGGTTGAACAGTTGCATATCGCTATTTTCTTCCGGGTTGGCCGTAGTGAGGAGTTTTTCCCCATAGAAAATCGAATTGGCGCCGGCGAGGAAAGTCATGGCCTGCATTTCATCGCTCATCTGTTCGCGTCCGGCAGACAACCGTACGTGGGATTTCGGCATCATAATGCGCGCCACGGCAATGCAACGGATAAATTCGAATGGGTCCAGGTCTTTCTGCTCTTCCAGTGGCGTACCGGCGACCTTCACCAACATATTGATCGGCACCGATTCCGGATGCTCGGGCAGGTTGGCCAATTGCATCAACAAGCCGGCGCGATCCTTATCGCCCTCCCCCATTCCGACAATGCCACCCGCACAGACTTTCATACCCGCCGCACGCACGCGGCCCAGGGTCTCCAAGCGGTCCTGGTAGGTACGGGTGGTAATGATCTCGCCGTAATATTCCGGTGACGTATCCAGGTTGTGATTGTAGTAATCGAGCCCCGCATCAGATAATTCCTGTGCCTGGTCATCATTTAGCATACCCAGGGTCATACAAGTTTCCATACCCAGCGCTTTTACTTCGCGTACCATCTGGGTGACATAAGGCATGTCTTTTTTCTTCGGTGAGCGCCAAGCGGCCCCCATACAAAAGCGTGTCGCCCCACCCGCCTTGGCCGCCTTGGCTTCCTGTAGGACTTTTTCCACTTTCATCAACTTTTCCCGCTCCAGCCCCGTGTCATAGCGAGCGCTCTGGGGGCAGTAGGCACAGTCCTCGGGACAGGCACCGGTCTTGATCGAGCAAAGCGTACTGACCTGTACCCGGTTGGCATCAAAGTGAGCGCGGTGCACCTGCTGTGCGGTGAACATCAGGTCGCTAAACGGCATGGCAAAAAGATCCAACACCTGCTGGCGGGTCCAGTCGTGACGAATTATTGCGGCGAACATTTGCTGGGCGGCAGTCACAGGCGTACTCTCTCTTTTACTTTTTAAAATCGGCAGTCCGAAGAGCTGGGCAGACGCCCTCGCTTGGCGGCTACTGCTCGACAAACCGGACTGGCCAGTTTAGCCGCGACCCGACCGCTGTCAACTCAAACACCGAGACATGGTTTACAAACGTTTATCCAACTGCCTGGCTCGAAGTCTCGCCCGTTGCTTGTTGTGTGGAGCGCGCGCAGGAGACGGCGGCGTTTGCTCAGCCTGCAGCCAGGAATTGCCACAACTGGGCAACGCCTGTGTCCTCTGTGCCCTGCCAATAGCCACCCCCGGCAGCAGCTGCCCGAGCTGTTTACAAAGACCGCCACCCTTCGCCAAAGTCAGTGCCGCCTGGCAATACGCCTACCCGGTTAACCACTTAATTCAACGCTTTAAATACCACCGGGATCTGGCTGCCGGCCACAGTCTCGCACAGCTGGCAGCCCAGCAATTAGGCGCTCCGCAGCAAATTCCAGACCTGCTCGCCCCCGTGCCCCTGCACTGGCTCCGCTACTGGCAACGCGGTTACAACCAAGCTCAATTGATAGCCTCTGCCATGGGGCAGCACTGGCAACTCCCGGTAGAACCCAGGTTGCTGCGTAAAACGTCCCGCACCAAGACCCAATCGCAACTGCGCCGCGCCCAAAGGCTGAATAACCTGCTGGATAGTTTCACCGTACGCCGGGAGATTCGCGGCTTACATATCGGGTTGGTGGACGACGTTCTGACTACCGGAGCTACCCTGGAAGCGGTTACTCACAAACTACTGGAAGCCGGCGCAAAACAGGTCAGTGCCTTCATTTTGGCCAGAACGCCATGACTATTCGGCGCGACTACAGATAGACCAATAGTCACATAGACGTCACAATACCTTGCCTTGCCGTCCTGGCACCTCAGTCCTCTACGGCCAGCACTGCTAAGGTTCTAAACAGTGACTAATTGCCCGCATATCAGTGGTTGCGGGCGAGGGATTCAGCGATGAATGAATACAAATTGCCACGGGGCATTGTCATCAGCGGCACCGGCCTGTGGACCCCGCCAGAAGCCATCAGCAATGAAGAGTTGGTGGACGCCTACAACACCTACGCCAAGCAGTACAATCTCAAGCATACGCAGGAGATTGAAGCCGGTGAACTCGCGGCAAAGCCATACTCCTCGGCGGAATTTATTGAGAAGGCCTCCGGTATCAAGAGCCGCTACGTGGTGACCCGCGACGGCATTCTGGACCCGGAGCGTATGCGCCCCCTCATTCCGGAGCGCAGTGATGAGGAGATGAGCGTGCAGGCCGAGATGGGGCTGGAAGCCGCCAGGCTGGCCCTGGAGAAAGCCGGTAAGCAAGCCTCCGATGTGGATATGGTTATCGTTGGCGCCTCTTATATGCAGCGCGCCTACCCCGCCATCGCCATCGAAATCCAGGGCGCTCTCGGCATCGACGGCTTCGCATTCGATATGGAAGTCGCCTGCTCCTCTGCCACTTTCTCTTTGCAGCGTGCCGTAGATGCGATCAGTTCGGGCTCCGCCAGTACTGTGCTGGTCATCAATGCCGAACTGGCCTCCCCCCAGGTAGACTTCACCGACCGTGACAGCCACTTTATTTTTGGCGATGTGGCCGTAGCCAGTGTCCTGGAACGCAGTGAGACCTGCACCCAAGACAGCGCCTGGGAGGTTCTCGGTACCAAGGCGAAGACCGTATTCTCCAATAACATTCGCTCCAACTTTAGTTACGCCGCCAGAGCTGCAGATGTAGACCCCTTCGGCCCTGGTAAATTGTTCCGCCAAAATGGTCGCAAAGTATTTAAAGAGGTTTGCCCCATGGCTGCGGCTCATATTGAGACCCACCTGCGCGAGACCGACACAAACCCGGATACGATAGGCCGTTACTGGCTGCATCAGGCCAACATCAATATGAATAACCTGATTGCCAAAAAGTTAATGGGGGAGAGTGCCACCGCGGAGCGTGCTCCCGTGGTACTGGACCGATACGCCAACACTGCCAGTGCGGGTTCGGTGATTGCTTTTAACCTGCACAGTGATGACCTGGAGATTGGCGACCGGGGTATCATCTGCTCATTTGGAGCCGGTTATTCCATTGGCAGTTTGGTATTGGAAAAAATTGCCCTGTAGCTTTGCGATATTTTCGGAGTTCGGAAACAAACACCGATCTCCGAAACAACCTCTCTAAAACGAACCAGGGTTTTAATAATCGGCGACCAGGCCTTCACAAATATCTATTAAAGCTCTACGCGATCCAGTCGCAACGCATAGCAGCCATAAGTAGTGAAGCGCAGCAGAGCGAAATCAATCTCATCCCGCGTAAAATATTCACTCACCCCTGTATGTATTTGTTCAGGGCTCACCAGTTTCGCAGATACGATATCCTCCTCAATGCTGTAGGCGCGAAGTACTAGTTGCACACCACACTTGAAGTAGTCCTCCGCATTATTATTCAGCAGGGGAAAACTTTTCTGTGCTCTGAACTCTTGCTCCGGCTGCGCCAGCACAAACACAGGTCCGTACTCTCGATAGGGACCGGCGCAAGTGAAAGGGCAGTAGCTGGCCAGGAGAATTTTCTCCCCGGGCCGCGCACGCCGCAGCACATCACGGCACGGTTCACCACCCTGGGCACGCAGCTGCCGCACCGGTTGCTCTAAATCATCTAGACCTACTTCGCGAACCTTTTGTAAAAAACCATCGCAGATAGGTGTTACGGTAAAAGTCATGACTGGGGTCGCCCACTGGCTAAAAGAAGCAGGTTACTGAACACCAGACGCCATTGCTGGCCAGATTCGGGCGCGTCATTAGAGTGAGTTGCCCGTCACTGCGATTATGTTTTAACGGACTCTTCAAGCTCCTCCAACAGACCTTCCGCCCAGCGGATCCAGGTCTTCTCCGCCTCTATACCGAATAACAGAGTCTGGTGTGCAAGCCAGTATCGCTCCTGTAATGCAGTATCACTCTTCAATACCCGCTCGTTCTGCTCCTGGTAGTTTTGCAGGGAAGCTCTGTGCTGGTGCAGTTGCGCCTCCACAGCATCGCGCTGTTCATCTCGACTCAGGTTGTGGCCGGCAAACATCCGCACCAGAAATGGCTCGCGGATCTTTTGTGGGGCACTGGGCTGTATAACCCACTCCCGCAGCTCGGCACGCCCCAGCTCAGTAAGGCTATAAACCTTTTTATCTGGCTTGCCTGCCTGGGTCTGCTCCTCACAATCCAGCAAACCCTCTTGATGCAGCTTGTGCAGTTCCCGGTACATCTGTTGATGACTGGCACTCCAGAAGTGCGAGACACTGCGCTCAAAGCGACGCTTAAGGTCGTAACCGCTGCCGGGCTCTATGTCCAACAGGGTGAGAACAGCAAAACGCAGGGACATGAAGACTCCAACTCATATTATGCAAAGAGTTGCATATTAACCGTAGCCAAGTCCTCATGACTAGCTAGCACCTTACGCCAATAAGATGATTAGATTAAAAGTTTATTAAAAAATAGGACAAATATATCGCCAGATACCAACAGTCGAGATGCAAGGCTAGCTTTTATGCAAATTGTAGATATAATCACCGTCTTGCCGCCAAAGTTGTTTAGGCGGCGTATCGCACGAGGTTGTCTGCTCCATGTCCGCGCCCGCACTCTCCCCTAACTGCTCAGATGCTGAGACCGCAAAGATGTCGCGCGCGCGCCGCTGGGATTTCCTCCTGGATATCTTCGCAATGAACAGCTTTTCCTGGGCGGTGGCAATCCCTATCGAATTGTTCCTGGCCGGAATGAGCTGGAGTGAACACCTAAAAGTCCGCCTGATGGCGCTGGTGTTTAATACCCTTATCGCCCGCCCTTTCAGTGTGTACCGCAACTGGATCGTGAACCGTTTCGGCGGCGGTGGTTTTATCAATTCATACTTGGTAGACACCTTTGTATTCCTCAGCTTTCAGTTCCCTCTGTATATGGCCAATATGCACCTGGGCGGCGCCAGCTGGGACGAAATTGCCACTGCCAGTATCACCTTTATGCTGATTGCCGGTGCGCTCGGGCGACCCTATGGAATTTATCTCGACTGGGTGCGCCGAGTGTGGATTAATACGCTGGTCCCCCTGTGGAGCAGGCCCGCTGACTGACGGGATACCGGTACTCGATTAAGTATTACGAGAGAGGAACATGACTGTGTTGACCGATAACGCCATTGAAAACAGTTCCATGACCGTTGGCGTGGTCGCCGGCACCCCGACCGATACCCGCTTTGGGTTGGAATTCCTGGCTGCACGTCAGCTGCGCGGTGTCGGCCTTTCCCTGTCCTCCTCCCCCCAAGCTCAAACCCATTTGCAAGCCCTGGAGCGCGGTGCCCTCACCCAGCAACTGATCGAAGCCATAGCGCAGCTTCACCAAGCCGGTGCCCAGGCCGCCATGATTTATTGCAATTCGCTCTCCGGTGCCGTGGATATGGCGGCGGTCAAAGCCGCCTCACCGATCGAGGTGGTATCTCCACTGGAAGTCTACGCCGAACTCACCCAGCGCTATCGAAACTTTGGGCTGCTCGCAGCCAACTGCCAGAGCTGTGCCAATATTGAAAGGGAAATTCTCGAGCGTAATAAAACAGCCAAAGTGATTGGCATCGGCAATCTACAAATTGTCGAAGATATCGAGGACGGATTGACGGCGGAAACGATCGTGCACCAGCACGCTCTAGACGATCTGGTTTCGGCTCTGGTCAAAAGCGGAGTGCAGATTTTGATTTTGGGTTGCACCCATTTTGATTATTTTTATCGAGAACTTCTCGCCCACTGTGACGGTATCCGCCTGTTCCTGCCGTCAGAGCGTATGCTGCAATTACTGCAGGAGCGGATTCCCCAGGCGGCCTAACCGGTGGTTAAAAAGGGCTTGCCAAGCAGATCCGCATAAGCTCTACAATCAATCACTGATACCCTTAATTTGCAGCCCGAACCTTTCTGTTCGGGTGTGCAGATTGCGGCTAGAAAACCTCAAAGTATTCATTCGCTTGTCGTCAAAATACGCTCCACTGACTGCCGGGTTGCCGTCAGATCCCCCCCTGTAATCCCATGCAATTTGCCGGTTACTGCTCCGCCAAGCCGCCTCTCAATCTCCGCCCAACACAAGCCTTGCGGGGGCGGGCTGGTAATTTATGTCCTCAAACAATCATTCAAGCGCCAACCTGGGTTACTACGCCGTAGAAAAATTTCTCTTGTACCAAAAGCGGCCTTATTGCAGTATCAAAAACCTCTGATGTGCCGAGGTGTCAATTAAAACAACTTACATAAAAATCAATGCGGACTGTAGGAACTAGTCCAATTTAACAACGTTGGTTACAAGGATGATAGAAACCACTTTCTCTGGGGGCATGCCCTCTCGTAGCGTTTTAGCGCGCGCCATATGCCTGGGCCTATTAGTGTCGGGCTCCGTATTTATTTCGAGCACCGCTCAAGCCAATGCGATAGATGTACTACAACGACAGATTCCAGCTTTTTGGCTGGGAATACCCATATTACTATTAATACTCGTTTGTGCGACGGCAATTAGTAGACAGTTAAAATTGGGGGAATTAGCCCGAGAAACCCGTACGCGAATTAAAAACCTGAGCACTGAAAATAGTGGTTTGTCTCAGCAGATACATGGCCGCAACAGTGAATTCACTGTACAAGAAAAACAATTAGCCGATACCCGCGGCGAACTGGAGCAGTTGCGCCAGGAAAAATCTGACCTGCTCACCGTTACCCGACATCACTTACAGCATCCCCTCGATACTCTCCTCGGCACCTTAAACTTGCTTGCCCGCAGCGAGGACAATAATACCCGAGCCCTTGTAGAAATCGGCAAACGGCAGTTAAATTCCGCCCTAAAATCCCTCGAAGACTTACATCGGTGCGATAAAGTTGAAACCGTTGAACTCAAACTACCAGCGGAAACCAACCGCGCTCCCGCAGCACAACTATCCGTCCTGTTAATTGAAAACAGCAAGCACGATTCCCTGCAGCCTTCCCTCGAAGCCATGGCTCATAACGTACAGCGGGAATGCAACGGTATCGACGGCAGCAGTGCAGCTCTGCAAAAAAAATTCGACTTGATTTTGACCGATACACATCTGCCACTCATGGATGGAGTTGAGGCTGTACGGGAAATACGCAGAGAGCGCGGCTCTGAACTCCCTATTTTTGCCCTGCTGCAAAATGCCAGTTCGGGCGATAAGGAACGCTATCAGGCTCGGGGGTTTACCGGCGTATTAACCCACCCTATTGGCGATCGACAGTTGATGCAACTGATGAGCTGGGCCCTGCGTCGCAGTCAAGGTGTCGGCGGTTTACAGAGCATAAAACCCACCCGCCTATTGAATGCCAATACCTTATTCCGGCAGCGGGATACGCTGGATCACCAGACTTTCGCTGAACTGCTCAGCGAACGCACTGCCACACTGCCCAAGCACGTCACCGCACTCACCAGCGCCATCACCGGCCGCCACTGGCTGGATGCCGAACAGCAGGCCCAAGGCCTGTCCCGGTCTGCCGCTGAGGTCGGCCTTGAAACGATCGCCGCACGCCTGCGGACCCTTGCCGCCAACCTTTCTATCGATAGCGAAAGGGAACACTGCCGCCAGCAGCGCACCGAGCTGCTGCAGCTAATGCGGGAATCCGTGCGCCAGTTAAAAGCCTGGCGCGAGCGCAATGTACATACCGAATGGGCACTAAAATAAGTATCCACAACCTGTAAGCCCTGTACCCTGGCCGCTAATAGTGCCAGGGTCTTGCTGCGCCATCAGGGGCAGCAAGACCCTACCCTTCCGTGCTACCCATCGCACAAATAACCCATCCCAACGCAGCCAAGTTGAAATGTGTCATCTAAGCCACACTACATTGGGGTGAATAGCAGAGAGAAAAAGTTATGTCAGAGCAGTACCCCGAACGCACTCAAGAAGCCCGAGAACAAAGCGGGCGTGACCTGGCGATCATGGTCTACTTGATCCAGGCGATTAGTTTATTTACCGCCATACCCTTTTTCGTTGGCGTTTTAATTAACTATTTTAAGCGCGACAGTGTTCGCGGCACCCTGGCCGAATCGCATTTTCGCTGGCAGATCCGCACCTTCTGGTTTTGGCTTCTTTGGCTGATCGTAGGTTCCTGCACAGTATGGGTTGGACTGGGATATGTAATTCTGGCCATCAACTGGATATGGGTGATTTACCGGGTTATTCGCGGCTGGCTGGCGCTAATAGACCGGCGTCCAGCTTATTAAAGGAAACCAGTCCAAATAGGGCCTGAATCAATTTCGGGCCTGAAAAGTTCAATCGTTTCCACGACTGATTTTAGCCTCCAGCACACAAATAACCCTTCGTATTGCTTTCAATCATCCAGCCCTAGTAGCAGTTAACCAGCAATCAAAAATTCACACCGAAGTATCCAAACTGGCACATTGTATTAGCAGGCAGCAATCTAACGGCCGCCATAATTTAGGAAAAATTTCCACGAAAGGTTGCAGCAGCAACATTGCAGGCTTTTCCGCCAAGTGTGCGAAGATATCCATTCGATTTGCTTTCAACAGGTGTTAACAGGGAGAAATAGATTCGTGAGCCAAGATCAAAATGCCCCTCTAAGGGATGATGTACGCCTGCTGGGAGATGAGTTAGGCGCCGTATTGCGAGACCAAGTCGGCAAGCCGCTATTTGATACCGTTGAAACTATTCGCCAGGCCGCCGTTGAAAGCCGTAACAAAGGGGAAATGCAGGTCGATCATTTGCGCCAGCTTCTCGATCCCCTGGATGACGCAACGCTACTGGAAGTTGCTCGCGCCTTCAGCCAATTTCTCAACCTCGCCAATATTGCCGAGCAACACCATCGCGAGCGCCTGCACCGCCAGCACCAGCGCTTCCCCGGCGACCCGGATACCGATCGCGGCTTGCGCCAGGTATTGGCTGAGCTTAAGGAAGCGGGCAGGTCTCCCGATGAAGTGCACGCTACTCTGAAGGACTTATCCGTCGAGCTCGTGCTCACCGCGCACCCCACCGAAGTCACCCGCCGCACACTGATTCGCAAATACGACCGGGTCGCAGACCTGCTCAACACCCTCGACAGACCGGACCTGACCACTGAGGAAGCCCAGGGGCTTCGCCGCCACCTGCAGGAACAGATTTTATCCGCCTGGAGTACCGATGAGATACGCCGCGCCAGGCCCACCCCAGTCGATGAGGCAAAGTGGGGCTTCGCCACTATCGAACAGTCCCTGTGGAAGGCTGTTCCCGAGAGTATGCGTAACATCGATAGCGAACTGGCTCTGGCGGGGCTGCCGGCACTACCGGTAGATTGGGTACCGATTCACTTTGCCTCCTGGATGGGCGGTGACCGCGATGGCAACCCCAATGTCACCGCCACCGTCACCGGTGAAGTACTTCACTTAGCCCGCTGGATGGCAGCAGATCTGTATCTGCGCGATGTGGAAAATTTACTCGCCGATCTTTCCATGCACCGTGCCAGCGAAGAATTATTGGAGCGTACAGGTCCCAGCCACGAGCCCTACCGGCTGGTCCTGCGCCAGGTACGTGACCGCCTGCATATAACCCGCTCCAAGATGGAAGCGCGGGTTGGTCAGCGCCCCGAGCCAACCGGCCAGGGCTTCACCAGCAGCCAACAACTGGCCGACGAGCTCTGCCTAATTGACCGATCGCTCCGTGCCGTCGGACTCTCCGCTATTGCCGATGGCCAGCTTAAAAATACCCTGCGGCGCCTAAGCTGTTTTGGTATCACTCTACTGCGTCTGGACATCCGCCAGGAGTCCACCCGACACGCCGACAGCCTGGATGCCATCACTCGCTATCTCGGCGCAGGCAACTACAGCAGTTGGAGCGAAGAGGAGAAAGTCCAATTCCTAGTGGCTGAATTGGACAGCCGTCGCCCTCTGGTGGACGACTGTTTCTACCGGAGCGACTTTTGTGGCGATGAAGTGCGCGAAGTTTTACAGACCTGCAAGGTGATCGCCGAGCAGGGTCCCGAAGGGCTCGGAGCCTATGTGATTTCAATGGCTACGACGCCCTCCGATGTGCTCGCCGTGATGCTGCTGCAAAAAATTGCCAACGTGCAAGAGCCTATGAGGGTGGTGCCCCTGTTTGAAACGCTCGACGACCTCAATGGCGCCGCCGCCACCATGAGCACTCTGCTAAATCTTCCCCTGTACAAACAGCGAGTGCTGAACGGCCAGGAAATCATGATCGGCTATTCGGACTCCGCCAAAGATGCGGGTTTTCTGGGTGCAGCCTGGGCCCAATATCGAACTCAGGAAACTCTCACCCGGATTTTCCGCAATCACGGTATCCCTCTCACTTTATTCCACGGCCGTGGCGGCTCGATTTCCCGTGGTGGCTCTCCCACCCGTATGGCCCTACTATCCCAACCACCGGGCTCAGTAGCTGGGCGTATTCGTGTTACTGAACAGGGCGAGATGATCCGCTTTAAATACGGCCGCCCCTCGGTTGCCGCCTATAACCTAGAGCAATACCTCGCCGCAACCCTCGAGGCCACCCTGATGCCACCCGCAGAGCCACGCCCGGAATGGCGTACGGAAATGGATCGGCTCACCGAAGTTTCCGTCGGCAATTACCGTGAGGTCGTGCAGGGTGATCCCGCCCTGGTAGCTTATTTGCGCACCGTCACCCCAGAAACCGAACTGAGCCGCCTGGCTCTGGGTAGCCGCCCGGCACGGCGCAAGCCTGGTGGTGGCGTAGAGTCTCTGCGAGCGATTCCCTGGGTCTTCGCCTGGACACAAATTCGTCTGATGTTACCCGCTTGGCTGGGCACCGGTGCCGCGCTTGAAAATGCACTCAAGCACGCCGACGAAACCGATATCCTGCAGGATATGAGCTCTCAGTGGCCCTTCTTCCAAGGCGTGGTCGATATGCTTGAAATGGTGCTGGCCAAGGCTGATCCCCGCGTTGCTTCCTGGTACGAAGAGCGACTCACCCAAGATGCAGAGCTGATCCGTTTGGGGCAGAGTTTACGCGAGCGGCTGGCCCATACCGTTACCGCACTGAAACAACTGACCGGCCGGCAGAGCCTTCTGGACAATAACCCAGTCATGCGCTGGTCTATCCGCGTGCGCGATCCTTACACCGATCCATTGCATTTGCTACAGGCTGAACTGATGGCGCGCTTGCGCGAGCGGGAGAGTGACACGGTACTGGAGAGCGCACTGATGGTCACCATTGCAGGAATTGCTGCGGGAATGCGCAATACGGGATAGGAAGAGCGGCGGCTCCTAGGTCGCCGCTGGTAGCCACCAGCTATCGCAAAGCAATAGCTGGCTTTTTATACTCAAAACCTGCCGGTGAGTGCCATTAAAAATAGGTCCGCCGGCAATTGCTCGCCATTCACTTCCAGCTGGCCACGGTTCACCTTGAGATACATTTGTAACTCACCATTATCCTCAACCAAAAGCCCGTAGTCCCGTAAAAGCATCGCCTGAGCGACCAGAGGAGACTGTAACAGCGCCTGCTCTGAAGCACTCAAAGTCATATTTCCTACCAAGGGCTTTAGCCACTGATTAATAGCGCTACCGCCACGTTGGCGAGACACCTGCCTCATACCGCGCCAATCGATATCGGCATCCACCAGTACCGGGCCATTTTGGGACTGCACCGCTAGCTGCTGCTGCAAGCGCAGTGGGCGGCTCATTTCGCGGGCCCAATCACGTTCGACTGCTGGCAGCAGCACTCTCAAATAATGCCCCAGGTCTGCAACTTCGATTTTTGGCAGCGTCATCTGCTGGCGTGCGGAAGTTATTGGGGTTGCCGACTCAACCGTGGGTAACTGCAAGTCACTGACCACCTTCAAAGACTGTGCTGCCAGTTGCTCCAAAGTTAGATTTAGGGTGATGTCGCGCAACTGAATCGGCCCAGATTCTGATTCCCCCCTCAGCAGCGACAGACGAAGTTCCGCCTTGCCACCCTGACCAGGCGTAAACTCAAACTCCCCTTTGAGTGGCTCGGTAAACAATACTTCAATTCCATCGCGGAACTGTCTCAAACTGCCTAGATCCACAGCCCCATTCAACACTTTGCCGGTATAGTCCGTAAATACGGAAACCTCACCACCCTCAAACTCCAGCTCACCAAAAGCACCACTATTATTGAAAGGGTCCAAGCGCAGGGTGTTCAGGACACGATTATCGGCAGTAACGAGGGTTTCAAGAACGAGTGGGCTGGTTTGCACTGGCCCATAAATGGACTCCAGCTGCGTCCGCATCCGTGGATCCAGCTGCTCCAACTTTAAACGAGTCTCGGTATATACCACACCCAAACGCGGTCCACGGGAGGTGAAGAGCACAGGTCCATGGTGAATCTCTGTGCGAAGTTGAGTGCTCCCCTCTTGAAGAGCAACTTCTGTATTGGTCTCCGCACCAAACCAACTGCGCTCATAACCGGTGGAACTGCCCCCTTGCAACCGACCTAATTGCTGTTTCCATATCTCCTCCACTTTGGGACCGATAATGCCCGGTGCCGCCAGCGCTGAAATCACCAGCAGGGCAAGCACAATAAATAGAAGCGAACGCAACAGTTTCATAGGAGTTCATCTAGCGAAGGGATTTGCGGCGATGGTAGCAGATTCTGAAGATATAGGTGCGACAGGAGACACGTTACTTGGTACGGCTTAATGCCTCTGAACCGCATCTATCCGAATCTGTCTGACCTATACATCTCCCTTATACGCTGCCTACGGCCACCATTAAAATTTGCTCCCTGGGTAAGAAGCGTGGGTAAAACACCATACCAACCCCATAAACCAATAAGGGGATCTCAAACACACCCATTACACAGGATCGCTTATTGCAGCGATCACTAAAACCCAGCCATCAACCTCGCCAATAAAACTAAATACCCTACCGAACGTCCGTGTGAATTCTTTACAATTACGCAACAACAAAAAATTTCATTTAAAATAGATAAATTTAAACCTTACTTTTCAATCCAGAAAATAACCAGCGCAGGTGCGATTATTACAGTTTGCGGTAGAACCTATGATATTGACACCAATTCCTACGACAGTAACAGAATATTCGAAAATTGTTACGGACTCTGCCGTATAAAAACAGACGCGGTCATAATTTCTTACCTCTCTGAGGTTAGTAAACCTCTCATTTCCGGAGAAACTCTACAAGCAATTCAGGATGTGGGAAATGCTTTACCGACACTACACTACAGTCCTTCACATGGCTGGTCACCTCAGCTTTGGGAAAGTTTTGATATTTTTGCCAATTACTGGAGCTTGTGCATATTATGAACTTCAGACCGCCCTAAAAGATCTAAAAGTGAAAATCTCTCCTCTCATAGAAAAACCGCTTGAATATACCAAATCCGATCTCGCGAAATCCATCGCTCAGGGAGGAATGGCACCCCGAGATTTTTCGAGTTGCCTTTTAAATTCTTCGAAATCTAACACGCTTCAATTTGTTTGATTATGCCTGAATAAGCAATTTCCATCGAAAAAACAATGATAGTTCCTGGAACGACTATCAATACCCGTTATGTATGGAGTGTAAGTTGGTTGTTATTACTCCTTGTTACCGCTAGAAGGAGCGAGGCTAAATCAAGCCTGCCTATCGGCTTACAAATTGCCACCCGTATTGAACCAGCATTAGGCAGCTGAAAAATTGCCCGCACCTTGTAGCATCAAGAGAAATGGAAATAATTTATTGCTATAGCGGCAAAGAGAGAACATCAAAGCAAGTATTATTATATTACTTCTAACAATGCTTCGGGTAGTTTTAGAACGATAAAACTCTAAATCTACAAGGGTTGAGCAACCTAGAAGCAGCTTTATCGCATGCCTAGATGGACACTGGGATACAACATGAAAGTCCCCGCTTACTGGTCAGTTTCTTTAGAAACTTGATCACTCACACAGAAAACTGTCCGAATTACTATTGTGAAAATACAACGTTAAATGCCATGGGATATCTGGAAATTCAATGAGCTACTGCAAACAACAAGATCCATGAGGATCTCAATAACTAATTTCAATTTAAGCTCTTTGAAAAGAATTATTATTACAAGTTCAAAGCCAATTACCCGCCCGGGAAAACAAGGGTCCTGTTTACTATCAAAAAACACTTACTTAGAATCTTTTTGGGTGTTTTCGTGTTTATGGAAAATATCATTATTGAATCGTTTTTATTTATTTCGATGAAGTATTAGAGATACCCTTTACAACAACCGAAACTTCCATTACCACACATTGGGACACCACTTCAGTTTGAGTAGACTTGAGGCCAAACCAGGAGAAGGAGAAGACGTTATGCGATATTTAGTTTCAATGGTTCTTTTGTGCTCCCTTGCCGGATTCAGTTTTGCCGAAGACCGCATGACTCGTCTACCGGCTAATTCTGAGCCCGTGCAGATTCTAGGGAAGACCTACTATCAAAGTGGCCGTACCTTCTATGCATTTAATGAACAGGGCCGCTACTTTTATCGGGTACAGCCCCCGACTGCAATTCGTAGCTATGAGCATCCAAGGAACATGTATCTTCGAGGCTCACAGCGCCCCCAAAATTGGGGTCTGACCAGAGACCAGGTCGAAGGATGTCGAAATGCCGCTGCAGATATGGCTAATGCCAACCCTGCGGTAGGTGGTAAGGTCTACATCCGCGAATATAATCAGTGTATTAGCAACCTGCGCTAGCAGGTACTGTAAAGAGGGGCCTCAGGGCCCCCCTTCTTATTTATAAATTTTCACACTTTATTATTCAATACTATTTCTTTGACAACACTTCGGACAGTTTCATGCAGCTATAGCCCCGTAGTCACTGTACCGTTCG
>NZ_JALBWM010000360.1 GCF_023895975.1 Microbulbifer okhotskensis
TGCGCCCACTTCGAATTCGGATTCCAGGGCAACTTTTGCCGTGCCTTCATCGGCGATATCACAGAGCAGGAATTTAGGGCGGATATTCAGGAAGGCGGTGCCGTCCTTTTGCTTGCCCATCAGTACCCGTGCGGCATCGATGCTGGCGGTATTAATACCAGACTTAGTGGCTAGGTTGCCATGATCGTCGTGGAACAGCGCCTTACCGTCTGCCATTTTGGGATTATTGAGCAGGATACTGAACACCAGATCCCCCACGGTGC
The DNA here is from genome assembly GCF_023895975.1 of Microbulbifer okhotskensis. Taxonomy (GTDB): domain Bacteria; phylum Pseudomonadota; class Gammaproteobacteria; order Pseudomonadales; family Cellvibrionaceae; genus Microbulbifer; species Microbulbifer okhotskensis. The sequence goes on from NZ_JALBWM010000360.1 coordinate 264, forward strand.
GCACGGCGGCGAGGCCCATCTTTTGCGGGATACGGGTGAAGGCTCCCAGGTCGTCATTAATAATCGCCTGGCGGGTAATAGAGAACATTTCCCCGTAGGTGGCCAGGGCGGCGGTTTCGGCGCGCTCGCCGATGCTGACGTATTTAAATTCTGCGCCGGGCGCCACTTGGCGCAGTGAGGGGAAGGTGCCGAGATCCGTGCGGGTGGCGATTTTAAAATCACTCAAGTTGCCGGTGGCGGTAAACTGCGGGAAGACTTCTGCCGCTTCTGAGTAACCCTTGAGCATGGATTTATTGGCGATATTGCC
>NZ_JALBWM010000361.1 GCF_023895975.1 Microbulbifer okhotskensis
CTGTAATTATCTTGTCTAAAGTTTCACTATCCCAGCCGGCTTTTTTCCGAAGCCTTTTAATGCTCATATCTTTTCTAAAACTGGGCTTTGCCGCTTGTAACTGATTTAGTGCGGAATGCCTCAAGATCGCCATGTTCTCTGGTGCGTTACCTGACCTAAAGCGACTATCATCCTCACGGAACACTACATCTAAAATCCAGTGTAGCGAGTTTTCAACACCCCAATGAGATCGAATAATCTGATTTAGTTCTGCTGAGCGGGGCTCTAAACTACTTATATAGTAGCGTGTTTCGCAACTGGTGTGCCCAGCTACAGATCGCTTCGCTTGGACTGCGACAACACTTCTAAGACCGTGCCATTGCTCTTTACCTTCGAGCCAATCAATACTGCTAGTAGAGAGACATTTTCTGGATTCTATTCGGCCTCGGCTCACTTCTTCTACACAATCAGTGTCGACGTGCTTGTGGTGCTGCATATCGAATAAATTATTAAAATGTGCAGCAATTTGCCGGTGGAGCTTGTCTTGGTTGCCCTTCACAGCGATTGCATAGTCACCGCCTCGTTCAATG
>NZ_JALBWM010000362.1 GCF_023895975.1 Microbulbifer okhotskensis
GCTATTTTAGGTCTATTCTGTTCGTTTTTACACCGGTTTATATGGGACAGCCCTGATGGAAATCCTAAGTGGAATTAGTCCGTTAAAAGGTATTTTATTTGTATTTTTCTTTTTATTGGTTTGGTTTCTTCCGGCCATGCTTGCCTTTTTTTTGAATAGGAAGCATTTCAGGAAAATTCTCACCGCTAATATTCCGGCAGGACTTTCCTGGGTGGCCTGGTTTGCATTATTAGTCTGGGCGATCAGCGGTAAAGTGCGTAATAAGAAAGGGGGTAAGGAATTGGCGGCACAGAAAGGAAGTAAAGTGGGGGAGACGTTAGATAAGAATACAGCTTCAAGCGGCCACTAATCCGCCGCGGTCTATGCTATAGACCTACACCGTTTATCTGGGAAGTTAGGGACTTCGCTGCAAGCTCCTTTGTTGCCTCTATATATATGTAAAGCTCTCTCTGACAGAGAGGCACTGTTGTTCAAATATCAGCCAGAAATATTTCTGAAAGATTTCTACAAAAAGTGCTTGCCGCCCCCCCCTGAAGTCCGTATAGTTCGCCTCCTCGCTGCTCA
>NZ_JALBWM010000363.1 GCF_023895975.1 Microbulbifer okhotskensis
GAAAATCGAATACCGCCTATGCCTTGGACGCCCAACAGACAATAGACGAAGAAGGTCGATCACGAATTGAGCTATATGCCGATCATGCCGTCAAAGTTGCGGCAGCAATTCGTGCGCTTGGAATTAAATACCTTGCTGCAGATGCCTATTATAGCAAGGTGAAATTTGTTTCAGCCATTATTCCAACGGGGTTGCACATTGTTGGAAAGTTGCGAAAAGATGCAAACTTACAGTGGTTATATGAAGGAACATATAAAGGCTCGGGTCGTCCCAGGAAATATGATGGCAAGGTTGATTTTGACACAGACGTACATCGTTTTGACTACGTTGGTGCTCTGAATGAAAAAACTGAAGTATATACGAAAATTGTTCATGCCAAATTTTTGAAGCGACCAATTCGAGTTGTGATGTTGAAATCTATAAAGGACGACAAAGAGGGTCACGCATTATTGTATTCGACAGACACAAAGCTGGATGCAATGACACTGGTCGCGTATTACAAATCTAGATTCCAAATAGAATTTCTATTCAGAGACGCAAAACAGCACGTAGGCCTGAC
>NZ_JALBWM010000364.1 GCF_023895975.1 Microbulbifer okhotskensis
ACGAACGGTACAGTGACTACGGGGCTATAGCTGCATGAAACTGTCCGAAGTGTTGGTATGTAGAAGATGATAGTAAAGGGCGTACAAGTTATGCATTCTCCGTTACAGCTAGAGTACTTGTAAGCGGCTCGCATTATTCAGAAGGCTTGACTGTGATAAACCGGGATGATTGGTCCTTGAACATGTCCGGAAGTGATAATAGGGGGTGGTACTGGGCCTGTGGCCATGGTCATGTACTCAATATTCGCGCCTTCTATAACCCCGAGAATGAAATGTTTGGAGCGCTTTGCACTAGCGATGGAAATGAATACTATCCTTCGCCCGGCTTGAATGCGATTGCGATTAAAATGGAAGACAGTGGTTCTTCAGTTTATGAAGGTACTTACAATCACTTGGTTCCTTCGACAAGTGCAATGATTTCCAACGGGGGAGGGCACACAGTAGTCCCGGTTGATGCCAATACTAACCTCTCAGTAATTGTTTCACCGCAGTACATTGAAGCAATACTTCGGACAGTTTTAAGAGGCGAAATGGGTAGGAACCATGGACATGTACT
>NZ_JALBWM010000365.1 GCF_023895975.1 Microbulbifer okhotskensis
ATTATTCGTCGAATGATCGATTTGATGCGCAAGACATTGCGGCGAACCATACCTGCAGGTGCCTGCTTTGAATGGCCATACTCCAGGGGCTGGATATACGGGAGGTTGTTGGTTAAGTAATTCACCTTATCCAGGCCGCCAACCTTTTGAATAACTTCAGCCTGAGCCTCAGCGCCTGACCGATCCAACCGCAAGCTGGAGCTTTGCGCTAAATCGCCGGTAGTTGTTTGCCAATTGCCGCGAGCCCGCCCGGTATCCACAGGAGTATCACGGATGACTGAATTAAACAGCTCGATATTGGTTGCCCGATATAAGCGGTCAGCTTCCGCCAAAGCATCTTCATTGAATTGTTTTATGCTCGCTGAGAATTTCATTTACGCACCTGGCAGAAGTAGACCAATGGAGTCCCTGCTGGATTTGCTTCTTTGATATTGACCACCTGCCACTTTACGCCATTGATTTCGGCCTCAGTAGTGAGGGATGGAACCCATTCAAGCCCAGCTGCAGCAATGATCAATTTTTTATCGCCGCGCTGAATACTCTGCCCTTCTG
>NZ_JALBWM010000366.1 GCF_023895975.1 Microbulbifer okhotskensis
CAGCTGGCCCCCTTTGCTATCGCCAAGTGTGTCGGTCATTGTGGGAATCTAGGAACTACTTTGGAGGCACAGCACGGCCATATCATGTGTCAGGTTTGAAGTTAGGTAATAATTGGCCCGCTGACAACTTTCAGCAATGGTTGCAGATTGTAGAAGGCTCGAAATAAATAATGTGGTAAAAATCACACACAACCAGTTGCGACACAATCGTCTTTCGAGCCGATCCTCCCTGATGGTCGACCTGTGGGCAAGGCGTTATAAGGCTTATGAAATATGACTCCAAAATCAGTAAACCCACTAAACCACAATAAGTTAGAAAGCCTCACTACCAGGAGGCTTTTAGCTTACCTTCGCAGTTTACAACAGTGCGAAGAATCTCTAGAAACTTCTGACTGGAGTGAAGATGAGGCAGCATCCGTTAGCGGTCTAATTTTTAAAACTTCTGATGAATCAATACTTCGGACAGTTTTAGGGGGCGAAATAGGTAGGAACCACGACCAGATACTGAGAAAATAAGGTTCTCACTTCAAATTAAAACAATACCTGCCCATG
>NZ_JALBWM010000367.1 GCF_023895975.1 Microbulbifer okhotskensis
ACCCGATTGAGTCGACGTTCGGAACGATACGACACCGGACTAAGCGCTCCAAAGGCTGCCTGTCGAGAGAGGGAATGCTACACATACTATTTAAGCTGAGCATGTGTCGCTTATGCTGGCAATCTAGGAATTACTTTAAAGGAAGTGTTTGAATGTTTAGTCATATTATGATTGGTGCAGATGATGTACTAGAGGCAAAAAGGTTTTATGATGCCATACTGATGAGCCTAGGGCATAACTCAGGTGTTATTGATGAAAAAGGGCGCTGTTTTTATTTTGGAGAAAGTGGAATTTTTGCCATAAGTAAGCCTATTAATGAGGAGCCAGCGTCTCATGCCAATGGAGGCACCATCGGGTTTACGGCGAAGAACAGAGAGGAGGTGGACGCCTGGTATGCTACAGGAATCAAGAATGGCGGAATCATATGCGAAGATCCCCCAGGTATACGTAAGGGCACGATTGGTGACTTGTACCAAGCTTATTTGCGTGACCCATCGAGGGTGTAAATAATTCTGTGTAACCGCTCTTGCTAGTGGATTATTGGTAG
>NZ_JALBWM010000368.1 GCF_023895975.1 Microbulbifer okhotskensis
TCCTGCATTCAACTTTGAAGTGCATCAGTTAATCCCCTGGAAAAGAACGGTCAGCAACAAATTGAATGTTGATAACGCCGCCTATTTTCCCCGACTTAGTTAGCCTGGTAGAGCTCCACCGTCCTCAATGCCGTAACTTGCGCAGATACTCGCTAGCCCACTAAAATACAAAAAAACTTCCTATTTGGCGTCAACCCGTATTTGCACTTTCAGCGTAAAAGACCAGCGGCCACGCGCCCGGAATTCGACGCCGTGCAAAATTTGCATATCTGCGCGGTTTGTAGCAAGAGTGAGGGAGCACTGCCAGCGGCGCGGCCTCCTGGCTTGCCTCTGCTGGGTGCTACCAGCCAACCCTGTTTCAGCCAGCCATAGAGCCCCACGATCAGTCGATAGAATAAAGCCACCATCACCTAAGTCTCCCTTTAGAAATAAGAATTTCCTTGAAGTTAACAGAGACTAATTTGATTTGCTGAAACGGCCCCAACTATCAGGGCTGTCCCATATAAATCAGCTTAAATCGTGACTGTAATTATCTTGTCT
>NZ_JALBWM010000369.1 GCF_023895975.1 Microbulbifer okhotskensis
GCCAGCGGCCAGATTACCCAAATCGAACCCCTGCCGTTTGCGGTTGAGCCCGGCGATCAATTAGAGATCCGCCCGGACTGCGATGGTGTCTTTGCCATCTGCCGCGATGAATACGGCAACCAGCTCAATTTTAAAGGGGAAAACTTAATCCCCATCGGTCAGGCCTCCGACACCCCCGGCGCCGGCGTGCCCGGCAGTGCCGGGGGCGGCAGCACCTATTCCACCGGAAACCTTCAGCAGCAATAACCAGCAGCCATAAACCATGCAGCAACAAAGACTCGACACACTGGCCCATGCGCGCGGCCTGGTGGCTAAGCGCGTGCGCTGGCGGCACCGGGGGCGCACCGAATGGGCGGTGGACTGCGTGGGATTAATTGTTTTAAGCCTGCGCGCCGCCGGCCTGGTAATCGAAGATGAAAAACACTACGGCCGCGAGCCCTGGAAAGACGGCCTGCGCCAGAAAATGCAGCGGCGTTTCGGCAATCCCATCGCGGAACATTTATGGCAGCCCGGTGATATTGCCCTGTTTAAATCACC
>NZ_JALBWM010000036.1 GCF_023895975.1 Microbulbifer okhotskensis
GACCGTTCTTTTCCAGGGGATTAACTGATGCACTTCAAAGTTGAATGCAGGTTTTGTTATGAGGTGGTATGAGGATAATTATTTTTTTCAGTAATGTTATCAATATCAGCATTTTATGATTTTTGTCGTTATCCGGAGAAAATTTCTCTAGCCTTTATTTGTGGCGAAAAACCTAACGATATTCTTCGCATACAGCAAAGCCACCCAAGTTACTCATACTGCGCTACCGATCTAATTATAGTACAGGTGTTAGATTTAAATGGACGGTGCGGCTATAAAGTGACCAGAAACTGGAGGCAACACTGTACACCAGCAACCGATTTTTTAGTAACCGAAGGTAAGAAAGCTACCTCGAGACGGTCTCTTGATGGTGGTTGTGTAGGTGGTTATGCCACTTTCAAGAATGATTACTCCCACTTGATTCATCAAAAATTGTTCTCGCATCAATAATTTAGGTGATTTAGGGTATGAGCAGGGGTTGTGGTAATTATCATAACTCTTTGTTGTGATTTTTGCTTTCTTTAAAGGTGATTATGATTGGTGGTTGATGTAAATGTCAGCGTCACTTATAGTGAAGGTTGGAGTTAATATTTCCTGGTTAATCATTATGTAGATGCTTTCTAGGTCCATAGTGGAGATCAATTGCAGAGTAAGTGGATTTAGCTGGCTATTGCTCCTTTATTGCAAGGGTTAAAGTGTGTTGATTTGCAGTTGTGGGTGAGGCTTATTGCATTTGTGATGTACTCCAATCTATTTCATCGTGAGGGGGTTGCCCATGAGTTGTATCCTTTTGACAGATAAAGGTGGGGTGAATTTAAAGCGCAAAAATTCAAGGGTATAGTTTTTGTGGGCGTTAAGCTGGAATGTCTATAGGTTAACCTGCGGGTTAAAATTACAGTTCAACCTTTGCTTGGTATCATATTAATGATCAAATTCTTTGTATTTTTTATATTTCTTTCTCACGTGTCAGATTTTGTCTGTGCAATGGATTTTGAGAGGGCACCCCTAGTTGTTGGTGATTCAATAAAATTTTCATCCAAAGTTCTGAATGAAGATAGAAGGTTGAACATTTATCTGCCCGAGAGTTATCAGCGTTCGTCAAAAAGGAATTATCCTGTAATCTATTTGTTGGATGGAGCTATCAGCGAAGACTTTGTCCATATAGCTGGTGTATTACAATTTGGGTCATTTTCTTGGGTTAACATGGTTCCAGAGTCGATTCTTGTTGGCGTGGTAAATGTTGACAGAAAGCGAGACTTTACATTTCCTTCCACTAAGTCATTGGATAAGAAAGAATTTCCGTCTTCTGGAGGGTCGAGTAAATTTATTGAGTTTCTTGGTCGGGAGCTTCAGCCTTTAATTGAGAGCAACTATCGTGTCAATGGAGAGTCGACCTTGATAGGTCAGTCCCTGGGTGGGCTTGTGGCTACGGAAATTCTATTTAAGCATTCAGCTCTTTTTGATAATTACATTATTATCAGCCCAAGCCTATGGTGGAGCGGCGAGTTACTAATGACTGACTCTGCGGAAGAGTGCTGTGATGATAAGCTGATCTATATTGGAGTAGGAAGAGAGGGGGAAGTCATGGAGAGGCTTGCTAGAACACTATTTAATAAGTTAGATAATGAGAAAAATAAAACTGAAGTTCACTTTGGCTACTTTAAGCAGCTAGATCATGGTGATACTCTACATCTAGCTGTATATGACGCATTTGAGAAACTTTTTTCTGCTAAATCAGCTAGAGAAAAATAACATCAATTTCATGGTTGCAATGTTTTTTAGGCACGGTTTTAATAATGCCATTTTTTTGCAGCAGAGATTTTTTACTTTGGGGGCTGCCAGCTCCCTTCATCAGTTTTTGCTGCTTCAGGTTGTGATACTTCTTCTTGGTTTTGTTCTGGGGGGCAAACTCTGTGTTAGTTAATTCGTATCATAAGGTTACGTAATTAACTCCCTTTCTTAACTGCCGATGTTTTTATATGGATATAAATATCTATTTGATCTGTAAGGAGTTTCACCATGGCTCGCAACAAAGAGAAATTCCAGAAGAGTCTCAGTTTGCTCCAATATCGTAAAGAATATGGAACTGAAGAACAGTTGTTCTTTACAATCTGTCAATGGCTCTGACTAAACGGTTTTTTTGCCCCCATTGCGGGTATGATAAGCGTTGCGACCTATCTTATCGCAAGTTTAGTGCGTGTAATCGGTGCCACACGTTGGTCACTCCTCGTAAGATCTTCGATCCCACAAGTTGTGCCTTGCTATTTGCTTCCGCGGGATCTTTTTTATAATCGAGAATAAGACGGGCATTTCCTGCATGGAGTTGTCAGGCTATCCGGGTATCTCTTGCAACGCTGTGCGGCGTATGAGCCAGGAATTCATGCGGGTGATGATAGAGCGAGATCACCGGTATCAACTGTCTGGCTTTGCTGAATTGGGTGGCACCCATGTCGATGGAGAGCGCACTGGATGCAATCTCGGGTGCGAAGCTCAGGGTAACTCCCCTTTGTGGTGCCATTGAAACCACCAGGGGAGGGTGCCCTACCCGCATCAAACTTTCTGCTGTCAGGGAATTCAAGAGCAGTCAAGCCAAACATTACCTTAGTGTAGATACATATAAGGTCGTCCTTAAAAACCTTCTGATGTTTTGCAACTGTATAATTCGGCGAGTTGGGGATCTGTTGGATGGTGCAGTAATGACTGGGGGTAGGTGCTCATAGCCTTGGGGGAATGCCACAAGCTATTAAGACAAGCCATGAAATTCATATTGTTGACTTAGGGGTTTTGTAAGTTGGCCGGGTTACTTTCTCAGTTGTGAGCGCCGATAGGTTGGGTCCTAATAACGCCTTCCTCTGGAACTAATCGCTTCCCTTTGAACCTCCCGCCTCAGTCCGCCATAATCCGCCCTTTCCGAACAAAATAACGAGTGCTGTATGACCGACACCTCTGTTTATGAGGCTTCAGAGCGCCTGCCGTTAAAGGAGTACACCGAGAAGGCGTACCTGGATTACTCCATGTATGTGATCCTGGATCGTGCCCTGCCGAATATCGGTGACGGCCTGAAGCCGGTACAGCGGCGTATTGTATACGCCATGAGCGAGCTGGGCCTGAAGAATACTGCCAAGTACAAGAAGTCCGCGCGCACCGTTGGCGATGTGATCGGTAAGTACCACCCGCATGGCGATAGCGCCGTGTATGAAGCGATGGTGCTGATGGCACAGTCGTTCAGTTACCGCTACCCGCTGATTGACGGTCAGGGCAACTGGGGCTCGCCGGACGATCCCAAATCTTTTGCGGCTATGCGTTATACCGAGTCGCGCATGGGTAAATATTCGGAAGTGTTGCTGTCGGAACTGGGTCAGGGGACGGTGGACTGGCAGGCGAACTTTGATGGCACTATGGATGAGCCCTGCGTGCTGCCGGCACGGGTGCCCAATATTTTGCTGAACGGTACTACCGGTATTGCCGTGGGTATGGCTACGGATATACCGCCGCATAATTTACGCGAATTGGTCAACGCGACGGTGGCGCTACTGGAAAACCCCAAGGCCACGGTTGATGACCTGTGTGAGCATATCCTCGGTCCGGACATGCCCACTGATGCGGAGATCATTACCCCGCAGGATGATATCCGCAAGATTTATACCAGCGGTCGCGGTTCCATCAAAATGCGTGCCCTATGGAATAGGGAAGATGGCGACATCGTGATTACCGCACTGCCCCATCAGGTTAGTGGCGCTAAGATATTGGAGCAAATTGCCCTGCAGATGCAGGCCAAGAAGTTGCCGATGGTGAGCGACCTGCGCGATGAGTCAGACCACGAAAATCCTACACGCTTGGTGATTGTGCCCAAGTCCAATCGGGTGGAAGTGGAGCCGGTGATGAATCACCTGTTCGCCACCACCGATCTGGAACGCAATTACCGCGTTAATATGAATATGATCGGGAATGACGGACGTCCACAGGTGAAGTCCCTCGACAAAATCCTGCGCGAGTGGCTCACTTTCCGCGCCACCACGACCCGCCGTCGCTTGCAGTTCCGCCTGGATAAGGTTGAGAAGCGCCTGCACGTATTAGCGGGTCAATTGGTTGCCTTCCTCAACATCGATGAAGTGATCGAGATTATTCGCACCTTTGATGACCCCAAGCTGGCGCTGATGGATCGCTTCGAGCTGACGGAAATCCAAGCGGATCATATTCTCGATACCAAGTTGCGTCAGTTAGCGCGTCTCGAAGAAATGAAAATCCGCGGCGAGCAGGCGGACCTTGAGAAAGAGCGCGATACCCTCACCAAGACCCTGGACAGCGAGCGCCGCCTGAAGACCCTGATCAAGAAAGAATTACTGGCGGCGGCCAAGGAATTTGGTGATGAGCGCCGCTCTCCCATTGTGGCACGTGAGGAATCCAAGGCATTCAGTGAAGCTGAATTGCTTTCCTCCGACCCGATCACCGTAGTGGTGTCGGAAAAAGGCTGGATTCGTTCGGCCAAGGGCCATGAGATTGATGCCGCTGCGCTCAGTTACAAAGCGGGTGATAGTCTCGGTCTTGCCGCGCGCGGCAAGAGTAATCAGCCGGCCCTACTGTTGGACAGTACCGGTCGCAGCTACTCGATTCCCACCCATACATTACCCTCGGCGCGGGGACAGGGCGAGCCGCTCAGTGGTCGTATCAATCCGCCATCCGGCGCCACTTTTGAGGGGCTGTTGATGGGACCAGATGAGCAGCGAATTCTAATGGCTTCCGATGCGGGCTATGGCTTTATCACCAAGCTTTCAGATTTACAGTCGCGCAACAAGGCCGGCAAAGCCATGCTGACCCTGCCCAAAGGGGCCCAAGTGTTGCCGCCCCAAGTGTTGGAAAATCCCGAGACAGCACTTCTGGCGGCAGTGACCTCGGAAGGTCGCATGTTGGTATTCCCTGTGACCGAACTGCCGGAGCTGTCGAAAGGCAAGGGCAACAAGATTATCAATATCACTTCTGCCCGCGCGGCTGCCCGTGACGAAGTGGTTGTCGGGATCGCCGTGCTGAAGGGTAAAGACCAGTTGGTCGTTCATGCTGGCAAGCGCCATACCAAGATTAAGATTTCGGAGATGGATCACTATCGTGGTGAGCGCGGCCGGCGCGGCAACAAGCTGCCACGGGGTTTCCAGAAGGTCGATAGTATCGAAGTGTTGGAGAAATAGGCTACCTCTGGGCATAGGCAAAAAGGCGGCTCTAGTGGCTGCCTTTTTTAATGGTGGTGCTGGGATATTGATAACTGATACATTGATGAAATAATAAGCAGGCTTATAATGAGCGGCCTTAAAAAGGGAGAGGGGCTATGTCCAAGGAAGATGTCGCCACAGAGATGAGTTTTCAGCTGCACAGTGCCGCGCGCCTGCTGCGGCGAAACTTTGACCGAAGGGCCAAGGACCATGGGCTCAGTGGATCCCGCTGGCAGGTGCTTTGGTATCTGCTGCGCGATCAGGGCCTGAAGCAGGCTGAATTGGCCGAACGCCTGGATCTGGCACCGATCAGTCTGGCGCGACAGCTCGATAACCTTCAGCAGGAGGGGCTGGTCGAGCGGCGACCCGATCCGGATGATCGGCGCTGCTTTCGTATTTACCTGACAGAGCGGGCGATGCCGGCTCTGGAGTTGCTGGGAGGTGTGGCACAGCAGACCCGCTCCGAGGCTCTGGTGGGCTTCTCTCCCACAGAGGTGCAACAACTACAGGCGTTGCTATCCCGGCTGCGTAAAAACCTGACATGTGAAGAGATTGAATGTGACTGAAAAGCTGTCTTTTAAGCTAGACCGCGCGGGGCTGCGAGAGTTCGCGCTCTCTTTTGTGCTGGTGTTGGCCGCCCTGGTTGGTGGCTGGAGCCTGTTGCGCGATGGCGATATCGTGGAGACAGAAAATGCCTATGTTAAGGCGGATAAGATCTCTCTGGCGCCCGAAGTTAGTGGTGTCGTTACCCAGGTTTTAGTCAGTGCCAACCAAGTGGTACAAAAAGGTCAGTTACTGATTCAAATTGACCGCACCGCTTTTGAGCTGGAAGTGACTGAAGCAGAGGCGCGCCTGGCTCAGGTGCGCAACGAGCTGCTCGCGCGCCGCTCCGAATACGCCGAGGCCGACGCGGCCTTGCAGCAAGCGCGCAAAGGCGCGGACTTCTATCGCCGCCAGCTGGAGCGCAATGAAAAATTGGGCAAGGTGGCTTTTTCCGAAGCCGAACTGGATGGCGCGCGCCAGCAATTGGAGCGCGCGAGGGGACAGATCAGTATTAACGCCGAGAAACTCTCCAGCTTGCGCGCTGAGTTGGGTGGAGATCCGGCCATTGCGCTGGAAGAGCAGGCGGATTTGAAGGTGGCCCAGGCGCAATTGGATACCGCACGTTATCAGTTGTCCCGCACCCGAATTATTGCGCCGGTGGATGGCACTATTGCCAATACCATCCCCAAAGTGGGTGAGATGGCGACCCTGGGCATTAATCTGCTGCAAATGATCGGTTCCAGCGGTCTTTGGGTTGAGGCCAACCTGAAAGAGACAGAGCTGGGCCGCGTGCGTACGGGACAGCAAGCGGAAGTGACGCTGGATGCCTATCCTGGGTTTGAGTGGCAGGCGCAGGTGGACAGTATGAGCCCCGCCAGCGGCAGCGAATTTGCAGCCACACCGCCACAAAATGCCAGTGGCAAGTGGGAGAAGGTGGTTCAGCGCGTGCCGGTTCGTTTGCGCCTTTATCCCCTCAAGGAATCGCCTGCTTTACGTGCGGGTATGAGTGCCACGGTGCGTATCGATACCAGCGAGGATGCCAAAGTGGTATCGGCTCGCGCCTCGACTGAGGAGAGTGGCAGAGTGGTCTTATAGGGCTCTGTTCCCAGGGTAAAGCTTGGGTCTGGTCAAGAGATTAGGCCCGATAAGGTTCGAGCCCGAGAGGGGGGGGCTGTTACTGCACCCGGTGCCAGGTTTGAGTGCGGTAGAGGAAGCCGAGATAGCCGCGCACTTTGAGGGTGTTGTCACCTTCCAGCCAGGCTTTGCAGTCGTAGACCTTGCCTTTGACCGGGTCGAGTATCTCACCACCTTCGTATTTTTTTCCTTTCTGAACCAGACCGGTGATCACATCCATGCCCACAATGGGCTTGCCCTTGAGGTCGCCAGGGCAATTGTCACAGGCAGTGTCGTTGGGCTTTTGTAGCAGATCCACTACTTGTCCGTAGTATTTCCCATCCTTTTCATAGATTTTGACGATGGACTTGGTCTCTCCTGTCTCGTCGTCAATAGTACGCCAGTTCCCCAGAATATCTGCGGCACTGGCCTGCAAGGTGAACAACAGGCCAAGGGTGGCCAGGAGCAGGTGTCTTATCATCACTTGTTTTTCCTATGTAAAGTAGGGTGACCCAGATCTTACATGAAGTCATCTATGAGGGCAGTGGATAAGTCGTCATCAGGAAAATTCCAAACGCAAAAACTGGCATTTGGCCGCATATACTCGCTTTTTGGGCGAGGTTTGTACCAATTTCGCTGCTTTAAGAGGAGCAGCTCAATGGCAGACGCTTGCCCGACTCCGGTGGAGCACTGGCCCAAACTTCGTGTTCCGGATTCTCCGCAAAAGGGGATTGGAGCAATTGACGCAAAGTCCGTAGAGGATGATAGTCGCCCTCTTCTGCGGCCTCGATGACTTTCTGTGCCAAATAGTTACGCAGAATGTATTTAGGATTGGCTGTCAACATCGCCCGATTGCGTTCACGGGTGTCGCTGTTTTCCCGCGCCAGGCGGCGGTCGTAATGTTGCAACCACTGCTCCAGGCCACTGTGATGCGCGGGCTTGAGTAGGTCCAGCAGGGCGCTGGCAGGGCGCTCCCCGCGATAGTGAGCCAGGGCACGAAAGAACAAGGTGTAATCCACCTGCCCCTGTTGTAGTAATTGAAGCAGATCCGCACAGAGCGCTTGGTCGCCAGCCTCTTCCTGTGCAAGGCCCAGTTTTACACGCATGCGATGGGCATAGGCTTCGCTAACTGCGGGCTCGAACTGTTCCAGGCAGTCGCGCAGTACTTCAACACTGATAAAAGCGGAGAGAGCGTGGGCCAGGGCGTTCAGGTTCCACAGTACAACACCAGGTTGCTGCTCGAAGGCATAGCGTCCAGTGTGGTCGGAATGGTTACAGATAAAAGTGGAGTCGTAGTCGTCCAGAAAAGCGTAGGGGCCGTAGTCGAAAGTGTCGCCGATAATCGACATGTTATCGGTGTTGAGTACGCCATGGGCAAAGCCAACTGACTGCCAGGACGCCACCAACTCGGCGCTGCGTCGGGTGGTAAAGCGCAGCAGCGCCTCGGCTTGCTCGCCCGTGGTCAATCCTTCGGTGCCGGGTACAAATCGCTGGCAGGTAATCCCGATCAATGTCCGCAGTGCTTCTAGCTGTTTGGTGTAAAAGAAGTACTCGAAATGGCCGAAGCGTACATGACTTTCGGCCACGCGGATCAGCATGGCGCCGGTTTCAATTTTCTCGCGGGTTACCCGTTCATCACTGCCAATGAGGCACAGTGCTCTGGTGCTGGGAATGCCCAGGCCGTAGAGGGCTTCACAGGCGAGGTATTCGCGAATGGTGGAGCGAAGCACCGCGCGGCCGTCGCCAAAACGGGAGTAGGGAGTCTTGCCGGCGCCTTTAAGGTGCAGTTCCCAGCGTTGGCCTCCTGTCTCAATCTCTCCCAATAACAGTGCGCGGCCATCTCCCAGCTCAGGGTTATAGACACCGAACTGGTGGCCGGTGTATTTCATGGCGAAGGGGCGGCTGCCATTGAATAATTTGGCCCCACAGCCGAGTTGGGCCCAGGCAGGTTCCGACTTTTCATTGGGGTCAATACCCAGCAGTTGCAACACCGCAGGGTTGACATCAATCACCTGGGGTTGGCTAAAAGGCGTGGGTGCCACGAGGGCGCCAAATACGTCGCCCAGATCGGCATAGTGGTGACTGAGAGTGACTTCGCTGAGTTTCATAGCTTGTGATTGTAGAGTGAATTGTTGCGTAAAGCGCTAGAGTAACCCGCTCAGGGTTATACCGCAGTCACTTGCAAAAGGCGATTCTGTGATCGCCAATGCAACTCTTCCTGTTCGAGCAGTTCGGCGACAGCGGGACTCTCATCCAGCCATTGCTGATTGACCTTCAGATGATAGGCATCTCCCTGGTCGTAAAGGCTCAAGCCCTCTATGCTGCGCTCGGTGCGGTCCCGGTGGATGATGCAGCCCAAGCGAAGGCACAGCAGGAGGTCGGGGCTAGGATGAAACCCATAGTGCTCGTGGGGGTGTTTTATCCGCCCGCGCTGATTGTGTACCAAATAGGCTAAGTGTTCCTGTTCGCTTTTGGAGAAACCAGCGAGATCGGCGTGCTTGATCATATAGGCGCCGAGCTTGCGAAAGCTGCTATGGGTGAGGGCCAGGCCGCTTTCGTGTAGCTGGATCGCCCAGTGCAGGCGCACCTTGCCCTCTGGCGGATACTGGGGGCGCAGTTGTTGCAGGAGTTTCAGTGCGCTACCACTGACGCGTCGCGCTTGGCTGGTATCCACCTGCCAGCGCTGCACCATGGCGGCAATGGTGTCGGCACGGCGGTCGCCGCCGTGCAGGCGCCCGGCCAGGTCGTGCACGATGCCCTCGCGGATTGCGTAGGGGGAGACTTCTACACGCAGGATATCGAGTTCACAAAATATCGCGTGCAATATCGCCAGACCCGCGGCAAAAACCGGGCGGCGCTCTTCGTCCAGATAAGGTAGGTCCAGATCGGCGGTATGCTCGGCGGAGGAAACCCGGTAGGCGAGTTGGTCTATATCTCCGCGCGTAATGGCCTTCACTTCGCCCTCGTTGCAGATCCTGGAAACCGCTTTAATAGTTCCAGAGCAGCCGATGACCTCGCTGTCCTCCGCAATGTGTTGCAGTTCCTGCAATTCTGCGCGAGCCGCGCGGCGCGCACGATCAAAGTGGTTGGTGGTATTGCGGCTGATCAGGCCGTCGGCAAAGAAGCGCTTGCTATAGGACACGCAGCCCATATACAGGCTTTCCAATTGCTGGGGCGTGTCACAACCACGCACCAGTTCGGTGGAGCCACCGCCGATATCAATAACGCAGCGCAACCTGGGTGGGCCGTCAGCCACAGCCAGTACCCCGTTGAAGATAAGGCGGGCCTCTTCGATCCCGCTGATAATTTCGACCGGTACGCCGAGGATTGATTCGACCTCCTCTAGAAAGCCATCGGCATTGGCCGCAGCGGCGCGCAGGGTGTTGGTCCCCACGACGCGCACATGATCCAGAGGCAGTTTATCCACCACTGGTTGGAAGCGTTGCAATGCGGCGAGGGCGCGCTCGGTCACGACCGGGTTCAATTGGTGGTTACTGTCCAGCCCTTCGGCCAAGCGGACCATGGCGCGATCGGTGTGAAGTCGCACCATGCGTTGGCCGCGAAACTCTGCCAGCAGCAGATGAAAACTGTTTGAGCCCAGATCGAGGGCGGCATAACGTTCGTTTGGAGTCTGCATCAATATCTCGGTGAAAGCGGTAAGAGCGAGAGTCAGGCTCTCTATTATTCACTCTGCTACTTTCTATGCCAATAATCTGTTTGATAGCTTTCTTTTGCGTCATAACGGCACAAAACACAACAAGATTACAAAATTATGAATTTTATTTTAGAAATTGAAAGTAATTAGTATTTATTTGTACCATTTTTAGATTAATCCGTGTGGCAGAAATCCATGAAGGTAGAAAAACCTGCTAAGTTGCTGTTGGCGCTTGCTCATCGCAGCGTTTCGGTGGCATATTTCTTTACTCAAATTTAGCCCTTCATCCCTGTAGTTTAGGCTGACGGTCCAGAGCAAACTGGACTGTTTTACAGTCGCAATATTCCGGATGCGTTTTACGGTTTTACCATGTCTAATGCTGTGCCTTTATTTCCCAAAGAGCTGAGCTGGCTCTCATTCAACGAGCGTGTTTTACAGGAAGTCGAAGATGGCAGTGTGCCGATCATTGAGCGAGTGCACTTTTTAGGGATTTTCTCCAACAACCTGGATGAATTTTTCCGCGTGCATGTGGCGGCAGTACGACGCTTGGCAGCTTTTTCTGACAGTGGAGAAAAGAAAGAGTACTTTGGCAAGTTACTGCAATCGATCAATGAGCGGATAATTCGGCTACAAAAGCGCTACTCTGCCGCTTACAGCCAAGTTCTGAAAGATCTCGGCAAGCACGATATCCACGTGGTACGGGAAACCACGCTTAACCCGCGGCAGCGAAAATTTGTTGAGAGCTATTTTCACCGCGAGGTGTTGCCAGAGCTGGAGCCGTTTTTTATCGATGGGCGTAAGCCCATGCCACTTATCAATGAAACTAGTATCTACTTCGCTATAGCCCTCGAATTAGATGACGATTCCGAGCGCTATGTGGCAATGGAAATTCCCACCTCGACCCTGCCGCGCTTTGTCGAAATTCCACCGCGAGAAGGCAAGCGAGAAAAAGTTTATATTGTTATCGATAATATCATTCGTGCATGTCTGAAGGAAATTTTTCGTCAGGTGGTGTCGATATCCAAAGCCAGTGCCTATATGTTCAAAATCAGTCGTGATGCCGAGCTGGAATTGAGCGAAGAAATTACTCAAAATACCCTTGACCGAATGGAGCGGTCGTTGAAAAAAAGGAAACGTGCTGACCCGGTACGTATGGCATACGATGGGGATATTCCTCGAGTCCTTCTTGATCTTATTAAGAAAAAGTTAAAGATGGGGCGTTACGATACTTATATTCCCGGTGGACGCTATCATAATTCCAAGGATTTTATGAAATTTCCCGGTGAATCCTCCCGGCATCGTTACAAACGCCTGCCTCCATTACCGGTCCTGCCCAAAGATGAAAGTGTATTTTCCCAGTTGTGCAAAGAGGATAAACTCTATTACTACCCCTATTATGATTTTCGTGCGATCACTAATTTTTTGGCCTCTGCTGCATTGGATCCGGTAGTTAGGGAAATTCGTATCAATTTGTATCGGGTAGCAAAAAACTCCAGAGTGGTAGCTGCCCTGATCAATGCAGTGCGCAACAATAAAAAAGTCACTGCGGTAGTGGAGTTGCGCGCACGCTTTGATGAGAAAGCCAATATCCATTGGTCACATGAACTCAGTGAAGCGGGCGTTAATGTGGTGTATGGAGTGCCTGAGCTAAAGGTGCACTGTAAGTTAATCTCTGTGGTTCGCCGTGAAAATGGTCGAGATCGCTTCTATAGCCACCTGGGTACCGGGAATTTTAACGAGAATACGGCAAAGGTATACTGCGATTTCAGCCTGTTGACCAATAATCAGGAAATGGGTCGCGACGTATACAATGCATTTGACTTTATGCAGGCACCACGTAAACGTCCAACATTCAAGCATATTATTACGTCTCCATTTGTCTATCGAAATGCCATTACTGACGCTATTGATCAGGAAATCAAGGCTGCACAGTCGGGTCAGAATGCTGAGCTGTTCTTTAAATGCAACAGCCTGGTCGACAGTAGGATTATTGAGCAGCTCTACCGTGCCAGTGCGGCAGGGGTGAAAATCCGTATGATTGTGCGCGGAATGTGTTCGTTGATTTGCGAAACACCGGGGCTGTCGGACAATATTCGTATTATCAGTCTGGTGGATAAATTTTTGGAGCATGCTCGTGTTTATATTTTTCACAATGGTGGTGACGAATTGATGTGGCTATCCTCGGCCGATCTTATGAAGCGGAATTTGGATCAGCGTGTCGAAGTCACCTTTCCCATCCACAATCTGGAACACCAGGCCACTATCCGAAAAATCATGGAGTTGCAGTGGAGCGACAACCAGAAGGCACGTCTGCTTGATGCAAAACAGACGAATTCGCAACTGGCCAATGATGGACGTAAAGGTTGCCGTTCGCAGGATGCGATTTACCGTTTCCTGAAACAACGCGCAGCTGACTGAAGGGTGTCAACTCAGAGGCAGTAATCAACTGACCCTTGAGCAATTAAAAGGCGCCATTTCTATGGGGATGGGGTCGGTTTGCAATAGCTGGGATGGTCTGAAGGGGTTTCGCTGCACGGGCGGCATTTGCTCCTTGGAGTTAGGCTCTGTATTCTGTCTGCAGGGTCACTTCTTCTTATCAAACCCTGTATTACTATGAGAATGTTGATCTGCTTAAGATGCGGTACGAATCTTAAGCAGCGGGTCAGCGGGCTGCCAACAACGTATTGTTTTTACTCTAGCTTTATATCCTGGGGAGTATCTTGACGACACCTGGGCAAGTTACCACTCGTCTATCGATGTCTTTTCCCATACGAAAGAAAACGCCGATAGTTAAGTTGGCATACTGTTCTACTATTTAGGGGGTGGCATTTAATCGTGTGGCCCTGAGCTTTAGTGGAGACGTGCATGGTTGATCTGATTCATGCGCGAATGCAAGCTGAGGTTGTGCGTACTTTACAGCCTGGGGGCGACAAGCTTTAGTTGTCGCTGAAAATGACAGTATACGAGTTAATAGTTGTGGAAGCGGTTTGCCCATGGCGAATGATATTCCCTTGTACCCCAAAGAGCTTAGTTGGCTCTCTTTTAACGAACGGGTGCTGCAGGAGGTGGAGGACGAGAGTGTACCGATTGTTGAGCGAGTACATTTCTTGGGTATTTTTTCCAATAATATGGATGAGTTTTTTCGTACTCAGGTGGCTGGTGTACGTAGACTCACTAGTTTTTCTATCGGTACAGAACAGAAAGCCTACTTCACCAGGTTGTTGGAAAAAATTAACAAGCGAATTTTACGGCTTGAAGAGCGCTACTCAGATGCCTATGCCAAAGTGATGGAGGAGCTTGGGCAATATAATATCCACATTGTCCGAGAAGGGGGTTTAAATTGCCAGCAACTTGCCTTCGTAAAAAATTATTTCCAACGGGAAGTTCTGCCAGAATTAGAGCCTTTCTTTATTGATGGCCGATCTCCAATGCCGTTGCTTAATGAGCGAGATATCTATTTCGCCATTACCTTGAAACTGAAGGGGGAGCCGAAGCGGTATGCGGCAATGGAAATTCCGACCTCCATTTTACCTCGATTTATAGAAATCCCGGCAAGAAAGGGAAAGAAAGAGAAAGTATATATTGTTTTGGATAATATAATTCGGATATGCCTTTTGGATATTTTTAGAAGTGTGTTGCCGATTATTTCTGCGAAAGCGTATATGTTTAAAATTAGCCGGGATGCTGATATTGAGTTGAGTGAACAAATCACACAAAATATCCTCGATCGTATTGAGCGGTCGCTAAAGCAGAGAATGCGTGCAGATCCAGTACGCCTCGCTTATGATATGGAAATGCCCAAGATCCTATTGGACCTGGTAAAAAAGAAACTTAAGATGGGAAATCGCGATAGCTATACCCCTGGTGGGCGTTATCATAATTCCAAGGATCTTATGCATTTTGCCTCGGATTCTAAAAGCTTTCTATACAGGCGATTGGTACCCTTGCCAACTTTGCCTGTTAACCAGAGTGTATTTGAGCAATTGCAGGCGAGTGACTTGTTGTTTTATTATCCATATCATGATTTTTTGGCGATAACGAACTTTCTCGCTTCCGCATCTATCGATCCTCAGGTTAGAGAAATACGTATTACCTTGTACCGGATGGCAAAAAATTCACGAGTAATTGCTGCGTTAATTAATGCAGCAAGAAATAATATAAAAGTCATTGCGGTTGTCGAGCTAAGGGCCAGCTTTGATGAAGAGGCCAATATTTGTTGGTCGCGCAAGTTGATTGAGGCTGGGGTTCTGGTGATCTATGGAGTCCCCGAGTTGGAAGTGCATGCCAAATTAATTTCGGTTGTGCGCAGAGAACAAGGAAAAAATCGTTTTTATACTCAGTTGGGTACGGGGAATTTTAATGAGAGCACTGCCCGTGTCTATTGTGATTTTAGCGTATTGACTAACCATCAGGCGGTCGGTCGAGATATCTATAATTTGTTTGAGTATATGCGCTTCCCAAATATTCAGCAAAATTATAAACATATCATTGTTTCTCCTTTCTCATTGCGCCAATCTTTTGATCAGGCAATTGAACGCGAGATTGAGGCCGCTCGTAAAGGGCGTGAGGCCAGTTTATTTTTCAAGTGCAATAGTTTAGTTGATAGTCAGTTGATAGCACTTTTCTATAGAGCCAGCGCAGCCGGAGTTAAAATTAGGTTGCTTGTTCGCGGTCAATGTGCATTGATGTGTGAGACCCTGGGGCTATCTGACAATATCAAGGTGGTGAGTTTAATTGATAAATATCTTGAACATGCAAGGGTTTATATTTTTCACAATGGTGGGGATGAGGTGATGTGGATATCCTCGGCCAACCTGAAGAAGCGAAGTCTTGACCAACGAATTGAAGTGACTTATCCAGTGATGAACACAGAACACTACAATACCATCAGAAAAATTATGGAATTGCAGTGGAGCGATAATCAGAAAGCACGCCTTATTGATGCCGGGCAAACCAATACCCAGCTGGCAAATGAGGGTCACAAAGGCTGTCGGGCACAAGATGCAATTTATCGGTATCTAAGAAACCTTTAAATAACACGACTCTTTGTCTTTCTTCTTCAAAAGGCCGATGTGTAGTATTTTCGCTGGTGATTTGAGTATTCTAGTCGGGGCTAAAACCGACTAACTGCCCATCGCTAAATGAGAAACGATATCCTTGACCCACTTGCAGACGTTTGGCGCAAGGCGATTGGATAGTAATACGTGGGTATTGGGGAGTGCTAATCCAGGTTTGGAAATCACCACTGGGTCCACGACCCAGTAGTTGGTAGTAGTCACCGCTACTACAGAAGGCGGCAGGTGTACATCTCTCTGCACCCCAAACATAGCCTACTACATCAAAATGCGGTGGCAGGCTCGATGATTCTCTAAAGGGTTGTCTGGGGTTTTCTGTAAAAGTGAATACATCGTCGAAAGATATGCTGGGAAATCCCCGTGCAGGGGTTGCGCAGCTGACGACATGAGGCTTACCGGTGATACGTGCATGGGGGGGCGGGCGTTTGGCAGGAACTTTGCCCGGAATGGACATTTCACTGGGGAAATAGCCGCAACCGCTGACACTCAGGGTGGTGTAGACCACAGCGATTACAGCCCAGCGAAAAATATACACAGATTACCTGCTCCCTTGGTAAAGCCCTCCTATCAATATAGTCATAGATTGATTGTCTACTTTGTTTGTAGGCGGGTGTGAGACCGGCGATGAAAGCGCCACTTGCGTCGGTAAGGAAAGGCGCTCTCTACATGTCCGGCACGAATACGATCCTGGAGGAGTTTCCAAAAGCGATAGTTGTAGAGATCGCTGTGGAGTTTCTCGAAAGCGGCGCGCGCGGTAGGGTTGCCAGAGAAGAACAGGCGAAACTCCTCCGGGAAAACGTCGGCTTCGGCGACGGTATACCAGGGTCTATCCGCCAGTTCCTGCTCTACAGTTTGTGCTTGCGGGAGTTTGCGGAAGTTGCATTCGGTCAGTGGGCAGAGTTCATCGTAATCATAGAAAACCACCCGGCCGTGACGGGTTACCCCAAAATTCTTTAGTAGCATATCGCCGGGAAAGATATTGGCGGCGGCGAGCTGTTTAATGGCGTTGCCGTACTCTTCCATCGCCTCCCAGGTCTGTTCCTCATTGGCGTGCTGTAAATAGAGATTT
Source organism: Microbulbifer okhotskensis (assembly GCF_023895975.1). Classification (GTDB taxonomy): domain Bacteria; phylum Pseudomonadota; class Gammaproteobacteria; order Pseudomonadales; family Cellvibrionaceae; genus Microbulbifer; species Microbulbifer okhotskensis. The sequence continues at coordinate 16,660 of NZ_JALBWM010000036.1, forward strand.
AACGGCTCCATCCGCCGCTCTACATATAAGTGTTTGATGATCACTCTTTTGTCATCAATGATTAGCTGTGACGGTGCTACCTCTTGTAGCTCCTTAATGAGTTCTTCACTGAATCGATTGCGGTAGAAAATAAAGAAGGAATACTCCTGGGTGTCGGCCATACGTCCAACCCGGTCGGAGCGAGATACGAATTTGTATTTCTCCTTTACGATCTTTTTGGTCACTGTTTTAGGCTCATCAAATTCATCCTTGATGATCTTGAACACCACTGGGTATGAAGGCAGAGTGAAAACGCTCATCACCATGCCTTTGATACCCGGCGCAATAACGAACTTATCGTTACTGACTTTCATATGCGCGAGAACATGGCGGTAGAACTCAGTCTTGCCGTGTTTGTGAAAGCCGATAGAGTTATACAGCTCGGATTTCTCCTTGAGCGGCATAATCGTGGATAAAAAACGCACAAACCGGGACGGAATTGGCGCGTCCACCATAAAGTAGGAGCGAGTGAAGCTGAAGATAATACTGGCGGAGTCATTGTTGTAGATCAATGTATCCACAAAAATACCGCCGCGACCGTTATTCAGACACGGAAATATCATCGGAATAACTTCGCCGTTGAGAATAATACGGCCCACCAGATAGGCGGCTTTGTTGCGATAGAAGACCGACTCCAGCATATCCACACGCAAGTGTTTTTCGTTGTCGAGGTTTGCCAGTGGAGCATTGCGCAGGGAGTCACAGATATGGATGACATCCCGCTCCATATTTTCCCAAGGCGTAGAGAAACGGAAGTCCTTGAGAATATCTTCGATCATATACTCCAGGCTGTCGCGGGCGCTATAGCTGATATAAATACTGTAATCCCGCAGCGGCTTATCCTCTGGTGTACGGGACGGCTTTACGAAGATATTACTATCGTGAATATTGGCGTGGTGGAACTGACTACAAAACACCGAGTTGAAAAAAGTTTCGGCAATTTCATAGTTATTATGGTTTGCGATTAGCTGCGCATAAGTGGCGCGGGCATCGCGCCACAACTCCAGTCGGTTGGTATCTTTGCTGGTAACGGAGTGGACCAGCTCTACCACCTGGGTGACTTTGGTTTTGTAGAGGTCGATACGGGCCTTGTTGGCCTCGTGCGCCGCCTGCCAGGATGCTGTTTCAAAGCGGGCCTTGGCGCCTAAGGTAATGTTCTGATAGTCAGCAAAATAGGCATTGAAACCATTGAGGATGGTTTTAGCGATACGCCGGGCGGTCGGTGAGTGATTCGTCATGCACTAGACTTTTTGTATATTACAAGTTACAAGTTACGCTTGCGCCAGCGGTTACCGTTTACAACGGAGCTTGGCCTCCAAAGCATATATCGCTCCGGCCCTGGTCAATCTTCGCGCGGCTCAATTATGCGGATAGTAGCACGGCAAGCTGGAGTACCCATTGAACGATTGGATCAGTAGTTTTGTCTTTTTCTTTGCCGTTATTGATCCCGTCGGTACGCTACCGGTGTTTATAGCCGTCACCGCTCGCCATGCGGACTGGCAGAAACGTAACATTGCCTGGCTGGCAGTGCTTGTGGCCGCGGGAATTCTGCTGTTCTTCCTGGTGGCGGGCCAGTTCTTTCTAGAGGCTATCGGAGTGCCCCTATCGGCATTTCAGGTTGCCGGGGGAGTAGTCCTGTTCCTCTTTGCGCTGACCATGATCTTTGGTGATGGTAAACCCGAGCAGGAGATCGAAATTATCCGCGAAGGGCATGAGACGGCAATTTTCCCTCTGGCCGTTCCCTCCATTGCCTCTCCTGGCGCTATGTTAGCTGCCGTCGTTCTGACCGATAATCATCGCTTTGATACGATTCATCAGGTAAAAACCGCATCGGCGATGTTAGCCGTACTGGCTATTGTGATCGTGCTTTTACTGACAGCGAATTGGATCTATCGGTTTATTGGTAATGCCGGAGCCAGCATAGTGAGCCGGGTGATGGGGCTGATATTGGCCTCTGTAGCTACAACAAATGTACTACTTGGAATCCAGCAGTTTTTTGCAATCTGAGCTCTCCAACGAGCACCGACGCCCGTGAAGGCCTCTAAACTCCCATTGAAACGATTTTATGTACTGATATGCGCCGGACGAATACATCTTAAGGTTTGCGGCATATACTTTCACACTGCCGTCAACAAGCCATCTTGTTAAGCTGGCTTGATGGCCCAGCCAAAACTGGCTCAGATTCCTCAGCGAATAGGGTCGTAAGCACAGGAGGTTCCAATGGTCTACGCCACTACTCTTTTACCTTCCTGTTTATGCCTTACGTGTTGCTGATTATAAAAGCCATACCGCAATGGCCTGGCTCAGCATGGGCTTAACAAGCCAAATTCTTCAAACTACGACTATTTGGTGGTGTTTGAAATCGACATATGGTTGAACTCCTCTTACTGATTTTTGGCGCTCTGGCCTGGTATATTAGCACGCTCTCTGCGGGTGGCGGCGCTGTACTTCTACTGCCTGTGATCAGCTTTATAGTGGGCCCTCATCTGGTGGCCCCCACCGTGACTATTGCCAAATGCCTCGCCTCTCCTTATCGGGCTTTGGTTTTTTGGTCATATATAGATTGGAAAGTCATTCGATGGCTAACACCGGGCAGCTTGATAGGTGCCGCAGCCGGAGCCTACACTTATACCCAGATGTCCCCAGATTGGATACAGCTGATTGTGGGAATATTTTTAATATCGACTGTTTTTCAATATCAGTTTGGGCATAGGGAAAAAACTTTTCCAATGACGCTGCCCTACTTTTTCCCGGTTGGTTTGGTTACCTCATTTGTCTCTGGAGTTGTTGGGGCGATGGGGCCTCTCAAAAACCCCTTCCTTTTAAACTATGGCGTTGAAAAAGAAGCGTTAATTGCTACCAAGGCACTGAATAGTTTACTTATGCAGGCGACCAAGTTAGTCACCTACATAACCTTTTCGGCTATCTCACTGGAGTTGGCACTCTATGGGGTTGCAGCGGGCATAGGGGGGATAATCGGGGTATTTTTTGCTAAAAGAAAATTGTTAAAAGTCAGTGCTGAAAAATTTAAGATATATACGTTATTTATTATGTTAATTTGTGGGCTAGCTTTGGTTTCAAAAGCCATGGTCGATTTAATCTGAAGGCATAAACCAGAATAAAGATGGCCGGTTTCGAAAGTCAATGCACAAGTAACTATCTTGTGCGAAGGCTGACGCCCAACATTTGTACTATATCTTTAGATTCTATCATGAGCATTTTTCCTAATCGATAATTCCTTGAGTTTTCAACTCGCAAGTGATGAAGTGCGTCGTGGAAAATTTCTAGGCTGTTTTATCAGTGAATATTGATCTTTAAAGGTTCTTCATACGTTTGCCTTAAATGTACTTGACCCTTACTTGTAAGACTTACTATCACGTTATTGGGTCTATTTATCTATCTATTGACCGGCGTCTCTCGGCAACTCCATCTGCGCTGGGACCATGAAAAATTAGATGATGTCCCTTTTGACAAGTATTTTGGCGGTTGCATAACCGAAACCACCGATTGAACGGGCAATTAAAGCTATTTATGGTATAAAAGTGTATTTGGTGAGATTAGTATTCACCGCCAAAACGAGCGGTGAAAATTTTTGCAAAAGTGTAATTATTTTCAAGGTCAAACGGAAAATTGGTTTCATCCGCCATAGTCAAACATTTAATAGCCGGCGTTTTTCTGGTTGATTGATGGAGCCAGTATGCTTCGTCCTGCAGGGCCTGGTAATAGGCCGGTCGATAGAGATGTACGGACCTCTTACATGATTCGATGGCTTTAGTAGAGAATTCTACAATACGTGTTGTCAATGCATCGACGTAGGGAGAGAGCTCGTTGGCATCCATGGCCCTGTTAACGATGCCATAAAGTTCTGCTTCATCGGCGTCAAAGTCGCGGCCACTAAAAATGAGTTAAAAAATTCGTCCAATCCCTGCTTATCACGCCATTTTAGAGGCTCCGCCGCCGCAGGGGTAGCCATTTCCACTTCTATGGCATAGATTTTTCTTGCTGCGTACAGCGAAACGCATATCGCAAGCCACTGTAAACTCATGACCACCACCACCACCACCACCACCACCACCACCACCACCACCGCATGCAAACCCTTCTATTTACGCAATGGTGGCTTGTGGAAGTTTACTGATTCTCTCCAGAATAATCTATAAATTCAAGACTTTTACCTCATTCCGCGATACTGCTTCAGTGGATATACCCCTAAGAAAATAACATCGCGTGGGCGATAAAAATCTCAGGATTAGCAGACTAAAATACAACGACTTTTATCTTCCTGTGTCTCTCCAATTCTTGTGCCAGGATATTTAGACCCGCCCACATGGGCAGTCCCTGATTATTGACCGATGGATAGTCAAAAGTAATCGTCAATATTCCATCTTTCTTGGACGCATTAAAGGTTGTGTACCCTTCGTAGACTATATTGATATCTCTAGTTAAAGGGGGGCGATCGATTAGCGGGTACGAGGAAGTTTAACAATACAGTGCCTGACTGATTAATGGCGAAAGGCAGGAAACACTTTCTTCAGTTGCTTGATAATTTCAGGGTGAATCTGTTTGTTTTTTAATCAGCTCTAAGTGTTTTCCATTAGAGGTAATAGGGTGTATGCATCTATCACTTTATGACTTTCTAGTATTGAGGGTATATTTTCAACTCGGGTCAGAATAGCTCTCTATTTAATTGAACCGTCGCGTTTACACTGACAGAGATAGCCTATATAAAGGCGAGATTTTTACGCCCCCATATATTGACAATGAATAGAAAAATTGGCGGGATTCAATTCGATATCTTACCGGACAGTATTAAATGGTACTTCCGTTCTGCATGGTGCTTGACTGTTTTTAGTTTCTTGGGGTTCATACTATTGCCTCAGGTTAGCCAGGCACACCCTGTACTTGAAGTGACATCTCTAGAGGCGGGTAGCAAGCTCAGTGGCTTAAATGAAATTTGGCACGATGTGACGGGGATGGAAAGTGTCTCTGACGCTGTTGCGGCCCATAAGATGAAATATTTTGTGCCGTTAGACAGCGCCGGATCTACAGGGCTGAAGTCCGGCGCCTTCTGGTCTCACTTTGTATTGAAAAATTCCAGCAGCAGTGCGGTAACTGTCTCAATTGAATATATCGATAATCAGCTTATGGGGTTAATGGCATTTTCGCGTTTACGCGGTGGTACTGGCCCCTATGTCGAGAGCGCAAATCTATCTATTAGTCAGCCTTTTTCCGCTCGGGCAATAAAGCATCATCGCTTCGCTTTTCCAATAACTATACCTCCGTCTTCCTCCAAAGAGATGATGGTAAAATTTGATGCGGGCACCCTGGGTGTAGTTTTCCCCAGTATGCGTGTTTGGACACCTTCACAGTTACAAGAAAGGAGTAAAACGGAAGCAATTTTAACGTCGTTTCTTTTCGGCGGATATTTCTTAATGGCAATTCTCGCGTTGATTGGTGCAATTACTATGCGTGAGAATATCCTCTATCTCTATTCAGTTTATTCTGCCGCTAAGATATGGGTTTGGGGAACCCTCTTGGGATATACCCATCAATACCTTATTCAAGATAATTTTCATTGGAGTTACCTTTCTCTTAGTAGTGCGGCAGCGATTTTAACTGGAATTCTATTTTCCAGATGCTTCTTGGAAACGGCAAAATACACCCCACGCATGGATTACGTCCTTCAGCTTATTATGCTGAACGGAGTTCTGTTAATCATCTGTGTGGTTTTTCAGTGGGAGGCAATGGCCGATATTTTGATGGTGCTTGCTCTATTTCTCTATCCGGGTGTTGTTATTGTTGCGATGGTGCGATGGCGGCAGGGCAATAGTGCCGCTGCAGTATTTGCCCTTGGTTGGGCTACTTTGGTGCTGGGACTCTTGGTTCAAGCGATGCGGGACCTGGGGTTTGTGGTACACAATCCGATAAATTATTACTGGCCACCGGTTGCCTCTTTTGTCGAGATGCTCGCAATTATGATCGCTATTAGTTTGATGGTGCAGCGTTTGCGCCGACAAAAAGAAGTGGCTGAGAGAAAATATCTTCAGCATCTGGAGGCTTCAAGAACCGACCTTGAGTACCAAGTGCAATTGCGAACTCAAGAACTCGAATTTGCCAAGGTAAGGGCGGAACAAGAAGCTCGTACTGACCCCTTAACTGGAGTATTCAATCGTCGCTGCTTCTTTGAGGAGTCTGGCAGTCTGGTGAGAGTGGCAATTAAAAACGACCTTCCACTTTATGTATTAATGTTAGATCTTGATAACTTTAAATTAGTCAATGATATCCATGGGCATCTGATTGGTGATCAGGCGCTCTGCGCCACTACGCGGGTTATCTCTCAGCATGTGCGGGATGTGGATATATTTGGCCGTATTGGAGGTGAGGAGTTTGCCTTGGTGCTTAGCGCCAGTACTGAGGGCGCATTGGCTGTGGCTCAGCGTATTCATCGGGATATTGCCAAAATTGTGATTAAGAGTGCGGTAGGGCAAGTTCAGTTTACGGCGAGTATTGGCATTGCCGGCTTACAGGGGGAAGAGGGAATTCTGGAATTGATGCAGAGGGCGGATGCTGCGCTTTACCAGGCAAAACGCGCTGGAAGAAACCGCATTATCGAATGCGCAGAAACCTGATAACTTAGCGTACATAAGTGACCGCATTCAGTACTTTGATACGTATATTCTCTGGTAGTGGTACCAGACCTAAAGTACCGGCCTCAGCCTGGGATTTTTTACTCAACATAAAAACCAACATCTGCCGCAGGGCTTTTGCTTTACCATCGGTTTGATTAGCATAGAGAAGTAGCCAGGAAAAACTGGTAATCGGGTAGGCATTTTCCTTTTTCGGGTCCCATACCCAGGCGATCAGATTTGGCGCGCCACTGATGGGCAGTGCAGTCTTGGGGAACTCCACTTCGGATAGGGCTGCGGCACCACTGTTGGGGCCCGCTTCGATATAGTTGCCCGCCCGGTTTTCCAACGTTGCCACATCGAGATCGATAAGTTGTGCAAACCCGTGCTCTACATAGCCGATTGCCCCTGGTTTCTTCCTTACCCAGGCAGAGACGCCTTGATTCCCCGGCGCTTTGACAAATCTTGGGATTTTTGGCCATTCAGGCGATCTGTCCAGGCCAATTTTTTCGCGGAAGAGCTCGCTTACGCTGCTCAAGTGCCCGGAAAAAATATAGGAAGTCCCCGAACTCTCCGAGCGGGTAACCACGGTAATTTCTGTGGCTGGCAATTTTAATTTCGGATTGTTGTTTGTAATCTTGGGATCATTCCAATGAGTAATCTCGCCTAAAAAAATCCCGCTATAAGCTTCTCGTGACAGCTTAAGTTTTTCAATGCCGGGAAGGTTAAAAATCAGCACCACCTCACCTGCTGTCACCGGTAGAACCACTGCGCCCTCCTTTATTTGATCTAATTCATCAATACCGATGGCTGCATCTGAGGCGGCAAAATCCACAGTGTGGCCCAGGAAATCCCGAATGCCGTCGCTGCTACTGCTCATTTCATAAAATATAAAAATATTGTTTTCGCGATGGGTGAATTGGCGAAACCATTCCACGTAGATGGGGTAGGGGAAACTGGCGCCACTTCCCCTAAGGTTGACTGCATTTTCAGGGACCTGGGAACTGCTGGGCAGGGAAAAAAACAGGAGTAAACCGGTGGCACATAACGCGCTACAGAGGCGGCGTAACACGAACTCACTCCACAATGTCATAGGGACCTCGGCTAAAAGACCATTACCAGCCGGTCGATAAGCGGGTGGTGAGGCCGAAAAACAGCTTTAGATTAAAATTTTAGCAGGGTCCCTTCACAGTCATAAAAAATGTCTAACTACCGACTTCTTTACCATCCTCCCTGTAAATCGCCAGTACCGAGGGGCGCGGTGGTAGTTTTGGGTCGTTGTCCGGCCAACGATGTAGCGGTTGATCATAAGTTGAATTGCGAGCATCTGCGGGGTGCTGTATGGCAATAAATAGCGTCTTGCCATCTGGGCTGAATTCCGGGCCACAGACCTCGGCGCCTCTCGGGCAACCAAAAAAGTGTTTGGGCGCCGCGCGCAGGGGACCTTCGGTGGCCATAGCCCAGAGACCGTCGTGGAAACCAAAGCGTTCGCACCCGTCAGTGGCAACCCACATATTGCCTTTGGGGTCAAAAGCGACATTGTCGGGATTGGCAAACCAGCCGTGGCTGGAGATATCGTAATGGGATTGCTGACCATAGGCACCGCGTTCGGCGGGATTTTCAGCATTGGGATTACCGCCGAGAAGAAACTGTTGCCACTGAAAACTGGCACTTGAGTGGTCGCGGTTTCCTTTGACTCCGGGCGGTACTATTTCCAGTATATGGCCGGCAATATTGCGGGCGCGGGGGTTGGCGGCATCCAGATTGTCACTGCCGCGTTTCTTGTTTTTGGTCAGCATCACGTAGGTACAGTCATTGTGGGGGTTGGTCTCCACATCCTCGGGCCTGTCCATCGGCGTGGCGCCCAGCATTGCCGCCGCGCGCCGCGTATCAATCATGACATCGGCTTGGTTGCGAAAGCCATTTGCCGCTGTGAGCGGCCCCTGGCCATATATCAGCGGCAGCCATTGCCCGTTGCCGTCATCGGCGAAGCGGGCAGCGTAGAGAGTGCCTTCGGTGAGGAGTTGCCAGTTTGCGGAGGGATTATCGGGCTGATAGTGATGCTGAGAAACAAAGCGGTAAACAAATTGACCCTCGTCATCATCGCCGCCATAGGCCACCACGGGCTGCTCGGGTTTACACACGAGAGTAAATCCCTCGTGCTCAAAACGGCCCAAGCTGGTTAATTTTCGCGGCTTCGACTGGGGGTCATAGGGATCAAACTCCACCATCCAGCCAAAGCGATTGGGCTCGTTGGGCTCTACCTGTATATCAAAACGGCGGTCATAGTCACCCCAATTGCGATTTTCCGCTTTGATCCCAAAGAGCCGATGATTGACGGCTTCCCTGGCATCCTCAATGAGTTCGGGGTTCCCCTGAAAGGCGCCGCCAAAACCCTCTTCGGCAATTAATACGGTGCCCCATGGGGTCTTTCCTCCGGCACAATTACCGATAGTACCGAGCACTTCTGTACCGCTGGGGTCCTGATGTGTTTTCAGGCGTGCATCCCCGGCGGCAGGGCCCGCAATTTCCATTGCCGTTGTCGCAGTAATTCGACGGTTATAGGGGCTGTCAGTCACGGGCTGCCAGCCATCTTTTCCTTTTTCAATTTCCACGATGGAGTGTCCACACGCAGCTTGCTCTATGGCGACATGATCGGCAGTCACTCCCTGGGTAGCACTATATTCATTGTTATAGCCGGAGAACATCAGGTGGGGTTGAGTGTATTCGTGATTGACACACAAAAGTCCTCGATGGCTGTTTTTGCTACGCAGATGAATATGCCCTTGAGCTGAAAGGACCTCGGGGGCCAGCGGCATAAAGGCAATAAAATCATTGTTATAACCAAAACGCCGCTGTTGGCTTTTTGGCGTTAGTTTTTCTGGCTCGAAGTTGTTTTCTCCATGGTGCAGCGGGTCTCCCCAGCGCAATAATATATCGGCCCGATACCCGACAGGGAAATGATGTGCAAAATCTAGTGTCTGAGGAATTTCGTTAAAGGTCAGGGATTGCTGCTTGCCATTTTTCTCTGTGTTACAGCTAGGCAATAAACTACCGGTTACACCTACGGCAGTGGCACTACCCAGAATTTTAAATAGAGATCGTCGCGTAGGATCTTTGGGATTATCGTTCATAAGTACTCCTCAATGAGGGCAGACAAAATGATCGGGAAATAAAGTTTCTTGCCTATTTGGCTCTATAGAGCGACGCGGATTCATTTTTTTGGGTAAATAGAATATATATTAAAAATTTTGAACCATTGTCACGGTTCTATCTGACACGGTGATGACAAGCTTAAAAAAAACGTCACGTAAAGTTCATCACTGCGCTCTAGTCTGCGTCCAATCCAATAAACCATCAGCAAAATGGGAGTGGGACGCAATGAAATATAATGCAACAGGTTTACCGTTGCTCGGGATGCCTCTGGCGTTACTGGCAACTGCTCTAATTGCTGCAAATGCCGTTGCGCAAAGTGACCAGCCCCAGGCAATGGAAACAGTGACGGTGACTGCTCAAGCCAGCAATGCGCGCAGTGACCTGGATCGGCAGCGCGATTCCAATAAAGTAGTCGCCGTTCAAACCTCTGATGCCATTGGCGAGCTTCCCGATGCCAATGTCACAGAAGCTCTGCAGAGAATGCCGGGTGTGTTTATTACGAGGGATCAAGGGGAGGGCCGATTCGTCGGTGTCAGGGGGATAGATCCCAACCTGAATGCTGCCACTATCAATGGTGTCAGTTTACCGGCGCCAGAAACCCATACCCGGGCAGTGGCCCTAGATGTGATTCCCTCTGACCTGCTTGCCAGTCTTGAGGTTTTCAAAACCCTGACTCCGGATATGAGCGCTGACTCTATTGGCGGTGCCATTGAGATTAAGAGTTTGAATACTCTGGATTATGATGGCAGTCCCTATAAGTTCACCACTGAAAACAGCTACAGTGAGCTGCAGGATGAAAACAGCCCCAAAATGGCTGCAACCATGACCAGTATCTTTGATCTGGATGGTGAGCGCCGACTCGGTGTGGCATTGGCGGTGAGCCACCAAGAGCGCGATTTCGGCTCAGAAAACATTGAGACCGATGGCTCTTGGGAGGAATTTACTGCAGAGGATGGTTCCGTCGGTATGGGTACCACTGAAATAGAACAGAGGGATTACACCATCAGCCGTGAGCGCACAGGGGTGGCCGCTAACTTCGATCTGGATCTCGGCGATGATTCCCGGCTCTATCTTCACAGCCTGTACTCCGATTTTTCCGACCAGGAAATCCGCCAGCGCAACTCCTGGAAGCTTGGCGATGAGCGCGATGAGCCTGAAACTATTTCACAAAATTCTGCCCAATGGGAAGAGGCTGCTCTGGAAAAGTCGCTGAAGGATCGTCTTGAGGAGCAGGAAATTATCTCGGTGGTGTTTGGCGGTGAGCACGTTTTTGACCCGTGGGATGTCTCTTATGCGTTGGGATATTCCAATGCGGAGGAGTCCGAACCGAATCGTCGAGATACAGATTTTGTTCTGGATTCCCTGCGTCTGGGCTATGTGGAGGCCGGTGATACACCTCGTATGGCAGTGGGCAGCGAAGATGTCGAAGCAGTATTAAATCCGGCCAGCTATGTACTTGATGAGCTGGTGATTGAAGATAATTTTACTGAAGATAAAGAGCTGAGTTTTCGTCTCGATTTCAGTCGCGAAATCGACTGGGCCGGGAAACCATCGATGATTAAATTTGGGTTGCATGCGCGTCAGCGGGGAAAAAACGGTGATTTAAATGCGTCTGTTTACGAAGGATTTGGAGGAGATTACACCCTTGCTGACGTTGTTCGAAGCAGCGTCGACTATGATCTGGGCGCTTTTGGACCGGGTGTAAATGTTGGCGGTTTGAACAGCTTTATCAACGCAAATCTGCCTGACTTTGAGTTGGATGAAACTGAAACCGCCCTGGTTTCGGCTCGGGATTACGCCATGGATGAGGACATCGCAGCCTTATACGTGATGAATACTATCGAATTTGATGTTTCTCAGCTGGTTTTCGGTGTTCGCTATGAGCGAACTGATTTTACGGCTGAAGGTGTCAATGTGGTGGAATCTGAAGAGCCTTTGCCGGGTGCTGAAGTAATCGCAGATGAGGTTTATGCCACTCAAGTCAACTTTGAAAAAAAGTATGACCATTTCTTCCCGAGTGTTAATTACAAATTTGAGTACAGCGATAATATTGTATTGCGCGCGGCCTACTCCGAGTCCCTGTCACGTCCATCATTCGGCGATTTGAACCCTTCCCCTGACAAGATTGAATACGATGAGGGGGAGCTGGAGGTTGAGGCTGGAAATTCAGCGTTGGCCCCCTACGAATCCCACAATATCGACTTTTCTGCAGAATATTATGCGGAAGATCTGGGGATGTTCTCCCTGGGTCTATTTCACAAAAGTATCGATAACTTTATTGTGATGTCTGAGGTCTCCAGTACGGTTGATCCCACCCGCTTTATCGGCAACTTAAGTGTGGATGATGCTGAGGTTTGGCAGCCAATAAATGGCGACAGCGCTCGTATCAGTGGCGCTGAACTGGCCTGGACGCAAGGGTTTGACAATGGCTTTCTGTTGAGGGTCAATGCAACGTTTACAGATTCTGAGGCCGACTTGGGGCTCGACACCCGCAGCGAGCGCAGTAACAAAATTCCGATGCCCTCACAGGCGGACATTGTGGGTAACTTTGTTGTTGGTTATGAACAAGATGCTTTTAGTATGCGGTTCTCTGCGGCCTTCCGGGGTGAGCGGTTGCTGGATGTCGACTTGGAAGACGCGGGGAATGATCGCTACGAGGAGGATCATCTACAGTTGGACCTTTCTGCCCGTTACCGTTTTGACAATGGGCTGCAATTGAGTTTTACCGGCGTGAACCTTACCGATGAACCTTACTATGTGCACAGTTCAGGCTTTAATGGCCAGTATGAAGAGTATGGCCCTACTTATGCGATAGGGCTCAGTTACAGTACCTTCTAATAGCTTGTTGATAAGATATTTGTGATTTTTTCAATCCGAGGTTTGCACCACACCCTTCCTATAGAGGTTAACCCGCCGGGATAAATCCTCCCTTGTACAAGGCCCCCGCAAATCCAGCGGCGGCTTTGTGTTTTAAGTGATCCCAGATAACGTCTACACATCAACGTGATTAATAAGGCCCTACTATGCGCCCTCTTATTACCTGTGTATTTTTCTGCATATCCCTGCTCGGATGTAATGCTGAGAAAAACGGTAAGGATTTGATACCGCACAAAGTGCTTCCATTAAACGGCATTGCTGCCGAGCAGATGGTGTCTGTCTTCTTTGAAGGGCAGCCCTACTTTTTGCTCGCTAGTGAAGATCGAGGATTAGTGCTTGTTGATGAGTCGGCAGAAATACGGGCTGTGCAGGCGGGAAGAATAGAGCAGCTAGACGTGTTTCCAAAGGGTAAGGGTACCTACTTAATTGCGGCTTATGAGGGACGTTTTGAACAGATTCGGCTTTATCAATTGTCCGAAAAAGAGAATAAAAAGCAGCTATTTGAGTTGTTGGGTCGCGTTGAGAATGTCGGCCCACGCAGCGCTCTGTGTTTTTCCCAACAGGCCGGGCGGAGTCATTTATTTTCAATCGGGGAAGATGGTTTGGGTGCCGAGTACCTGGTTTCCCCTGAAGCCCGGCAAAGCGTGTTCACCCTAATTCGGCCACTCTATTTTGGCGAGCAGGTACAAAGTTGCAGTTTCGATTCCCGTCGAGGGCGATTGCTGGTCTCTCAACCTCCGATAGGTGTTTTGAGTTTGAATGCCGATGCCGAGAAAGATGAGGAGCGTAAAGTGCTAGTCGCTGGTGACATGCTCGGCAGCGACTTCGGCAGCCTGTGGCTAGATTTCCCGATGGACCGGCTGTGGGTGGCTGCAAGAGGGGGTATACAAGCTTTTGACCTTGCCAATCCGGTTATGGAAGTTCAATCCATCTCTTTACTTGAGCAGGGTGATGTTGAGCCCATTTCCCTAGAGCGAATGGGGGGGGATTTAGTGGTGCTGGATGGCTATCATAAAGCGATTACGCATATTCCCCTGCCCGTTGTAGAGAAGGCTCATAGGCCTGCTGTAGTGCCCGTTGAGGCGATTGCCAGCATACCCGCCCAGACTGAGACCCAGCCAGTAGCTTCTGCCGGTGATGCTGCCGATGATCCCGCTATCTGGGTTAACCCCCAGGCCCCAGAAGACAGCCTGGTGATTGGTACCGATAAAAAAAAGGGGCTCAATATTTACCGGCTTTCCGGTGAATTGCTGCAGCACTTTGCCGTTGGCCGGGTTAATAATGTGGACATACGCCATATCTCTCACCCCTCGATGAGTGCCGTCGCGGTAGCCTCCAACCGGTCGAACCCCGGTTTAGATCTCTTTGCAATCAGTCACCGTGGCGAAGTGCAGCATTTGGGGTACCGTGCTATTGCATTGGTTGATCCTTACGGGCTCTGTTTGCAGCAGACTCAGTCCAGATTATTCGCCTGGGTTTCTGATAAAAATGGCAGTCTCCATCAGTTTGCAATAAACATTTCGGAGGCTTTTGACGATTTTGAGGTGATAGAGAACGCAACGTTGAAGCTTGAAAGTCAAGTGGAGGGGTGTGTAGTAGATGATCAGCGTGATGTACTGTTTTTTGCAGAGGAGGATCGGGGAATTTGGCGATTGGAACTCCGGGCATTTGCCGCAGGTGAGGCTATTCCGGCGCTGGTGGCGGAAGTGAATGATAAAACATTGATTGCGGACATTGAGGGACTTGCGCTTTACCAAGGGGACAGCGATGACGGCTATCTGGTGGTGTCCAGCCAGGGAAATGACAGCTATGTGCTATTTAGCCGTGATGGTCGCGAGTTTATCACTCGTTTTAAGGTCGGTATGAACGCCCGTCTGGGTGTGGATGGCAGTTCTGAAACTGATGGCCTGGACGTGACCAGTGCGAGCTTGGGGCCGCAATATCCGGAGGGTGTATTAATCGTCCAGGATGGGCGCAACCGAATGCCGGGCAGAAGCCAAAATTTCAAGTTGGTTGATTGGCGAAAAGTGAATGAACTGCTGGGGGCGGAATAGGTAGCGTCTATTGGCAACTTGATATCAGCTCTTCATCGATAATTTTCGGCGTCTTAATTTGTTGAAATAATAGACTAGGATATTGGCAAGGATTACCCCGATTAAATCGGACACCAAATCAATAAGATCAAACGTTCTGTTTACAATAAACGCTTGGCTTATCTCCTCTGTCAGGGCGAAAATCAGTACGGCGAGGGCGCCATAATATATTTCCACGGGGCCGAAACGGGAAGAGGTCGAGCGGGTAGCAAGTATTAAAATAATGCTAAAAGTACCATATAGAAAGATATGGCCAATTTTATCGCCAAATGGGATGGCTTGAGTAAGATCAAACAACACACTGCTGGACCCAGTGTTGGCCAAGTAGAAAATCCACAGGATAAAGGCAAAGAAAACTACGGCCGAGGCCCCCAGTACTTTTGACATAACACTACGGCCACTTAAATGATGCCAGTCGAATAATTGCTTGTTATTATCGATAGTATCTCTATTTCTCGAGTTTAGGAAATAGTAAATCTTAGAGAGTAACAGCTCAGGCAGCGGGTGTTTTGATTTCTTTCGCAGCTTGTATCCTGGGGGGCAGCTGTATTTCTGGTGAGATTTAACGAGGCACTGGCACGAAAACGCCTAAAGAAGTCCCTGAGATACCTGGGTTTTGCTGGTGATATCGGCAGGCATTAATTGGTCCAAAATTTTTTACAGGCCGCTGGGGTTGGGACCTTTGCCCTACAACCCCCACTGTGCGAAAAAGCTGGAAACTATTAAATCCCTAACTGAGCGCGTAGCTCGGCGAGCCTGCGCGTATTCTCCTCTTTTGAAAGCGGCGTGCTGGGGCTTTCCTCCAACTTTAATTGTTCAGGGGCTGTGAGCTGCTCCCCTTTCAATACCCGTTCGCAAATTTTACGGTAGTGTTCGGCAAATACCGGATAAGCGGTTGATTCTGGATTATTTGCCAGGAAGAACCAGTTGGACTCCCGCCCGGCGTGATAGACCGCGAGATGGCTCCAGTGGAAATTGGTTTTAGGGCTGGGTGCGTTGCAGGCCTCGCGATAGGCGGCGCGGGCTTCAGGCAGACCATTTTCTCCTGCGGCACATAACTTCAACATTTTGTGTACGGTCGGCAGGTATTCGCTCTGCAGAATAGCGCGTTTGGCACCGAGCATAATATCCTGCGGCGCAAAGGCGGCAAGGGCTTCAAGCCATAGACGTTTGGCGTGATGCAGGGTTTCGGTATCGGGAAATGCCGCACTGAACTGGTTATGATAATTCAATTTGAACAGCGCAAACACTTCGTTAATCGCGCGCTTCTTTTCGTTCAGTACTTCCTGGTTTTGAGTATTACCAGTTTGTGTCTGTGAGTATGTCGCCGATTGATCGGTCGCGGGTGCGCTGGTTGGTGTTGTTGTGGGAGTCTTTTGGATTGCCATAAGAATTTCCTATTGCCAGCTTGTTGCGCTCTGCCCATTGATGACGGGCATGACGCACAAATACGGCGTCCCAGCTTTTACGCGCGGCGTTCTGTCCGCGCCAGTAAATGATGAATTCTGCGACCAGAGATAGGGCAAAGTCGCGGTCAATTTCGCACTGGTTCATTAGATGACTGAGACAGTCACCGCCCGGTTGCCAGTTGCGTGAAATAGGTTTGGCCACGGGGTTTTTCTCGATACCCTGACAGTAGTAGGCCCATTCCTCCCGCGCGTATTCGATAAACAGCTCGCCCCAGCGCGCGCTGTGGCCGCCGCGCTCAGTCCACTTGTAGATAAACTCCGGAAGCAGTTCTGCGGAGAAGCGTGGATTGATCGCCAAGCGCTGTAGTTGCTCCCAGGTGTGCTCACTGGGCTGCCAGTCGCGGGCCATGGCAGTGGGTTTGCGCTTTTCGATAAAGGGCGTGTCCTGCTTCTCCCAATCCTCCAGGATCCAGTCATTGAACTCCAGGTCCCAGGAAATAGACTGCTTGCCGCTGGAGCGGTGATAGTCGAGAAAGCGTTGCAGACCGCGGCTGACAAAGGTGCTCGGTACACCTTCGTCGGCCAATTTGCGCAAGGTCTCATCATTGGGTTGCCAGGCACTGGGCAGGGGTTGCTTGCGCTGCGCGGTTGCGCGGAAAGCTTCCCACTTGCTCTTTACTTGACGCATAAACAGGGAGCCAAAGGAGTGTCGGGGTTCGGCCCTTTCGCGCCAATAGGTCACGAATTCGGGCAGCTGCTCGCGGACATAATGTTCCGGGATACCCAGCTGGGCAATGCGGGCCATGGTCTCGCTGTCCGGTTGCCAACTGGGGGCAATGGTATTGGCATTGCGGTTTGCCGGAGTCGCCGGAGTCGCCGGAGGTGCCGCTGTAGCTGCACCGGGGCGCTTGTATTCCCCGGGTAGGGTAAATTTCAGGACCTCACTACTGCCAAACGGTGCGGCTCCCAACAGAAGCGCGCCCTGGTTGCGCAGGCTGGTAGCCACTCTTTGAATATCCGCTGCCTGCCAAAAAGGTAGCAATAGATACAGCTGCTCTCCCGCAGCGGTATACCAGTCCCGGCCGGCATAGGGTTCCAGCGGTAGAAAAGGGACCAGGTCGCCCAATGCAGTCAGCAGCACAGACTCCTCCAGGCCCACGGTAGCGGCCAGAGAAGGGGAGATGCAAAGGGGTCTTTCGGGAAGCAGGGGATGTGTCATGGCGCAATAATAACATTCCGCTGGAGAGCATGCGCGAACATTGGCGAATGACCGGCCTTTTCCGGCGCCCGATACCAGCCGCTAAGCTAACAGATGAAATGGCTGCGGTGTCGCAACAGGGCACCCGAGACAAACGCTTGCCTTCCCCTAACGGTAAGGTTGTAACTTTGTCACTGAAATTGGTGTCGTGGGAGAGGAAAATGACAAAGGAACAACAATCAGGGCCAAGGCTGTTCCGCTTGAGTGGGGTTAATTGCGCAGGTTGCACAAACAAAATCGAGGCGGCTGTCAATGCGTTGCCGGGGGCCTCCGGTGCCCGCGTAAACCTCGCAGATAAAACGCTATTGATTCAAGGTAATGTGAACGTTGAGTCTTGTGTAGAGGCCGTACGCCAAGCTGGCTACGGCGCTGAGCTTCTACAGAGCAGTGAACGACAGCAACGAGCCGAGCAGCGGGAGCAAGAACAGCGCCACTATCGCCAATTATTGTGGCGTTCGACATTTGCGCTGGGCGTGGGCGTCCCTCTAATGGCTTGGGGGCTGATTACTGATAACGTTTCGGTGAACACCCCCGCTGAGCAACTGGTCTGGGGGGGGATGGGGCTGATCACTCTGGCTGTGTTGGTGTTCTGTGGCGGGCATTTCTTTAGCGGTGCCTGGAAAGCCCTGCGCCACCACAATGCGACTATGGACACTTTGGTCGCTCTGGGCACCGGTACTGCTTGGCTGTTTTCCATGATGGTCGTTCTGGTTCCCCACCTGTTACCCGAGGCTGCACGCCATGTGTATTTCGAGGCTAGCGCCATGATTATTGGCCTGATTAGCCTTGGACAAGCACTGGAAGTTCGGGCTCGCGGCCGCACCAGTGCCGCAGTGGAAAAACTGCTCGAGTTACAAGATAGCTCCGCGCGGGTTTTGCGCGATGGCCGGGAAGTGGACTTGCCCATTGAGCAGGTGCAGGCAGGGGATCAGTTGCGCGTTCGCCCCGGTGAGAAAATTCCGGTAGATGGGGTGGTACTGGAAGGCAGTAGCCTGGTGGATGAAGCGATGCTTACCGGCGAGCCGGTACCGGTCAAAAAAGTTGAAGGGGCCAGCCTGGCCGCCGGTACACTCAATAAGAATGGCAGTTTACTGTTTCGTGCAGAGAAGGTGGGTGCCGATACTCGCCTTGCGCAGATTATCGAAATGGTAAAAAACGCCCAGAGTTCGCGGGTGCCTATTGCACGCCTGGCGGACAAAATCTCCTCTATCTTTGTACCGGTGGTGATGATTATCGCCGTGGTAGCGGCTCTGGTTTGGTTCAACTTAGGCCCGGAGCCGCGTGTTGCTCACATGCTGGTAGTACTGACCTCTGTACTGATTATCGCCTGCCCCTGTGCGCTCGGACTGGCCACACCCATGTCTGTCATGGTGGGGGTGGGCAAGGGCGCTGAGCACGGTGTATTGGTGCGCAACGGCAAAGCTTTGCAGCAGTCCTGCACTCTGGATGTATTGGTGGTGGATAAAACAGGCACCCTTACCGAAGGCGCGCCGCGACTGACGGATATTGATAGTGACGGTGATAGTGATGAGCTGCTACAGCAGGTGGCGAGTCTGGAACAGGGCTCGGAGCACCCGCTGGCAGAAGCCGTAGTCACTGCAGCCCAAGACAAGCAGCTACATCTAGAGCGCCCCACTCATTTTGAGGCAATAAACGCCCACGGTGTCAGCGGAGTTGTGAGGGGCAACAAGGTGTTGCTGGGTAATAACAAACTGATGGCCAAAGAGGGGCTCTCGCTGGGTCCCTGGCAGGAGCGAGCCGCCAAGCTCGCCGAGGCTGGGCGCACGGTGATCTATGCTGCGGTGGATGGAAAAATCAAAGGCGTTATTGCGGTGGCGGACCCGATTCGCGAAGATGCAGAAGCCGCGATTATCCGCTTGAAAAATCTTGGTCTGCGTATCGAAATACTCACCGGGGACAACCGCGCGAGTGCCGAGGCGGTTGCCGAGCGCCTCGGTATCGACCGGGTACACGCGGAGCTGTTACCGGAAGATAAAGAGCGCATTGTCGCTGAGCTTCAAGGCAAAGGTGAGCGGGTGGGAATGGTCGGCGACGGCATTAACGATGCCCCCGCTTTGGCCCGTGCTGATGTAGGCTTTGCTATTGGTGCCGGAACTGATGTGGCAATAGAAAGTGCCGATGTCACATTGATGCGCTCCTCCCTGCATGGTGTCGCCAATGCTATAGAGTTGTCACGCGCCACTCTGCGCAATATCAAACAAAATTTGTTCGGCGCCTTTATTTACAACTCCCTGGGTATCCCGATTGCGGCAGGGGTTCTTTACCCCGTGACCGGTCTATTGCTCAGCCCAGTAATCGCCGGTGCGGCAATGGCCTTTTCCTCCCTGACAGTGGTGACCAATGCCAACCGCTTGCGCTTCTTCAAACCGTCGGAGACTCATTGATGGCCATAATTCTTGTAAATGCCATTGGCCTACTGATTATTCTCGCGGTTATCTGGTGGTTCTGGTTGGGGCCAAAACGAAGTGCGGGGCAACTAGTCTCCAGTGCCGGAAAATTGCAAATTCTGGTTAAGGATGGAGTCTATGAACCGGACCGTATCCGACTGCCAGCGGGTTGTGCTGTCACTCTGTATTTTCGACGAGAAGATCCCAGTCCCTGCTCCGAATGGGTATTGTTCCCAGACCTCGAGGTTAGTGCTGAACTCGCGCTCAACAAAGCGACCCCTGTGGAGATTCCAGAAGCAGAGCCCGGTGAATACCCGTTTAATTGCCAGATGCAAATGTACCGTGGAACCTTGATCCTGGAGTGAAGCCCGCTTGGTAAATCATGTATTGAGGGAGTGGGGCCTTGTGTGAAATATCACGGAGAAGCAATGTAATATTTTCCAGGCAACGGCGACAAATAGTGGATAAACCTTCCCCGATGACTTTTACAGCCTGGTCTAGGCGTTGATGGCGGAAAGGTGGGCGCTGGACGCATTGGCGACAGCACAATTCAACTGACTAGCGGGTCGCCACACCATGAGTATTTTATTTCGAAAGTTGCCGTTTGGACTTTTGACCATCGTCTTTGCGATGATGTCAGTTGCACTAATTAGTGGGCAGTGGGGTGGAATTAAATCAATTTTTGAGTTTTATGGTGTCAGTGCTGATGGCACCCTGGCAACTATCCGTATTGTCACCGCAATCGTATTTATTATCGTAGCGGTGTTAAGCGCGCTGTCACTCTATACCTGTCGATTGATTAAACCCCTTGCTGGCATCGTCATTGTTATATCGATAATCCCGCTACTTAGTCTTCTGGGTAGTACCCACTGGATTGCTTCCCTGAGCGGATTTCCGGCAATTGGTTCTGGGCAGGGTATAATTAAATACTTTGCACTAATGGCAATTGCAGTAACCTGGTTGTGTCGGGACAAGCTAAGTCCACGTGTTTTAATATGGATAAATTATTTCCCTATCGGCCTGGTGTTATTGTGGATTGGTGGTATGAAGTTCACTACCATCGAAGCGGAGGGAATAGAGGGCTTGGTTCGTAGCTCACCATTGATGTCCTGGCTGTACAGCTTCTTTAGTGTTCAAATGGCCTCCAACCTGATCGGGATCTATGATTTGATTGCGCTGGTAATCTTCGCTTTGGGTTTGTATATCAGACAACTACTCTGGGTCGGGCTATTACTATGTGCAGCAGTATTTCTCACCACTCAAACCTTTTTATTATCGTATCCGCAAAGCTGGGCTGCGCCATGGCAACTTAGTTCTAGTGGAATTTTTATTATCAAAGACCTTTGGTTTATCGTCAACCTGATAAATATCATGGATCTTAAACAGAACAGGGTAAAATATTCCAGAACTAATAAGGCACTAGGCTAGCGGTTCACGCGGTTAAAGGGTTGATGCTTAACGTGCGGATTCAACTGAAGCATTGATTTTTCTATGCTTTTCGACAATCTGAAGGTTTTTCCAGGCTCGATTATGGACTTTAAGGCATCTCTAAAAATTGTCTGAGAGCCTGTAAAATAGCTCAATTATTCTCAAACGAAGGGTATTTCAAAAATACAGCCGAGTTTCTTCGATCTCGATGATCGCTACCGAAAGTTGAAAGAAAGCGATCTATTGATTGACTTACATAAGCGGATTATCAGGGGGGACTTTCGGAGCACTTTGAATAAAATCCGCTCATTACCCCGAAAGAGCAATACTGGAAGGAAGTTCTTCGACGCCGTTCTGATATTCAAAGCATTTGTATCATCTATTAGATGATGAACCGGAATGTCAGACACAAGATCCTTTCATATTTTACCAGTTTCTCAAGATAAGCACGGAAGATCGTAAACCGGATGCTACGATAATTTGGTTGTTGCGTGAGTGACTGGTGAATCCCGGACTCATAAAGTCTCTTTTTCTGGATTTCAATTACAAAATCATCCAAGATATTGATTTTGACTACTGGATACGGCGACGATTAAGGACGAGCTATTGGAAAAACTGGCATAGAGTCAGAATGAAAGTTCGGAATTTACTGTGTATGGGTGTGAGTGAATCGCTGTTTGTCTCCTGCGGTTCATCCGGTAAAAATTACTGGCGAAACGCAAAAAACTGAGGGTATTCACATTGCATTTAATAATGAGTTTTCGAAAAGATGGGGTTGGTTTCGTTACGTGATCGCAGGGTAGAAATTCATTACGGATAGGTAGCCGCCCATTGCGGACCCGCATGATGGGTGGTGTGGGGGCCGGTAGCTAGAAACTACCACTAACCGATTTAGAGTGCGTGGCAGTCATTTTAATTTTTAAATGACAATATTTTGAGACCAAGACAAACCAGTGCCCCAATTAACACACCTTGCCCAGCAGCTATGATCGGAACTAATGGCACGGCTAAAAGCATGTTCCCAGGGGCGTCAGGTTGTACCAAGGCAGCAATTAAGAATAGCGGTGTAAAGATAACTGAAACACCTGTAGTCCAACCTTTCCATATTTGTTTGAACATTAATCACACTCGATCTTACTGGTAGCTCTAACGACCACAGCTGCGGAAACCGGGGGCTTTTAGGCGCGAAGCGTCGTCCCAGTTGTCCGACAGGCTGTGCTTGGTACGCCCATATGGGCGTGGACTAATGGGGTGAAAGTCCCCTGAAGGAAGATCACCGTTTAATGGGTTCCATTAGATGCTAACGACTAGCGAATGGCAACTGCAACACCGTGAGGTCTTGTGGGGAGGAAGCCACTAGCAAAACTACGAGCTGACGAACAGAAACATCCTATAAGGCTTAGCCGGGTGATCTAACGGGTAGAGTCAATGATGCAGTTGTGTAGTGAAAGTTCACGTTCTTATCTGGGGAGATCTGTTTAGCTTGC
>NZ_JALBWM010000370.1 GCF_023895975.1 Microbulbifer okhotskensis
TGCCCGCCGAGACCTGCGGGCATGGATATCCACAGCTGCACGGTAAATGCGAGGCTGGTGCCGCAGAAGATCAGGGCGGCGATACCGGTGAGGGATTGCCAGAGTTTCACGCGGCAATCTCCGCCTGCTGTTCCACTCGGCGAAACTCAATAACCCACACCCAGGGGTTTTGGTCCCAGCTGCCGGCGCCGTTGATGGATTCCCACAGGTTTTTAAATGCTTCGACGGGGTTGTCATACCAGCGCCACTGCGGCAGGTCCGGCCGAGAATCAGGGTGTAATTCGACACCGCCCCACTCCCGGTAGAGGCTATGCCAGCGCAGACCTTCGGCTTTTGCGTCCTCTTCGCTGATATCTTGAATACGCTGGATTCGAATAGCCGTGATTTCTAAGGTGATACGGCTGGCCCAGCGGGGCATGTGGATTGAGGGGCGCCATCCGCCGTCGGCGGGGGTCACGTAGGGAATGTCTGCCCTGTAGCAAACTTGTTCTTCTCGTTTGGTAATTCCCTGGCTTATCTCAT
>NZ_JALBWM010000371.1 GCF_023895975.1 Microbulbifer okhotskensis
TAGTCTTAAGCTCCGGGGGAGTTATACCGGTTGTTTTTTGGACTTGCTGGAGCTGTTGGCGGAGACTTTCTTTGCACCCCTTCGGGATCTTGTCGAGTTTGAACTGACAGCAGGCCCACTCGATGAAGTCTTGCTGCCGCTGGCGAAAAAAAGTGCGCGATTACTAGCTGCTCGATCAATTTGTTCAACCAATTGTGGGGCCTCACGCAACAACTCTTTCACTGCCTCCACAGTAAACTTATCATCAAGGGACCAACCGGTAACCAATGCCGCCGCAGCTGCAACTTTAGCCTCCCTCACCAGCTCAAAACGCTTCGCCTTGTCCTCTTCCAGGTTGGCCGTTGCAAGATCTCGCTGCATTTCTGACTGAGCCATCTGAAATGCATCTGAGTCAACGCTGAGGATTTCCAAATAATGTTCTGTGGTTTTGCCTTCGGGAGTGTAAAGTGGGAGTTTCACCCAGGGCTGTCCCATATAAATCAGCTTAAATCGTGACTGTAATTATCTTGT
>NZ_JALBWM010000372.1 GCF_023895975.1 Microbulbifer okhotskensis
GGTCGTGCCTGGCGTTGGTCGATGGTGACGATATTTGCAGTGGCCGCGCTTTCGCTGAGTGTTTGGTTGGTGGTGCGGGTTAAGAGCTTTCCGCTGACCTCTTCGCCATCAAGGTACTCGGTAGTGTCGGCGGCGGCGTTGTCTTGATAGAACCAGACCAGGGTGCCAGCGCTATGGGTGCTGGGGATAGTATCGGCGCAACCACGGGAAAGGCTCAGCGTGTTGGTGGATGTGTCCAGCGCATCGATGCGCACTATCTCATCACCTATCAAGGCGGCGGTTCCGATTTCCACCAGGTCGAGGTCATCGTCGTTAACCAGGATTGCCTGGCTGTCCAGGTGCGCCATATCGCTTTTCAGTGCAGCCGTGGGTGCCCAGGCGCCGGTGTCACGCACCTGATATTCGGTACTACCTACTCGGGTTACCAGTTGATAGTCCACTGCCAAGCCGTTGGGGCGCGCACCCAGGGCGCCAATAAAGCCGGCATCTTCGTCCAGTGCC
>NZ_JALBWM010000373.1 GCF_023895975.1 Microbulbifer okhotskensis
ACTGGGGAGTACCAATATGTCCATAGGGACCATCTAGGTTCAGTTGAAAAAATTACTGATAAAGATGGTGTGGAAATATTGAGTACCGCCTTTAACCCGGATGGTAGCCGCCGCGAGGAAGATTGGAGTAAAAATCTAAGCCAGTCACAGGTATCCGATTTGTTGACAGTACAACTCCTCACTACCAATCGGGGTTACACTGGACACGAGCACTTGGATCGAACTGGTCTAATCCATATGAACGGGAGGGTTTATGACCCGACACTTGGCCGCTTCCTAAGCCCGGACCCGATTGTGCAGGCGCCAACCTTCAGCCAAAATTGGAATCGGTATAGCTATGTGTTTAATAATCCTTTGAGTTTTACGGACCCTAGTGGGTATGAGGGGGATGAATTGGACTCGAAGAAGACCGTGCATCCCATTGATGAAGGGCATTCGCCAGGAAACGGTGATTCGGTCGTAGAGGGCGAAGTTACTAAAACAGGAGAGGCGCCAAGAGG
>NZ_JALBWM010000374.1 GCF_023895975.1 Microbulbifer okhotskensis
TGCAGTTGTGTAGTGAAAGTTCACGTTCTTATCTGGGGAGATCTGTTTAGCTTGCTGCTGTGAAGGTGTCAGCGTGGCCGCTGACTCATAAGTAGGTACAATCCGCTAGCCACCATAGTGGGGATAGAGGAAAAGGGTGGAACACAGCAGCGCCTCGGTCAGTAATGATCAAGGTGATTAAACAGAAGTCAGCAGACGGCATGGTAGCCAAATGCCAAGATTAATACCTTAGACAGGGTGAAGGCCTGAACCCAAACTCCACGGGTTAAAAGATGGGGCTAGCCTATCGGTATGTTTCCAGGCGGATAAAGTTGAGATGGTGCACTGCCATGACACTCAGCGCAGATGAAGATCTGCTCGACACTATCGTTGTGTAGAGATTCATTCAGGATAGGGAACCGCCCATTGCGGACCCGTACGATGGGTAGTGTGGGGCCGGTAACTGAGGGTGTAAATAATTCTGTGTAACCGCTCTTGCTAGTGGATTATTGGTAGTC
>NZ_JALBWM010000375.1 GCF_023895975.1 Microbulbifer okhotskensis
CTTGCAAAGTTCGCCGTCGAACAACAGCAAAAGCTACCGCACTATTTCAAGTCTGATGACCTGCAAACCTTTGTTGCTGAAAGTCTGCACGACTGGGCATTGAAGCAATACAAAAACAACACCAGCGCCAGCCCTTATTTTGATGAAGTGTTAGAGATGGTGACTAGCAATAGCTGGCCAATTATCAACACGATTGTTCTTGGCAAACTGTACAAAATGGCCGGGCTATTTGCCGAGAAAGTCGGCGAGCTGGAATCCGCTTTCAAGTGGTATCACTCCGCCGAGGAAGCCAACCCCAAAAAAGCCGGGGTTAAAACCCGCTTAGAAGCGCTAGCAAAAAAACTGAATAAACCATTGTAACGACTCCCACAGCCACGCGGGCCAGTGGGGCGCTTAACGCCCTGCGCGTTTATGCAAACCACTTGGCGCCGCGTTTTTAAAAGAATTGATTGTTATGGGTTTTACGGGAAGGCCAACAAGTTATCTGGA
>NZ_JALBWM010000376.1 GCF_023895975.1 Microbulbifer okhotskensis
GTTGATCTTCTGTTTCACGGTCCAGGCCGCTGCCATTGTCCGTTGGGCAGTAGAGGGAGGCGCTGCCGAATTTGCTTTGGGTGGTGCTGATTTTTACCCCACTGGTGCCGCTCCATTGGCCGCCGTACTCATCGGTAATATCTGTACCGCCATCGTCGCCGTTAAAATGTAAAAGTGCGGCGTTACCACTGCCGCCACTGCCGACGGCTGTGGTTTCGGTTAGGTCTTCATCATTTTGGATTTCATTGTTGCTTTCGTCATAGATTCGCAGGTTATAGGTGGTGCCGGCTTCGGGGCCAATATCGCCATCCGTCCAGGGCACCAGGACATCCTGTTGGAGGCTGCGGTCTCTGTGGGACCAGGTAATGGTGAGCGGGCTAATGGCTGTTTCGGGCCAGTCTTTTCCATTAATCTTCACATTGGCCGGCGGATAAGGTCGTGCCTGGCGTTGGTCGATGGTGACGATATTTGCAGTGGCCGCGCTTTCGC
>NZ_JALBWM010000377.1 GCF_023895975.1 Microbulbifer okhotskensis
CGGCCAGAAAGGTGGCGGAACTCTTCGGCAGTAACACCCACTTGCGGGGCGATATTTTCAAAGAAGTCCGCCATAGGGCCGGCGCCGGTCTGCAGGAAGTCACCGACCTTATCCGAGGTATCCTTGAGGATATCGGCTACCTTATCCTGCTCAACGCCGTAGCGCTGCGCCGCATAAGTTAAGCGCTGGAATTCCCCGGTATTGGTATTGGCCGCTGCAGATAGGTTTTCAATTTCAGCAGAGCTTTCCAGCACCCGCGCCGTCATGACCGCGAGCGCGCCAGCAGCAGCGACGGAGAGACCCGCAAACGCCTTGCCAACGGCTGAGACATTCTTTTTTAGCTGCCGCTTCCACTTCTCAGTACCGCGCTCAGCTTTATCCAGCCCTTCCTGAAAACCACCCACCTTAGCGATCAGGTCCAGCGTTAATGTACCCAGGCTTTTTTTAGACATAGCAATCCTATTGCCAGGTTTTCATCGCCTG
>NZ_JALBWM010000378.1 GCF_023895975.1 Microbulbifer okhotskensis
ATGACGTGGTGTCCCCCATGAAGTAAGTGATAGAGAAAACATCGATCCAGAGTAAGGTGCTGCGGTCGTGGTCCAGTACATCGCCGCGCAGCCATTTAAGTGGGCGCTGCAACTGGCCGCCCGGAATCCAGTTGCCCAGCAGTGCGGTGCGGACGGCACCTATTAACGGTTTGGCCTCCTGTAGTGCCTCGCTGCCGGTTTTGCCCCGGTAATTGCGCGCGGCGACAATCACGCCGATGGTGGCTTTGACTTGCTGGCGGCCACTGGGGCGGCGTTGGGAGCGGCTGTCAGACTCGGGCACATCCTCCTCATTCGCGAGCACCACGTAGGCACTGCCGTGGCGAAAGCTTGTCAGTTTTTCGACCACGGCATATTCAGCAGCGCCGCCCACCTGCTGCAACGCCGGCACCTGGTCGCGCAGGCGCTGCTCGATAACGGCGGTATCCAGGGGTTCGTTCATCAGAAATCTGCCAGGTTATCC
>NZ_JALBWM010000379.1 GCF_023895975.1 Microbulbifer okhotskensis
ACTTAGGGCGAGCTGTGCCTAGTTTCTGCAGTCTTCAAGGCTCACAGGGTTATTACAGATTTATCCGGAGGCTCCCTAGCGGCCCATGCGGAAAATGATGTAATTAATAAAAATACCTTTGAGAATGCCTATATTCGTAACAATGTATTGCTCTGAAAAAGTGAGAAAACAAAGTTACAAAATTAACCGCAAGGACTACTAGAGAATTTTGGAAAATAAATGAAGTTTGAATTGTCAAAGAGTGATTGTTGGGTTGCGAATGAAACTCTACCTTCGTGGGTTGGTTTCAGAGAAGTAATAAGCGATTATAGTGAGGTAAGCCCACATACTCCTTCGGAAGGTCGTATCCAAATAGTTTTTGCCCCTGAAGGACGTGACAATACACCGATTAATAAAAAAGAACAGAGTCTGATAGATTGGTATATAAAGCATGAATCTTCAGTGTCAACCTCGTTACTTGATGGTTTGGAAAAA
>NZ_JALBWM010000037.1 GCF_023895975.1 Microbulbifer okhotskensis
GTATGGACAGCGCCTCTTCCATCTCGCCGGTTGAAACACCCTTCAGGTAAAGCCACGGCAACGCTGGCCTCCAGCGAGCGGGTTTTGCGTACGTACGGCGGCACCAAAGCTGAGCCGAAAGTTACTGATTGGCCGTCCTTGCTTCGCAGCTTCGGTACTTTCACCTTCACCGGGGCGATCCCGGTCTATATATCGCGTTCCGGTAGGTAGCCGTTGCGGACTACAGCCGAACGACCATCGCCCAAGCGGCGGTCTTGAAAGCCCTCCATGAAGGTCGACAGCTCTGCCTCCACTTCCTTCTGCAACAGCTCGCGCGCTCCTCGGCGCAAAAGCTCAGTAAGCGGGTCCACTCCCTTCTGTCGACCTGCAAAATCAACAACGGTATTCTTGTCCATAGCGGCGTATTCCTGGTTGGTTGGCTTTGTTTAGCGACAACAAATCAACCAGATGCGCTACTTTCTTTCAAACCCTCAAACACCAGATTCGGTTATAACTTATTGAATGGGGGCCTGCCGGACAATTTAAATGTTGAATCATTCAATCACTGTAAAGGAATTCACCAACCCTGCATTCAACTTTGAAGTACCGTTTAACAATAATCAGGGAGAGCAAGATCTTCTCATGACCAAGGTACAAAAAAAATCTCGGGTTGCTTTCGCTCTGAAGAGGGTGCAAGAGCTTTCAGCCTTATTCGCTCCTATCTATTGACCTGTCAGAAAAATAAGATCTCCTCCGGAGAGGCATTAATGCAAATACTTAACGGAGATTGGCCTGATTTTTTATTAGAAAAGTTCAAATCTTTGGAGGTTGGTGCTGAATAGTTACGTTCGGAGTTGTACAGATTTAGCTCAATTACCGTTCATAAGCTCGGAAATGCTTACAGGTTCCATGTCAAAAGTCAGTATGGCTTATGACGATATTGTTCGCTATTGCCATACTTCTGGCAGTACTGGCACTCCCAAAAGAGTACCTTACACCCGCAAAGATGTTGAGAATGCAGTTATATCACAAGCCCGTAGTTATTTATTTGCGGGTGTTGAACCATTCGATAAGTGTTTGTGTACTATGACCTATCAAGCGGTATGATCTGCCATGCCGCCAGTGAGATTTTTGGGCTTACCATTCCCGCTGATTCATCTCTGGGAATTGACTACCATATCCAGAGTTTACAGCAAGGCCAGCTTAATTATATGGTCTGCCTACCCTCACTGCTGCCAAGACTGGAACGTCATTGCCTGGAAAAAGACATACCACCGGAAAGCTTCAATTTACGCAACATATTTGTAGTTGGCGAATTATTCTCTGAAAATTTCTGCAACCACTATGAAAACGTATTCAATTCCAGGCTAGTTAATATGTATGCCAGCACTGAGCTTGGGTTAGTAGCGAGTGAGTGCCACCATCATAACTTAC
Source organism: Microbulbifer okhotskensis (assembly GCF_023895975.1). Classification (GTDB taxonomy): domain Bacteria; phylum Pseudomonadota; class Gammaproteobacteria; order Pseudomonadales; family Cellvibrionaceae; genus Microbulbifer; species Microbulbifer okhotskensis. Next base: position 1,414 of record NZ_JALBWM010000037.1, read on the forward strand.
ATGTCTGGGAAGATTTTTTTCATACGGAGGTTATAGACTCAGACACCGCAGAGCCTTGTGAAGATGGCGCTACTGGAGAATTAGTGATAACCGCACTGCAGCGTGAAGCCCTTCCACTGATTCGCTATAACACACAAGATCTGGTAGAAATGCATAAAAGCCCTTGCGAATGTGGTCATCCCGGCACCTATTTGAGTTCTATCAAAGGACGGCGCGATAATATGTTCACAATCAATGGTGGTAATATCTACCCCATTGCTCTTGAAAATATCATTACCGCAATTGATGGCTTCAGCTCCTTTTGCCGCTGTATTATCGAGAAAATCGATGCTCATGATTGCCTAACCTTCAAGGTTGAAACGCGGGATGATATCGATGAACAGGAAGCAAAACATTTAGCACAGCTGCTTTACAGCCGGCTAACCAGCTCAGACATTACCCTTCGTTTGATTTTTCGTGGGCTGGAATCTGCATCAAGACTTGATATACAAATTTTACAACCGGGAGCAATCAGCCTGAAATCTGGAAAAATAAAAAATAATATATCGCAGGTAGATTCTCATACCTGAAATATTTGAATTTTTTACGTGTTTTGGTTGATTTACTTGATCGTGTCATAGGGCACCTCTGCTGCGTAGTTTATCGCTTAAGGGAGTCTCCGTCGATGGTGGGTAGGATCATTGCACAGGCTACGCTGAACAATGACAAGCATGTTAGTATCATTCGTGTGTACAGGCACCTGCGCAAACGGTGTGAGCAATCAGATAAATCTACAGAACCAGCTATTGTTTATTGTGATCACTATTCCAGGCAGCTAGTTCCGCTTTCACGGATAGCACACTATCAATGTGTTGACGTAAATATTCTCAATTGCAATAAATTATCAGGTGGATTTAGTCTGGACTAGTCTAACCAATTCATATTTTGTGACCCGCTATATGGGTGGTTACTGATTTATGACTTGATAATTTTCCCAATTTATTTTTTTCTACTTGGTGAAGTACTGATTCCAATTCTGTGTTTGATCACGACCGATCATGGCGCCAAAGCGATCGAACCATTCGTTTAGGGACGCTTTCGGTAATGCATCAAAAGCGCTCTCACCCCTACATATAGCCCTATAGTATTTGACTAGGTTATCATTGGATGAGAATAAAGCACCAAGAGGGTATATGGCCATATTGAACCCCATTTTGTGGGCTTGTTGAGGTGACTTGTAGGGCGTTTCCGGGCTGCCTTCTATGACATTGACTAGCACCAAAGAAGATGTATCTTTGAGTTCATCAGCAACACTTTGAAGTTCTTTTTCATTTTCTGGAGCTTCAACAAACAAAATATCAGCTCCAGCTTCACTGAAAGCTATTGCCTTCGCAATTGCTGACTTTGTCCCCTCGACAGCAACAGCATCTGTACGCGCAACTACAAGCAGATCATCCTGATCTTTGGCATAAGAAATTGCAGGGTTTAATCGATATTTAATCATTTCTTCAGTTGAGATTATTTCTTTACCCTTCCCCAGAGGGCCAGCCATATGCCCACAACTTTTATTAATGCCAAATTGATCTTCAATTTGAACAAACTGAGCTCCAAGCTTATGCATTTGTCTAACGGCCAAAATTACTGATGATGGTTCATTGCCATAACCCGTATCAATATCGACCCCAATTGGGAAGGCTGGCTTACCGTTTTGAACGCTTGCAAACCAGGTTGCCGATTCTACAACGTGGGTTTGATGCTCCATTTGTCCGCGCAAGATATATCCCATATCGGCAAATCCAAGGTCTGCAGCACATAGATAGCCTGAACAATAGTAGATAAAACCACCAATAAAATCTGGTATTTTTCCTTCATCTTCAAGGGCGTAGATTAACTCATGTAGTATTCGAGCTTGAGCACCATTGCCAACGCCTATCGCAAGAATTAGGCGTCCGTCTAGGTCTTTTGCCATTTTTTTCAGCGAAACTCGATTCGATTTAAAGTTGGGATGCATTTGAACGCTCCATCGAGTTAATTTACTGTAAATGGTAGATTAAATAATCAATTGCTCCTGCTCTTTAAAAATATTTAGTGGCCTTATTCCAATGGAAATGGCGCTACATGAACTATACTATTCATTGAGTGTGTGTAGATAGCGAGAATACCTACAGGGCGCAGACGGCATAAGCTATGTTTCTGGAGATCTGTATTTAGATCTTCTCTGCGGCAGAAGAAGCGAGGGAAGGCCTCTACGCCGGAAGAATAGATTGATGGCGTATTGTTATCTGAGACCAGTAGATAGAGTGCATGGCTGTTATGACGATATGAAACCGAATTGAATGTTCGCGATTTAGAATCAGTAAGCTCAAGAACTCTCTCCGTATTTGTCCATGTCAGTAAGACCCTGAACCTTACACTTGTAGCCGAGCAACTGGGCCTGCCTAAATCGACATTCACTAAGGAGATATCCAGGCCTTAAATATGCATGTTTCTTTCCCGAATAGCGGGATGAGCGGCTCGCGCTTTTCGTTCGTCGGAAGGCGCACCGAGAATCATGTGAAAATTGCACTTGACGGAGTCAGGGTGATCCCTTCTTTGTTAGTTTTAGACCTTGTCTTGTAATGGCTCCTCTATGTGCCGGTCTTTTGGAGTAAAATACTTAATTTCAGTACTTGTTTCTGCCACTGTAAAAGTAAGAAACTCATCTTCAATTTCTGAGTTAAGGAGGGTCTTGCAATCCTCCTCATAGTTGTTGGATAGGCGCCAGGGGTATGTTCGTCCTTGCCTGGGCAGCTCTTTGTTTGCACGCTTTACATATCCTGAAACCAAGCTGCTCATAACGGATTCTTGCTCCGCGCAACCCTCACTATCAACTGCGGTACACACCTGCTGATTGTGTGCTCTCATATGATTGAGCAATTTGCAGATATAACGAGCTGTGATATCAGCTTTTAGCGTCCATGGTGCATTGGTATAGCCAAAAACCCAAGACATATTGGGGATACCTTCCACCAGAACGGCTTTGTAGGTGATTCTTTCATTGAAGGAAACCGGCTTACCATCAATGGAGAGAGCTATTCCTCCGAGTACCTGTAATTTTAATCCGGTTGCGCTGATGATTACATCTGTGTCCAATTGTTGGCCAGATTTTAGTTTGATGCCTTCGGCAGTAATAGAGTGTATTTCTCCGGTGTTTATTGAGGCATTGCCGGAGCTGATGGCGGTGAATAAATCGCCGTCGGGGACCACGCAAAGACGTTGTTCCCACGGTTTGTAGTTCGGGGTGAAGTGTCTGAGGTCGAAGCCATCCGGTAGGCTCTTACGCACATCTTTCAGTAATAGTTTTCTGATGAAATCTGGCCATCGCTTGGCTGCTTTGAATATCCAGCGCTGTAACTTGATATTTCGCCAGCGTCCGAAGCGGTGAACCCAGGATTTAGGTAAAAACTTTAATAACACAGATGAAAGCTTATCGAGGGAAGGCACGGAAATAATATAGCTGGGTGAGCGTTGTAGCATGGTGACGTGCTTTGCCGTTCCAGCCAGTTCTGGCACCAGGGTAACGGCTGTCGCTCCGCTTCCGATGACAATAACGCGCTTGTTGCGGTAATCAAAGTTTTCAGGCCAGTGCTGTGGATGAATAAAGTTGCCCTGGAATGTCTCAGCGCCTGGAAATTGGGGGAGGTAACCTTCTTTGTGATCGTAATACCCAGTGCAGGCGATCAGGAAGTTACAGCTGTATTCATGCTGGGTGCCCGATTCACAATGGCTACCGATAAGTGTCCATAATCGCTTTTTGCTGCACCAGTTGGCTGAAGTTAATTCGATACCGAAGTGAATTCGCTTTTTTATATCATATTGTTCTGCTGTTGAGTCGATGTAATTCCGGATTGAGGGGCCGTCGGCAAGTATCTGAAGGCTGGGCCAGGGGTTGAAATCAAAACCGAAACTGTACATATCTGAATCCGATCGAATCCCGGGGTACGTGAACAGATCCCAGGTTCCACCAATTCGGGCGCGTCGCTCTAGGATTGCATAGCTTTGTCCGGGACATTCGCGGCTCAGGCGATAGGCCATGCCGATTCCAGAGAGGCCTGCACCGATAATCAGTACATCAAAATGTGTCGATTTCAAAAGCGTTCTTCTCTGTTACTTTTTATCTCCTATAGCCTGCGTAGATAAATCGCCAAATTATTGTTAAATTGCGACAATAAATTGTCTTTTGGCGCCGCTGGGGCTTTGGGGGGATTGTGGCTAGTGTCATTCGAGCCAGTGTTTTAACCGGCTACTGTGATTTATTGAAAGCACTCGGTGGTGATGGAGAGGCTTATCTGGCAGGTTTTGGTATCCCCTTTGATATCAGTCCAGCAGATTCCCGTCTGGTATCTTTTGTGGATGTTGCCCGCTTATTGGAAACGTCAGCTAAGGAGCTGCAGTGTCCGGACTTGGCGCTGCGTTTGGCCGCGCGCCAGGGCGTTGACCGACTGGGTGGGATTGGGGTGGTTGCATGTAACGCGAGTAGCCCGAGAGAGGCATTGGAATTGGTCAGGCGTTTTCTGTCACTGCACAGTCCATCGCTGAGCCTACACCTAGAATCGGTTGGTGATAGAAGCTTGCTGCGCATTGTGTTTGATTGGCTGGACCCGGTACTGACTGACTACCCTCAGGTTCAAGAACAGGTATTGGGCAATACGCTGGTGATGTTGCGTATGCTGGCGGGGGATAAATGTCGGCCTTTGCGGGTCCTGCTTCCCCATGAGGCGCAATCCCAGGAAGCTGATTATAGTGATTATTTTGATTGCGACATTCTGTTTAAATCGGGCTACTGTGCATTGGAGTTCTCTTCTGGAGAGCTGGATTGCCTGTTGCTTTCGGCCGATCCCGTGGTAAAACGGCTGGCAACTCACGACCTTGAGCAGCAGGACCTTGTTATGCCGGTCTCCCTTGCTAGCCAAATTCGAATTTTATTGGGCCAGCTATTGCCTGGAGGAAAGTATCAACTCGGAACGGTGGCCGACCATTTGAGCCTGCACCCTCGGACGTTACAGCGACGACTTGCACTCGAGGGACTCAGATATGAGGTGCTATTGGATGTGGTAAGGCGGGATCTGGCGAGTACTTATCTTGCGGATACCCGCTTGGCCTTGGGGCAAATTACCGGTCTCCTCGGGTACTCTGAACAGAGTAGCTTCCAGCGCGCCTGCCGACGTTGGTTCTCAAACACACCGCGAAATCATCGTTTACGGCTCGCAGGGAGCAGCCCGGGAAGGCAGGGCAGTGGCAGTTTAATCCAAGCCGACGTGAGCTAGTTACTAGTATTCGGTGGGTTCCACTTCGCCTGGCCGCCAGGTCTTTTCGAGCCAGGGTCCCAGGGGTCCATACAACCGAAGAATAACGAAAAATCCTTTGTTTGGAAGGGTTTCCAACCAGTTTTTTTCAAAACCTTTGGGGGCTGAGGGCCCAAAGAAAATATCGTAGGAGCCGTCACTGTTTTCGCGTATGCCCTTGGTTTGACTGCTGACGGCGGGGAACGGTTGGTTGGTTTTCAGCATTGAACGAGTTTGGCTGTCGTAGATATTTACCGCCCAAAAAGCGTTGACGGGTACATCGGGAGGCAGGTGCAGCCGGTACTTTTCCGAGCCGTCAAAAGGCTCCTTATTTTCGTCCACGAAAGCAATGGCATAATCGGAACCTTTACCGGGCTCAGTAGCAGTCATTGCGGGGCTGACACCAGTGTAAGGGTAGAAATAGCTGACTCTAGCATCGCTGTTAATTGTTTTTCCATCTGGGCCATTGAAGAAAATATTCTTACCGGGAAATGCCATTACCCAGGCGCTGTCTGTGCCCGGATAGATCTTGATATCGGACATAGACTTGTCGGTTCTCGGATACCAAACAATGGAACGGGCGATACCGTTGCCGATGGCGACAGCGTCGGTCAGTATATTTGTCATTCGCTTATCGGGACTGAAGGCCTTGCCCTTTTCAATGCCGATGGAGGCAAAAAGACCACGGGTTTCCGGGTTGAGCATGCCGATCCATTCATACTGGATGACTTCATTTAAGTGTTTATAAAACTGATAGTCATTGGGGTGGATGGTGTTGAACGCCTTTCCGGAAGCGCTGATAAATACCATCCGTGGCGGGTTGCCCTTTTTTGAGAGCGGGTACACCCTCAGGTTGTCCTTAACATTCTGTACAGCCTCTTCCAGGGGTTGGTTGCTGGGGGATCGCATAAACACCCAAACCCGGTATGAGCGCGGGTACACGGGGAAATACCCGAAGGGAAGGTTGCCCTTATAGTCGGGGGGTAGCACCAGGTATTTTCCGCCTCTGCCTTTATCGGGACCTGGGACACCAATGTCCTCAACAAAGCGGAACCAGGCATCATTAAATGCGCCCATAACGTCGGGGGGCGTGTACATTACCGTTGGGCCATCCCGCTTCAGATCCAGGAAAGCCAGTGTATAAATGGTGGATGTATTGCCGGTAAGAAAAAGCGATTCAGAACTCATCAAGCGGTCGAAGATCAAAACCTCATTGGCTGATTTTGCGCCCAGCTCCTTACCGCCCTTCATAAGGGCATGGACAGAAGCACCTTGAATCCCCTTAAGGAAACTGTCCACGGCACGCATATGATCAAGATAGTCGTACAGTTTTTCTGCGGTCGCTGGATAGGGTGCTCCATCGCGAAACTGAAGTGTTCCTATACTGCTTTCGATGTTGTCGGGTGTGCTGATGGACGATAGGGTTCCTGAGCTGATATCAGAAACAGCTCTTCCCGAAGCAAAGCAAAGCACGGCAGCTATCCCCAAAACAAGAGAGACGGGCAGGCAGCGGTACAAGTAACTCAACATAGCTTCCTCTATATGGAAAACTCTCGGCAAGCTGTAAGTGTGTGGTATCGAGGGCTCCCCTAGCGTTATATCGTGCCTATTTTTCGCGTTAGATGCCTTGAGCTAAAAGTGATCTGCGCCGGCCTATTTGTCATGTCTTTAAAAGGCCTTTCATGGCGTTTCCTGCTTGGATTTGCCCTACCAGTCTGTAAAAACGGCCAGAGTGAACCCAGCACTGACCGAATGAGCTGTGGTAACGAATTGGCAATACCCCCGCTGAGGAACATATTTTCAAAAGAGATTTTGGTGGAGTCCACGATATTTGTACGCAACCTATTTCATTGGTTTTTGACAAGTAAAATTTAATCAACTTTATTTGCCTAGCGCTACCGCTCGGCGCTATCTATGGCGGCAGATCCATTCTTGTAAGATGTACTTAGGGTCAGGGGCGTAAATATTCTGATGTTTTAAATTTATGTAAATAAAGCGGGCATGTCTTTTTTGGAATATTGTGCGGTCCCGGTGGCTTGCGACCCAGTAGGGTGGCCTGGCAGATTGCCCGTACTGTGACTGACCTGTTCAAAATAAACTAAAGAAATTTCCAGTATTTATTTTAATTATATACAGGTGTAGGTTGGGCTGGGCTTGGGGCGCTTGAAGCACAATTGTGGTGAGGGTAAAGAAATTTCACATCCTCCCCCTTCTGGTGGAATATTTTCCTTGCTTGTGTTTTTGTTAACTGACTTTTTTTATATTTTCATCATCGCTTAGCAGGAAAAAATACCAATACATGTATTTCAAAATTTATCGTTATGGGTGTTTGTGATTGATAGTCAACACAAAAAAAATCCATTAATGGGAGGTGGTTAACTGGCTGTACTTGTGATGTTCAAATGCACGTCACATGCTTTTCAAAAAATGCTTGTCATTGTTAGGGCATCCGATTTATAAAATGATCGTCCCATGTAGCCGATCTGAATGTTCCCAAAATTTTTATTCAGATCTGACCTAATAATTTAGAATAAAAATTGGACTAAGAATGTTTTCGCTTGCCGACCTATTCGTAAAAGTTATAGCAAACCGTTGGCAGGGGAGCCTGGTGGTTTTAGGTGGCAAGGGCTTGACGGCAGAATGCTGCGAGAAAGCACTAGTCCTGCTCAATGAAGAAGAGGTTGACTTTAGGCCTGGTGATCGTGTGGTAGTGAGGACTCGGTCGGAGATTGAGGCTGTCGCCTTTATCTTGGCTGCTTGGAATTTGGGCTTGGTTATTGTTCCTGTGAAGGGGGATATCAGCCCCTCTGCGGTCGAGCGGCTTGCGTCGGACTGTAACGCCAAAGCGATATGGCAGGATGGCAATCTTACCGATCTTCAGTCGTATCGGTCGGAGCGCACTAAATTTAAAATATCTACACCAACTCGGGTAACCGGGGTTGATCTGGCGCTGATTGTTTACACCTCGGGAAGTACCGGTAAGCCAAAAGGCATTATGCTTACCCATCAAAATATTCTGACTTCTCTGGATTCCATTTGCCAGTACCTAAGCCTCACCGATAGTGATCGTGTGCTCTGTCTATCCCCCTTATCGTTCGATTATGGTCTCTATCAAGTATTGTTTGCGTTGTATATGGACTGTACAACGATTCTCTACGATAAGCCGTTTAACCCGATTCAAGCCCTGAAAGTTATTTCATCCCACCGCGTATCGGTACTGCCAATCGTGCCCGCAATGGGGGCTGCACTGGTCAAATTGATTTCCCTGGTGAAGCCAGACTTATCCGAATTGCGCAGTATAACGAACACTGGCGGACACCTGTCTGAATATGTGGTTCGCTCTTGGAAGGAGTCTTGCCCGAACCTGAAAATCTATTCAATGTATGGCCTGACTGAATGCAAGCGGGCCCTTTATCTTGAGCCTGAACTTTGGGAAGAAAAGATTGGATCTGTAGGAAGGCCAATACCCGGTCTCGATGCCAGGATTTTTTTACAGGATGGTGATGCAATGACTTACCGGGAAGCTGAGGTAGCTGAAATCGGTGAGCTCTACGTCAGGGGAGCGGCGATTATGCAATCCTATTATGATGTGACAGCCCAAGGCGGAGCAAAAATAGTGCCAGGTATCTATCGAGATGATAACTGGTTGGCTACCGGGGATCTGTTCACTCGGGATGTCGATGGTTTTTTGTATTTTAAAGGTCGTTTAAAAGATCTGATTAAGCAAGCAGGATTTTGTCTATTTCCAAAGGAATTAGAGAATCATATAGACTCGTGCTCGCTTGTCCATCTCAATGTCATAGTAGGCTCTCAAGACAGGTTTGAAAATGAAATCGCAGTGTGTGTAGTTGAACTTCATGAAAACACTGAAGGTTATCAAAAACAATTTAGGACCTGGTTGAAAGATAATCTGGATTCTGACTATACCCCGAGAGAAATCAAATTTGTTGAGATCATGCAGCTAACCGCGAATAGTAAAGTCGACAGAAAGCGCATTGAAGAGGAGTTGCAGGCGTAAATTTGATACTTTTATTTCATCGCAAAACAGATTTTTATAATAAATGCTAACCAAATTGAAAGTTGGCGAAGTAAGGTTTGATCGTTTGTCTATCGGGGGATAGCCATGAGTGCTTCACAGAATTTGCTGGTCAGCCAGCTGAGTCAAAATAGAAAAAAAATTTCTACACCTTGTTATGTCTATTCTTTACAAAGTGTTCAGAATAATTATAGAGATTTAAAAGTTCAGCTGGGTACTGGGCTGATCTATTCCTTAAAAGCCAATAGTTGTCTTGACCTGCTGGTGCGCTGTGGGCATGTCTTTGATGATGGTGTTGAGATTGCTTCCATTGGAGAATTAAACCTCCTTCCAAAAAGTGAGAGTCCCCGATATATCAATAACCCGTCTGCAGATAAAGCTTTTATTCGAGCGGCCATTGCTAGCAAATGTACCTTGGTCGTTGACAACATATCACAATTAAAGTTGATAGCGGAATTTGTCGGTAAGCGTCCCATCAGCCCCCTTATTATTCGGCTCAACCCAAGGGTTCTGGATCGATTTGACGATGCCGCAAAGACAGTGCGTCGCGATCATTTCGGTTTCGATTGGGAGGATGCTCTGCAGGCGTTAAGCCTCTGCCAGTTACATGGGTTGGCGGTAGCTGGATTTCATGCATTTAGAGGCTCCTACGGTTTTGAGAAGTTTGCCTTTGCTACTGCAAAATCGGCTCTGCAAATTACCCGAGAATTTGAAAATACACTGAAATACCCACTATCCCTAGTGAACTTGGGGGGAGGTTTCGATCCAAGCTGGCGGAACCGTGCGTTTGATTTTTCACAATACCGCAATCTTATTTCAGAGTTTCCCGAACACATAAAAGTTGTCCATGAAAGTGGTCGTGCGATCATGGGGAGTGCAGGCTACTTTGTCACTGAGGTCCGATATGTAAAATCCATCGATGGGCAACAGTATGGTATTTGTGATGGTGGTATGGCCCAGAATTTTCTGTTGGCAAAAACAGAGAGTACGTTCAAAAAATTTCAGCAACCCGTAATTTTGCGAAATGGGGAACCAGTGGACTCTACGGAAGAGGGGGTTAGCAGCTTATTGGTGGGCACATCCTGTAATAAAGAAGATGTGATTGGCGTAGCCAAGGGGGTTGGTGTACAGCCGGGCGACTTAGCCATATTTGGCGATTGCGGAGCCTATAACGCGACGTATACCGTTGCCCCTTTTCTGAATTTGCCGTCTTCAAAATCTTATCTTGTGGAATAGATCATGAAATTACAACCGATTGCGGGCGGTTTTATAGCCAACCAATTGTCTGGTATTTCTCCTGTGCCCAGTACTTTGCAGGAGTTGCTTGAGAGGGCCTGTATTCGTCTGTTCGATGCATCAATGATTATCGAAGATTCTATGCAGGAACTGGCTCCTCTCAGGGATGCCTCGATCAAGCAGCCATTGGAGCAATTCGAGCAGACCTTCGTTATTGATCAAATTATTGATTCAGTCAGGGATGAGGGGCTGGCGGATAATTTTCACAATATGATCGGCTTGTTTGGATCAATTATGTTGAGTCTCACAGCCACTGAAGAACAACTCCAGCAGGTGAATGATTGGGTCAATAGGGGTATTTTCGGCCACTTTCTCATGACAGACCCTGGAGGTCCAAGTTTACAAAGCTGGAAGACAGACCTCGATGATACAGAGGGAAATCTTGTACTGAATGTAGATAAAAATCACGGTATTGAAGCCCATAAACTGGGATTTGCCATGGTGGTTACCAAGCAGGCCGGGCGCCCCTTTCCTCTGACAGTTATGTTGCCACCTGAACTTTGCAGTCAGTTACACCAGAGGGCCATAGGTGAACCCTTTCTGGATGGGAAATTACAGTTGGGAAACTGCAACGGTAGTGTCCCGATTCGCAAGGATATGTTATTGAGTAAGGGCGGTCTAGGCAGTGTCAATCGATTCTTGACTCTGGTAAGACCGCGTTTTGTAAAGTCATTGATGCATTTTGTTTTATGGCTAAACGGCCAGGGGGAAGCGGAGTTAACCAGTATTGATCAGGAGCATGTCGAGTATCTCATTTTTCTGTGTAATCAGCAGGTAGCAGAAACCGTATTTTCAATGCACAGCGTAAACCGCGTATTGGCGACCAAGTTTTCCAGTAATGAGCTGTTATTGGATCTGGTATCTACCGGAAAAATCAAGTCGCTTGCCCGGCAGCGAGATCTATTGGCGTTTACGAAAATGGAAGGTAGTTCATATCGATGTTTCTTCGAGATCTACAGTAAATTTAAGGGCCTCCGGGTATGAGTCTGTACTTGCGGTCCGCAGCTTTCACTCCGATTGAAACTATCAATATTTCAACAGGTGGTGGCGTGCCTGATGCTTTTGGGAAAATTGCAATAATTATTAAATCTCAAACTGATCGGGTGATATCGAGTGTTCCCGAAATTGATGCTACAAAGATAGATCGTCATTTTCTTTGTTCAACTATGATCGAGTTGCCGTTTAGCTCGTTGGCGATTAGGGAGCGGGACCTCAATTTCACCAAGCCGCCAGCGAAATTACCGGTTACCAGTTTTATCAATACGTATGAGTGTGCTTCTTGGGGCTATAGCTTGCGGCATTACTTGAAGCAGCGCCCAGACTCCACCTATATCATGGTAAGTATTCTGGATGCGAACCTTATGGATCTCAGTTTTTGGCGAAGTAACGAAAACTGGGGGACCAGTGGATTTGGTCTATGCACTTTACTTATTGAAGTTCGGAATTTGAGCCTAGTGACCCTCACAGCCTCCTGTGCAATCACCTATAACACCACGGCTGAATTTGCGACGGTTATCCGAAAAATGGTGACTGGTCGCGATGATTTGACACTGTCACTACCTTTCTTTCCGGAAAATATTCGCCAGATTTTTACTAGACTTCTCAATGGTATCGAAAAACTTCCAGATTTACACGATAGGTGGGGCCACTGCTTTGGTAGTGATCCTTGGCTGAATATCATTTGTCAGGGCGTTGAGGGCAGGTTTACACAAGAAGAAAATCTATTGGCATGTTCAATTGCTTTAAATGGCTACTACTGTACGACAGAGGTCTTGGTCGACACTAAAAGCAATTTTCTATTGTCGGAGGCTGTGTGAAAACAACCGTACGGCTTTCAGGGGTTCTGGAACGTAACCCCTATCCATTGTCACCCAAAGTATGTGAAGCACGCATGTTGCCTTTGAAAGAAGAGAGTGACTTTATTGCTATATCGGCGCTTCCGGTAAATACCTGTCCAGTTTTACTGAATCACACTGAGCATTATCGTCTATTGGAGGAACTGCTGCAGATTATTGAGCAGTCAAGTCTGTCGATAGATATCATTTTGTTGAGAATGCAAATGCCTGCGGGTGGCCGTATGCCAAAGGCGTTCCTTACAGATTCTGTCCTAATGTTACACGATGTGGTCGGTGAGGAATCCATCCTGTTACGGGAAGGGAAATCATATATTGTCATTGAGGATTCTTTGCCGCGTCACCCATTTGAATCGGGATCCAATCAATTAGAAGTTAGGATTTCAACCGCTGAAAGCAGTCAATTACTGGTTGAAGCATTGGCAAAACAATTGATTGAGTGCGGTTTTGCAAACATAAAAATGTATACCATGGACGGGACAACCTAAAAATGTTTATCAAAGAGCTATGGGCTGATAATGGTGGCGAGCCCGAGCGGCTGCTCAGCTCATTGCGGCACTATCTTGACAAGTTTTCACTCTTGCCTGAGTTGGTATATGTGGTTTCTGCCGGAGAAGCCAATGTTTTACAAGAGCGACCGGTTGTAGAGTTCATCGCAGATCTTGAAGAGGCCGGGCATGACATTCATTTTGTAGGGAGTGCCTGTGCCAGCTTCCATGCGGCTGTGTTGAGTTACTCTAAAACAGCTAAAGATGATGCACTGGTCTTGAATCTTGAACTGGGTAAAGAGCGGCAGCAGGAGTGCTTGGACTCGTTGGGAGTTGGTACCAAGCTCGACCAAGATGGGTTGGATGTCTTTGTTGGCGTGTCGGCAAGCTGGCTGTGCCGGGATTATAGTGACACTCACCTTTGCCAGATTTCTAGCTGCGATATTCTTTCCCAAGCACCATCGTTAAGTGGTGCCCCCGATTTGGTAAAGAATATTAAACAGATGGTCTCTGCCTTTAAGAGCCGGGAGACCCGAATCGTTTCTTTTGACATACAGTCAAAATGGGCCAAGGGCTTATTGAAGGGATTTTCTGCAGAGGAAAAAATTCTCTGGTTGCCAAGCATTGAAGAAAATGGGTGGCATTATTTAAGTATTAAACCCTTGATGGAAATTGTTAATTACTATCTCAAGCAGGAACGGACCGATCTCTGGCTGTTAACACTTGGCGGCGGTGGAAGAGTGGGGTGTTTGAAGATTGATTGCCCTTCACCGAGTTATCCGGGATTACTCTCCAGGCTGGTCAATGTTGAAACCCTTTCGTTGGAGGATGCTTATGTTGATTTTAATTCAGCACAGCTTATGGCTGATACCCTGGACCAAGATCACCTACCCCATATTCGCGAGGCATTAAGGTACCCTAAAAGCATTTACCGCGGACGACATAATCAGGTTTTTGATTGGGTACTGAATACGGTTAGTTGGCGAGCACTGTTAGATGGTCAAGGAGCCAGGCATGGGTGAAAATATCTATAAAACTGATCTGAGCGAATTTCAGTTTCTTATTCAAGAGCAGTTCCATGAATCAAAAACACTACTGGGTGATGAGGTATTTAAAGGCTGCACGCCCCAAATCATAGCTGAAGTATTACAGCGGGCAAAAAAGTTTGCTTATGAAGTGCTCGGACCGGCCTACCAGGAATCTGATCGACAAGGTTGCCGTCTTGAAAATGGAAGAGTAGAACTTCCCGATGCATTTCCATCAATGTGGAGCCGCTTTAAGAGCGATTGGGGGGAGATGTCATCCTTTAACGGTGAGGATGACCGCACGGTGTTGCCCCCTTTCGTAATGCAGATGGTCCTGGAAATGTTTATGGGAGCAAACCCCAGCTTCATGACCTATGGAGGTTTTTGTCTGCCGTCTTCAACTTTGGTGGAGAAATATGGGACCGATCTACAAAAGAAACTCTTCAGCGACAAACTAGCTACATCAGAGTGGACATCCTGCTTGTGTTTAACCGAGCCTCAAGCCGGGAGTGATGTATCTTTGGTTGAGACCCGAGCGTCCAGGCAAGAAGATGGTAGCTACTTATTGACAGGTGAAAAGTACCTGATCAGCGCCGGTATGCATGAACTCACAGAAAATAGCATCTATTTTGTGATGGGACGGGGGGAAAAAAGTGGCTCGGGTACCTACGGTCTGTCTTGTTTTATGGTACCCAAATATTGGGTCGAAGAGGATGGCAGTCTGGGGGCATTCAATAATATTGAATGCTTGTCTCTGGCAGAGAAAATGGGTTTTAAAGGTTGTGCCAACACGCATTTACGCTTTGGCGGCCGGGGGCCATGTAGAGCTTACCTACTGGGAAATCGTGAGAATGTAGGATTATTACAGTTTCTCACCCTAATGAATCAAGCACGGATAAGTACCGGTGTCTATGCGCTGGGAATGGCTTCCTCGGCCTACTATAACGCGCTTGCGTATGCGACAACTCGGTTGCAGGGAAAGAAATTTCACGAGAGCTTTAGCTCAACTGCCAGTCGGGTCAATATTGTTGAGCACAGCGATGTTCAGCGTATGTTGCTTGAAATGAAATCAAAAGTAGAGGGTTGCAGGGCACTTGTTGCCAAACTGACATTGTCCGAAAGTTTGGTGAAAACCTATCAAGGGCGTGAAGAGCAAGAAAAGGCCTCGACTCATCACCAGGGACTTATGAATCTTTTGACTCCAGTAGTCAAAGCCTATATCAGCGACCAGGCATGGCGTGTTTGTGAACTTGCGATCCAAACTTGCGGTGGGCAGGGGTATCTGCAGGGCTTGGGCATTGAACAGTACGCTCGGGATATCAAAGTCTTGGCAATTTGGGAGGGGACCAACTATATCCAAAGCCAGGATCTGATACGGGACAAACTTGGGCTCGGTAACTCAAGCAAGCTGTTCCAGTTTTACAAGGTCGAAGTCGATAATTTCCTCAATCGGGGATCGGATTACCCTCAGTTAAGCGTTGAGTTCTCACGATTAAAAACTTCTTTTGAACACTTTGAAATGGCCCTAAAAGTGGTTTATTCCTGGGTAAAAAGTAAAGAGATGTTTAAGATTCCGGCATATAGTACCCGTATCCTGCATATGCTGGGGGACATTACTTTGGCTTGGCTACTGTTGGAGGCGGCTTGCGCTTCTGCCGACAGATTGAGTCGAGAGCCGGAAGCTAACGATAGGGATTTTTATAAATCCAAGATCATTAGCGCCAAATTTTTCATTCGCAATGAATTGCCGCGAACAAAATACACGTTAGATATCCTCCAAGACAACGAGTCATTTTGTGAGATGGAAGCGTCATCCTGGGATTCGTTGCTATCCGGCACAGAGGCACTTTCATGAGTAACCTGAATCAACTGAAATCGGCCTACGATGTTGTGATCATTGGAGGTGGTTGGGCAGGTTTGACTCTGGCGCGTCAATTGAAACGCAATAGTCCTGATTGCTCTATCGTGGTGATTGAAGCCAATAACGAATATAAAGCTAAAGTTGGGGAAGCGACTGTCGAAATGACAGGCCACTATTTTATCAAGCAGCTGGGTTTAGTGAATTACCTTTATAGAAATCACTTACCAAAAAATGGTCTCCGATTTTTCTATGACAACCCCGATCATACTTTATTGCTTAGTGATATGAGTGAGCATGGTACATCCAGCATTCCTCCCCATCCCGCTTTCCAGTTAGATCGAGCCAGATTGGAATCTGATCTTGTTGATATGAATAGGGACAACGGAATATCGGTAGTCCAGGGCGTAAAAGCAAAAAATCTGAATATAGTACCTGAGGATGAGTATCACACGGTTGGGGTTTCTGAAGGAGATTCTTCTGCAACGGTTAGTGCACGTTGGTTAGTAGACTGCAGTGGTCGAAACCGGTTTTCGAAAAAGCATAAAAAATTGACTCAGAATGAAAATGTGCCGCGCCATTTTTCCGCATGGGCTAGATTTAAAAACGTCCGGGATATTGATTCCATGGGTGATGAAAATTGGCGTAAGAGGGCATTTGGAAGATTTCTGTCAACAAACCACTTTTCTGGAGATGGTTACTGGGTTTGGTTTATCCCGCTTAGTGGTGGATATACCAGTGTTGGTATTGTCGGTGAGAACAGCAAATTTGATAAACCTCCGACCAAACAACAGGCCTTTTTAAAATTTCTTGCTGAATATAGTGCTATTTCTGAGTTGTTAGAGGGGGCTGATCTGGTTGACTTTGAAGCTTGGGGACAGCTGGCATACAGGGCGGATGAATTTATTTTTCCGGACCGATGGGCTACCTCAGGTTTTTCGTCAATGTTTCTAGACCCGCTGTTTAGCGGCGGTGGGGATATGATCGCTTTGTTTAATGATCATATTTGCCAGCATATTATCCAAGACTTGGGTGAAAATGACCGAGAAGGAGCTCAAAAGAGGCTCGATACAGAGCTGCCGATTGCCAATAAAGTGGTTAGAGAGTTCTATCAAGGACTTTATGCTCATGTGGCTAACGTATACCCGGTAATTGATTCTGCGGAACTTTGCTCACCTCTACTTGCTTACAATACAGCAGCATATTTCCTAGAAATAGTCTGGGATTATATGTCCGATAATTACCTGAATCAGGAGTACTGGCTGCGCAAAAGTTACCTGCGTCGTGGATATATGGCATTGGAGCTGATTTTACAGCGGCTGCTAATAGAGACGGCAAAGGAATTAAAAGAACAAGATAGGTATTATCGCAGAAACTGCGAAGGTTTTTTCGAGTCAGGCGCTGATCACTATAAATACTTTGTATATCTTATGGGAACCCCAGGCAAAGATGGGTGGCGTATTGATCTTAGGGTCAAGCTTTGGGTTGAAATGTTCTTGAAAGTGATTCAGATCAGGTTGGACCTGCCTAAGCTGGCAAATCGGACAGTAGTGCAGCAGGCCATTACCCTCCCAGACTTGCTCCAAAAGCCTAATTTGAATCGCAGTGATAGCACTTGGTTGTTTGAGAAAATTTCTTCGAAGCTCACCGAAATGCTCAACGATGAAATCGAAATACCGGTAGCTGCTGTAGTTTCGCAAACCTCATTTCATACCGATGCGATTGAGATTATCGACCTTTCTGACGGTTACTCGATTAAAGAGCTAGAAGCCGTTACTAGAAAAGCGCAATCGCTTTGGATGCAGACTCAGGAATATATAGCAATGCCAAGTATGGTGCCTGTGTTTCTGGCCTTTGCCCGAGGGCAGCCAGATAGCATCATGGACTCGGTAATAGACCAACGAAAAAACCTGAGTGGGACCCAACTGGAATCTGCAAGTGTAGATTTGGAGGTCGTGTGACACAGGAATTTTTTCAGGCGCGGGATAATAGTAATTTATCTTTTCGCTGGCTGCCTGCGGATAACACAGAGTTTACGCTTATTTGTCTACACGGCAGTACATTTAGTAGCCAGTGGTATCTGATGTTTGGCCGGATTGTGCATAGCCATGGAATCAGTGTCTGCCTGCCGGATTGGCGTGGCCATGGAAAAAGTGAGGGAAAACCTGGGGACTTGGATTATTCCGACCAGTTACAGGATGACCTCTCTGACTTGATTAAGCATTTGAATAAGCGTGGTGTTAACCACTTTGTTTTAGGTGGACACAGTGCGGGTTCATTGGTTGCGCTTAAGTATATCCACTTGTATGGGACAGATAGTATTGCTGGTTTTTTTGCGATAGCGCCACCGCTCACTCAGTCAGAAGAAACTCGAAAATATGATATTCCGGTATCTGGTCTGGAGTATTTTGTTCGCTATAACAGGAAGCGACACTATACACGGCCGGTGGCGGGTAAAGATCAGCAAAACCTACCGAAGCTCAGTCTTTGGAAATACTGGGTGGCCTTAATATTTCCCCGTTTACGGAAACTTTCGGTTTTACGTTTTCCACCGGTAGGCTCTGTGGCTGGCAATCAGGGGCGGGTCTTGGACTGTACCTTTAATCTGTTAAGTGCGTACAGCGTGAAACGCTATTCTGACCTGTTCGCCAGTTTAGACATCCCCTGCCATTTTCTTGTAGGGGAAAAGGATGAGGTGATTGACACACATGTGTTGCATACGATTATGAGCTGGTATGTGTCACCCAGTATCGAATCAAAACTCACCGAGTTACCAAGAGCGACCCATATGTCTGCAATTTCAGCATCGGCTAAACCGATTTCTGGTTGGCTTGAATCTTTGCTTGCTCTACCCGTGGGGGTTGAGTCATGAAGTTGGTCGGCGCTCACTTACCTGCGATGAAATCCCAGATCATAGCCGTGGGCTCGGTGATTACACTGGCGCAGCTTTTGGGAGATGGTTCTTATTGCACTGAGGGTAAAATCGCCGGAGACAATTACGGCTCGGTGCAAAGAAGTGATCGGAATACACTGCACCTGAAAATAGAAAAAAATTGTAATCAGCCCCTTTTCTATTTTGTAAAAGAGGGGCGCTTGTTTTTAGGTCAGAATTTATCCTGTTTTCCTTATGCAGGAGCGATCAATATTGATCATCGGTATCTGATCGAGCTGGAGTATTTTGGGTTTTCAGTTGAGAGAAAAAGCTTTTTGCAAGGGGTGAAAATGCTTTTTCCCGGCGACGACATTGTAGTCTTAGCTGAGGATCTGGTGTGGTTAGATGGCGATCCTAAAGGTAATGGACAGTTCGGAGCGGCATTAGTTACTACCCGGGATGCTAAAGATAGGATTTTTAATCGCTTACCGGCTGTTGCGGCTAAGCTATTTTCTCCCTTCGATACGCTGTTCTACGCTTATGTGGCCCAACAGTTAGAGGCAGCCGAGGGTTCTTTGCTGAAAATTGAACAGGCATGCTTGCCAGTGTCCTTTGGGTATGACTCCTGTAGAGCAAAGGTATTTGATCAAGCTCACAAGCGTAAAGTGGCGGAGGGGGTAGATATACGAGACCACACTGACAGGGTTCAGAAAATTCTTAATCGATGCTGGAAAAAATCCAGTTCGATACTGGAACAACAGGAATATATCAAGCATAAATTCTATCTTCCATTCGTACAGTTCTTACTTAATTCCTTGGCTCAAGGTTCAGGTAAACGAGTGGAAGTAGTCGATGGCGAGGGCGCTGATGAATTTAAACTCCCAGTACTATCAATTGATGATAAGCCCATATGTAATGTTTACGAGTCCTTTCAGCGGGTGTTCTTTTATGGTAGCCATTGGCTTTCAAAAGTCTGGTTTTATATACCGCCCATGATAAGTGCGAGTGTCATAAAGCGGCAGCAAGCGTATTCAAGGAGTGAGCAGCATATTTGTATTTATGCGTTAACTCTGGATTATTTGTTGCGATTTCATAATATAAATACAGGTAATATTACCGGAGAGTAAATATGTCTACAGCAGTTGTAGAGAGCAAGGTTCAAGAGCTTTGTGAGCAGATAGCTCTTATGCTGAATCTTGACACTGTTGATGCAGATACACCGATCGCTGAACTCGGGGTTGACTCCCTGAATATTGTCGAGGTGATACTAATCTGTGAACAGTTATACCCAGGGGTGATGAGCCCTGAAAATTTGGTGTTTGATGAGCATACCACATTGAAAGAGATGGATGGTCAGCTACTCGAAAACTCTGCTGAAATTTAACCCTTTGAAGGGGGCCGTCAATGTTTAAAAAAGTGCTAACAATACTTATCAGTAGTTTTTTTATCGGAAATGTTGTTGCTTGGTTTTCAGGGGCAGCTCCCATAGAATTTGAGAAAATAGAGTTTTCAGACGATGAAATAAAACAGGTTGAATTTCTACAAGAAGAAATTGGTAAAGATAGTAATGACCCTGATTTGATGATGGAGTTGGGGCAACTCTTCAGTCATCATAATGAACTTGATAGAGCCGCATTATTGTTACACAACGCGTATCAGCTGAGACCGGATGATATGTTAATTCGCGCGGCTTATTTCTCTAACGAGGGTAAGCGGGCTGGTGCCATGTTTGATCCAGTTATGGGGCTTTATAAGCTTTATCGTTTACGTCATGCAATGGATGAAGTCGATGACGCAGGGGTTCAGGCTGGATCGGACTTTAACGTTCGCTTGATTCGCTTGATTACTTTTTCTTATGTGGGAAAAATTAGTGGTCACTTTGATCGAGTCTTTGAAGATGAACTCTGGTTTAACCACCTAATTGACACCGGTTCAGATACTCTGCCAGATACGATGGAGCAAATGGTTTATTTGGCACTGGCTAACGCCTATTTTAAAAAGGCCAATGATAGTGACACTGAATTAGCCGTTGCGTTTGACTACTACCAGAAGGCGCTGGCCTTTGCTCCCTGTCCTCTGACTATGGAAGCTTCATGTAAACAGCTAAGCCAGATGGTTGTAATTTTAGGTGCAAGCTGATGCTGGTTGAGTTAGAGGATGTTTCCAAGCGCTATCAGTTGGGAAATCTCTGGGTTGATGCCCTGAGAGGGATAAACTTGACCATTGAGCGTGGCGAATTTCTTGCCGTGAAAGGTCCAAGTGGCAGTGGCAAAAGTACCTTGTTGAATATTCTTTCGGCGCTTGATCACTGTGACTCAGGATCTGTCGAAATAGAAGGAATTAACCTGAGTGCGCTGAATGAGCATCAGTGCTCCCTATTCAGACGTCGACATATCGGTATCGTCTTTCAGTCTTTTAATCTGATACCGGTACTCACCGCTTTGGAGAATGTCATTTACCCATTGACCCTCAGTGGCACTGTCAATGCGAAGGCCAGAGCAGAAAAAGCTTTGGAGGCGGTGGGTCTTGAGCAGTTGATGAGTCAACGTCCCACCCAGCTTTCTGGGGGGCAAATGCAGCGAGTAGCGATTGCTCGGGCGATAGTCAGCCAGCCTAATTTAATTCTGGCCGATGAGCCCACAGCCAATCTGGATTCGGTGACCTCAGAGAGCATAATGAGCCTGATGAAGCAGCTCAATCGAGAACAAGGGGTGACGTTTGTGATTGCCACGCATGATAATTACGTAACCGGCCTGGCCTCCCGCGTGATTACCGTGCGGGATGGTGAATTAGTTGAAGATGAGCCCTCTCCACCGTTTACACTTCAGGAGGCTATCGCCTAATGAAACCCACTACTTTAAATTCTGCCTCTCAGGTATTTTCCGTTTTCGCTGTTGTATTGTTGTTTGCTACAAGCGTATTGGCCGATGACTATATTTCGCCAACAGAAATTCCTTTCAACGATGTAGAGCGAGAGACGTTATTTGTTGCACTCAATGCGAACTCATCCGTAGAGCAAAAAAAGCAAGCCTATTTGGCCCAGCTGGCCCGCCTCACTTCCTCGAAAACTACTAAAGTTGAGGAGGTTGAACATCTTGAGTCCTCTATAGCGGAGCTTCAGCTGCTGTTACCGGATGACCCGGAACTTAATGCCGCACTGGGTTCTTCTATTTCATTTAAGTCCAGTTTCTATATTAATCAGTTGGCCAAACTCTCCCTCTTTTCCAGGCGAGGAAATCGAATAATGGATCGGGCTGTTAAACAGTCGCCCTTGAATTTGGGCGCGCGTTTACAACGGGGTATCAGTTGCGCAAATATGCCGGCTTTTCTGCGAAGAGCTCGTTATGCCGTTGAGGATTTGGAGCTGGTGCGGGAGAAAATTGGGCGAAAATATGGTGCAGAATTTCTAGGTTTTGTCGAATTTTACCTCGCTCAGGCTTACCAAAGAAATGAACAGACCGATAAGGCTCAGCTCTTATTTCGTCAATTAGTAGCATCGGAAACAGATTGGTCTGATAAGGCTAAACAGGCACTGGAGACTCTGTGAAAATGGGCTTGGGGTGGAAGGTTGCACTACTCAATATTATGCGCAATGGTCGCCGCAGCCTGATCACACTGGCTGCGATTGTGTTTGGATGTACAAGTTTAATTGTATTTGGCGGCTTTGTGCAGTCAATGTACGACGGTATGCGTGAGAGCATGATTCGCTCTCAACTGGGGCATATACAAATCTATGCCAATGGTTACAACCAATATGGTAAGGCTGAGCCGGAAAAGTATCTTATTCCTGATCGTGATTTGAGTACTATTTCCCAATTGATCGAGAGTGAATCCAACGCGCTCGTAGTTGCTCCACGGCTTAATTTCAATGGTTTATTGAGTGACGGCAAGCAGTCTATCGCCATCACCGGTATCGGAATTGATGCTGAGAAGGAGGTGATGCTCTCTTCAGCCATTCGTATCGTTGATGGAGAAGATCTTTTTCCGGAGGATATAGAGGCGGCGCACTTGGGCGAAGGCCTTTTCAACGCTCTTGACGTTCAAGTGGGTGACTACTTAACGCTATTGGCCAGTACTCAGGATGGTGCTATTAATGCGGTTGACGTGCAGGTGATGGGTGTTATCAGCACCGGGGTGAAGGCGTTGGATGATCGATTGCTCAGGGTGAATTTACCTCTGGCTCAGGAACTGCTGTATACCTCGGATATTACTCGAATGGTGGTTTTGCTAGATGAGACGCAGCTCACCGATACCGCGATTAGTACCTTGGTCAGCGCTTTTGAACAGCATCACCTGGATTTGGAGTTGAAGAGCTGGGAAGAACTTGCCGGTTACTATCATCAAGTTGTAGGTCTTTTTAACGGTGTGTTTGAATTTATCACGGTTATTGTATTGATCATTGTGGCCCTAAGCATTTCCAACACTATGTTGATGGCGGTGATGGAGCGTACCCGAGAGCTTGGCACTATCCGGGCTATGGGCGGCACTCCTCGGCAGGTGGTGAGCTTAATCTTGTTGGAATCTGTATTTCTCGGATTAATTGGCAGTTTGTTGGGATTGTTAATGGGCGCATTGGCAGCCAAGGGCATCACTTACGCCGAGTGGATGATGCCGCGCCCGCCAGGAAGTACTCAGGACTATCCAATTCGTGTCTTTGTGGTGCCGGATATATTATTTAGAACCTTCCTGTTGGGGTTTGCGATTTCTCTGGTCTCCAGTCTCTACCCCGCTGTAAAAGCTTCCCGGCTACCGGTTGTGAAAGCGCTGAGGTTTACTTGACCTCCTATGGAATCTCAATTGGATTTACCATGTACAAACTGAATCTTACAGTCTTTCCAGTGCTGATTTTAAGCTGTCTGCTTTTTAGTGAATTGGGCTATGCAGCAGTTACGGCCGAATCTTTAGTCAACAGGCTGGATGATTTTAGAGGTTTCCGAGATCGGGGATTTACTTTTGATATCACCAATATCAGCTATAAGAAAGAAAAGGAACCTCGTACTAACAAGCTTAGCGTTAAGGTATTTAACGAACAGTCATTGATCCAGTTTATGGCGCCTGCACGGGAGAAGGGTAGGGCGATGTTAAGGGAGAATGCGAATATGTGGCTCTATATCCCCGGAACACGCCGGGTCATTCGCATTGCCCCCTCCCAGCGTTTAATTGGAGAGACAAGCAATGGGGATGTCGTAGGAGCAAATTTTTCCAAGGACTATAAAGCGGAGCTAAAAGGGCAGGAAATTGTTGAAGGTGAAATTTATTGGATTTTACAATTAAGTGCTAGTACATCCGGCGTTGCTTATGAAAAAGTAAATGTATGGATGTCGCAGTCAGCGGATAACAGGCCGTTTAAAGCTGAGTTTTATACCCGCTCGGGACGATTGCTTAAGACGGCTTATTACAAAGAATTTAAGCACTATGAAGGTGAGCTAAAGCTACATAAGCTACTGTTGGTGGATGCTCTGGTTGAAGATAGTCACACCTGGATGAAGTTTGATGACTATCGATTTGAAAATCTGGATCCAGCGATATTTCAAAAAGGCTCTCTTGGTAGGCTTAATTAGGCGCCTTACGTTATGTTTATCGGATATAATAAGTATCTCTCGGTAGTATTCCTTCCATTTGTTTTTGAGGTTACTGCTGAGGACTATCAAGACCCCTTCGAGGAAGGTATAGAGCTTTCTGTCGAGCATGAGGCTGATGAGGCCAAATCCTCGTTTGCCTGGGACCTGGATATTTCTTTATTGGGTTATCACCAGGTTAATGATGTAAGAAAGGCACTGTATTTTGATCCGGGCAATTTTATTTTTGAGGATCGCGAATCTCAGTTGGCGCTGGATTTCAGCGGTCAGTTTTCTTTAGGGTCATATTTTTCGGTGCATTCACGGATTGCATCTATCGAACAGTACCTTATTAATGAGGCGGGGGATTCCGATCGAGAATGGGAGACATATGTATTGGAAGGCTATTTCTCCTCCTGCACGGCCAACAAGAGGATTGGCATTAATATCGGTCGAATCAAACCACAATGGAGCAATGGGTATAACTGGTCTCCTGCCAATCTATTAGAAGCTGTTTATGATCGCCCTAATCTCGATACAGATAACCTTACCCAGCAGCACGGCTGGGATATGGTGCACCTGGATTTCCGCTATGGCGATTGGAATACGGGCATCTATGTTGCCCAGGTAGAGGAGAATTTGGGGCAGGGTATTGCGAATTCTACTAGGGAGGACGAGCTGCAATATGCTTTGGTGATCAACCGTGAGGGAAATCTAGATTCCCGCTTGGTTTTACATCATCTGGAAAATGGAGCGACTAATGTTGCAGTGGGTTTTAGCTCTCTCGCGGGAGATAGTGCGACGCTTCGATTGGAGGCTGCTTGGGAGCGCCAAAGGGAATTACCGGCCCTGGCTGAGTTGACTTATCTGCAGCCTGAAGACGATGGTTACTTGAAATTGGTAGTCGGTACCCAGGTCAGCTTTGATCACGGCTGGGATCTCACCGCTGAATACCTCTACAATCAACATGGCTACGATGGTGATGAGTGGCCCAGAGTCCAAGTGCAAGTTGATTCTGCAAAAGCCAACATAAACTCGGAGCAGGTACATAAGGCTTTTACCTTTTTGTCAGATAGTTTTAATTTTTTATCGGTAGGACAGTTAAGGCAGGAATACTTGTTTTTTATGTGGGGTAATACTCGATTTGAGCAGAAATTTCAGTATCGGCAGAGTCTTCAATACAATATTAGCGACAAGAGCCAGTATCATAATTTGGAGTTGATACAAAATTGGACAGAACATTTCAGCACAAGGTTGCAGGCACAAGTATTTAGGGGCTGCGATTCCTGCGAGTTTGGTTTATTACCCACGGAAAAATTGCTTAGATTGAGTTTCTATTACGACTTTTAGCTCTAAGGATTGAAAAATGGAATTTCTGACTTTGGTAAACGCTCGCTAGAGAGCAGAGGCACTGAGACAGAAAGAGATTATTGGCTCCTTATTAGTTGCTCATACTTCCTTGCGATTTCCAAATTACCGGATTCCCTTCCGATTGATATCAATGCGTGGATAATATCTGGGTTTTGTGGGAATTGATTGAATCCAGTTTCGAGAATATTCAGTGCCTGGTCAGGGTTTCCCGCAGAGTGCACTGCGATGGCATAAACATAGATATAGCGGCTCTGGGCCTGTTTATTTTCGGCTGAGGCTTTCAGCATGGGCATTGCTTCCTCGTGGCGGCCTTGACGCACAAAAGACAGTCCCAGTGCATGCTGAATCACCGCTGTATCCTCGGCCTTACCCAGCGCTTGCTGCAATATTCCTTCAGCGTCTGCTTCACGTCCGATTACCCGGTAGAAATCGGCGAAATTGATATAGGCTGGTGTGTAGTGGGTAGCTATTGAAAGGGCTTTTCGATAGAAAGCCTCAGCTTGCGCGGTGTTCCCTCTTTGCGCATGGAGGCTAGCCAGGTTTACCAGCGACTCAGGCCGGTCGCTATTGAATCGCTCGGAGGCCACATAGCTCGCCAGAGCCTCAGAGAACTTCCATTGTACGTCTTCAGGTAGCTGCTCGATGGCCGCACTCGTCAGAGCATTTGCAGTTAACGATCTTGTAACCTCCATTTGATCAAACAGTAGTGGCACGCCAACCATAAGGCGCAATTGTTCGGGTAGCTGATCGAGGGATTGAGCCAGGGCCAGACCTAGAAGAGGCTCGTCCTCCTGGGCGATTTGTACAAGTCGTTGCGCTGATTGAGCGGTGAGGTAATCTGGTATCAGGCGAATAGCGCTGGCCCTGGCAACGATGGGTTGCTTGACATCTTGGATCAGGTCCAGAAGTTTTTTCTCGGCATCCAAATCGCCATGGAGACCCGCGTGCAGCGCTTGCCCATAGTGATTCTCAGGGGCGCCAAACTTTTGTTGAAGAATCTTTGCAGCCCACTGGCTGGATTTGTCCTGATGGCAACCACTACAGGCGTTGGGTGTGTTCAGTGTCGTGCTGAGGTCTGGCCTGGGGATGCGGAAGCTGTGATCGCGGCGCCCGTCTACCTGCATAAAATTCTTTG
Organism: Microbulbifer okhotskensis; assembly: GCF_023895975.1. Lineage (GTDB taxonomy): Bacteria > Pseudomonadota > Gammaproteobacteria > Pseudomonadales > Cellvibrionaceae > Microbulbifer > Microbulbifer okhotskensis. Next base: position 28,209 of record NZ_JALBWM010000037.1, read on the forward strand.
CCGGCATGTGGCAGTTTACGCACCGAGAGCCGGTGCTTTGTGGCGGATGAAAGTGGTGCTCTGCGGCGGCAAACCGCTCTGGAGAGTGGCATTGACTACAGAGAGTGTCGACAGAGGCTCTCAGCTCTACACTGTGAGGGTTATGGCAGTGACTGCAGGTGACCCCCGCCGCGTACATCTTGCTTTGCAGGAAAGACCCGTATACGAATACCTCACCGTTGGGCTGGCCATCGGCATGGTAAAGAGGGGCTTGTAACAGGGCGAGGTTAAAGTGGTCTAGCAATTTGCCACCCGCTTGAGCGCCGGGTATATGCGTGCTGCGACGCGAGTGACACTGAGCACAGGTCTCCAGCTCCCGCTGGTTTGCAGTCGAGCTATCGAGCTTGGCGATGCCTGTTTGCGCGTCGATCGCCCAGTTCTGAGTAGCTGGATTGGCAAGGGTTATGGTGAGGCCTTTATCTTGAATGGGCTTGTCATCGGTCATCGCCCACTGGAGGTGGCGTGATCCCGGACCGTGGCAGGCCTCACAACCCACATTGATGTCTGACCAGGTGGTTTGGTAGCTATTTGTTTTGAGGTCGTAGTTTTTGTGCAGATTGGTCGAGTGGCAATCTGCGCACATAAAATTCCAGTTCTGGTCTAAAGCGGTCCAGTGTAAAGGGTGCTGGTGGTCTAGCCGCTGATCAGGGTACAAGTGAAACCAGCGCTGGCCTCCCTGGGACTTGGCGCGACTATCCCAAGCAATACTCAAGGCTTGCAATCGTCCCCCATCTAATTCGATTAAATACTGTTGAAGTGGGTGAATACCAAAGGTGTAGGCAACTGGGTACTCATGAGTATTGCCATCGGGGCCATCAGTGCGGACATAGTACTGATGGTCCCTAAGATAAAAAGAAGTCGCTTGCTCCCGATGCTTGAATTCAATACCGGAAAAGTCGCCCAGTACTGAGTTACTGTTGGCCACTTGCATCGCCATTTGATGATGGGAGCCCTGCCAGGCTGCAGTCTGGTCCTTATGGCATTCAGCGCATTGCCCTGCCCCCACATAAGTAGCTTCAGTTGCGAGGGCTGCTGGCAGCTCCTCGGGAGGATCTGTTACGGCAAAATTTTCATTTCCACAACCAAGCAGCACGAAGCAGATCAGGCTGATTGGAAAGTTGGTAACCCCAGCTATATTTATCACGGTTTATTTTTTGTGCTGATGCTAATGATGGTGGCCGCTTCACAAGTCTGTGGCACGTCCAAAGATTAGTTCAAGTGCTGCAAATGTGAGTCTAGGTGGGCAGAATGGGTTTTATTAGTGGGCGCTATGCACCCTATCTATTGATGTTCCTGGGGTTGGCTACGAGTTGGGTGACTGATGCTGCTTCGCCATTGCCATCTTGGCGTGATGATGGAGCCAAGGCTCGGATAGTAGAGTTTGTAAAGCAGGTAACCCGGGAGGGCAGCGATAGCTTTGTGCCACCCGGTGAGCGTATAGCCGTCTTTGATAACGATGGCACCCTCTGGTCTGAGAAACCGATGTATTTCCAGATGTTGTATACCGCGGATCAGGTAAAACGGCTATTTCCCGAACATCCAGAGTGGAAAACACAACAGCCCTTCGCCTCGATTCTCAATGGCAATTTGCTAAGCCTATTGGCGCAGGGATCTCCCGGTTTAGAAAAAATGCTCACAGCCACTCACGCCGGTATGAGTACCGACGAGTTCCAGCGTAGCGTCGCCCATTGGATTGCCTCTGCAAAGAACCCGGTTACCGGTATGTTCTATCGCAAAATGGTGTTCCAACCCATGCTCGAGTTGTTGGTATACCTGCGTGCCAATGGCTTTAAAACTTATATCGTTTCTGGGGGAGGGGTTGATTTTCTCCGGGTATTTTCCTCAAGTCTCTACGGAATTCCTCCAGAACAAGTGATTGGCAGCCGGTTAAAAGCTCGCTATAAAAGCCGAGATGGACACCCGGCCATTGTGAAAACCGACGAACTGGCGTTTCTCACCGATAAGCAGGGAAAGCCACTTGCTATTAATGAATTTATCGGGCGCAGGCCGGTTTTTGCCGCCGGTAATTCTGATGGGGACTTACAGATGCTGGAGTGGACAACCAGCGCGGCGGGGCCGCGTTTTGGCATGTTGATTCACCATACGGATGCCTCGCGAGAATGGGCTTACGACAAAAAATCAGACGTAGGGCGACTGGATAAGGCGCTAAAGGCCGCAAAGCCGAATGGCTGGTTAGTGGTGGATATGGCGAATGACTGGCGGCAGGTATACCCTCCAGAAAAGAGTAGAGGCCTAACCCAAGGTCTCGTTTTTCCTCAGCCACCTGCCTATCAGGACTAGGCTTGTTTTGGATGTTTATCGATTTTACCCGTTAGGCTCATTGAGCTAACGATGAGGTGTGCAATGCCCCCGATTTCATTACTGTATCAGCGTCTGTTTCTTGCGGCTGGGTTGATGGCAGTTTTTCTATTTTGTACCGGTGTGCACGCCCAAGATAAACCAAACGTTCTGGTGATCTGGGGAGATGATATTGGTATCTGGAATATCAGCTTCAACAGCCGTGGCATGATGGGCTACACAACACCAAATATCGATCGCCTAGCTGTGGAAGGACTCTCTTTTACTGACTATTACGGCCAGCAGTCTTGCACCGCGGGACGAGCTGCCTTCCTGGCAGGAAATGTGCCGGTGCGCACGGGTATGACCAAGGTCGGACTTCCTGGGGCAAAAGAGGGGTGGCAAGAGAGTGATGCCACTATTGCCACAGTGATGAAGAGTCAGGGGTATATAACCGGCCATTTTGGGAAAAATCACCAAGGCGACCGGGATGAACACCTTCCCATAAATCATGGATTTGACGAGTTCTTCGGTAATTTATACCACTTGAATGCTGAGGAAGAGCCGGAAAACCGGGACTACCCGAAAGACCCTGAGTTTCGCAAAAAATATGGTCCCCGTGGTGTAATAAAAGCAAAAGCCAATGGGCCTATCGTAGATACAGGCCCGCTGACCAAAAAGCGTATGGAAACCATTGATGAAGAAACGTTGGCAGCTGCCATCGACTTTATTGAACAGGCCCATGCCGCTAACAAACCGTTTTTTGTTTGGTGGAACGCCACTCGTATGCATTTCCGTACGCATGTTAAAGAGGAGCACACGAATCTCGCAGGACCCAACAGTAATGAGTATATGGATGGAATGGTCGAGCACGATATTCTGGTTGGAAAGTTGTTAAATGTCCTGGACCGGTTGGATATTGCCGATAACACTATCGTATTTTATTCCACCGATAATGGTCCGCACTTTAATACCTGGCCCGATGCCGCAACCACACCTTTTCGCAGCGAAAAAAATTCCAACTGGGAAGGTGCCTATCGGGTGCCAGCCTTTGTGCGTTGGCCTGGTAAATTTCCCGCTGGTATCACCCTAACAGGAATAGTTTCCCATGAGGACTGGCTGCCGACCCTCGCTGCAGCGGGCGGCAATCCCGAGATCAAAGAGCAGCTGAGAGATGGTGTTGAGCTCAACGGTCGCGAGTATCGGAATTATGTTGACGGATACAACATGATGGACTATTTCACCGGAAAGTCCACGCTGTCACCTCGGAAGGAATTTATTTATGTAAATGACGATGGTCAAATAGTAGCCATGCGCTATGAGCCCTGGAAAGCAATTTTTCTCGAAAATCGAGGGAAAGCTTTTGAAGTCTGGAGAGAGCCATTTACCGAACTAAGGGTGCCGCTGCTATTCAATCTACGCCAGGACCCTTTCGAGAAAGCCCAGCACAACTCCAATACCTATAACGATTGGTTTATAGATCGGGCATTTGTGTTAGTACCAATGCAGCAACTTGCCGCTAAATTTTTAAAAACGATGAAAGAGTACCCCCCGAGTCAAGTGCCGGGTTCGTTTAATTTGGAAAAAGTGCAAAAACAGTTAGAAACTGGCGCTGGTGGGAGTAACTAGTTGGAGCTTTTAGCCGACTACAAAGACTTTTTCCAACAACCTGTTAGGTTGGTAACCAGAGATAGATGAAGGTACAAAGCCGGTCCTATGGATAAAATTCATATCGCACTATCGACCACTCAGATAGAAGAATCAGTCAAAGATTATACCCAAAGGTTGAGCTGCGCTCCCTGTATTCATGTGCTCAATGAATTTGCTTTATGGCGTACCGAAACGATTAATCTATCCATAAGAAACGATCCAGGGAGTCAAACAGGAACTTTGAGGCATCTTGGCTGGGAATCCAATCGAACACAAACGTTTAGCTCTGATACGGATGTCAACGGAATTTTATGGGAGTCCTTCAATGCACAGCTTCAGGCGGAAGAGATTAATAAGGCCTGGTCGACTGCTAATTATCATCCCAAAAGCAATTAATTTAAAAAAGCAATTGGCAAGCAATAGCGCTTAACCCCGGACCACCGGCTTAAGAATTTCAAGCAATCCATTCAGTGGGAGGGGTTATGGGAGCAAATACCTCAAAGCCTTTATAGCTACGCTAACGAGTGGAGTCCAGGTGTGGAAGGCCCTTCTTCGCGAGAGCTCAGTTTGAAGCTGGGGGGGGAGACAGTATCTCTACCCTATGCTTATGGTGTGATGATAAATGAAATGCTTAACGTGGTATTTATTCAGTATGTCCACATTTGTAGAGCGGTGCCAGGACATATAAGAAATCAGGTAATTTTTTAAACTTTGTTTATTCTGTGGATACAATCGATATTTTTCTTGGATAAATACTGAGTTTTGATATCGAGAAATTAGTACTTTTACATCGGTGATATTGAGAGCTTTGCTGAATTACCTCAATTGGAGAAGTTTAATGCGTTTGCTATTGATGACAAAGAGTTTGCGAGGTGTAAGACTAGCTGGAAGAAGAGAAGCCGCTGTCTTGAACCACCTGAAGAGCTGGATGGTGAAGAAATTTGGTGTTCAAGCCGGGAACTAAAGCTTGCTGAGAAATACAGTAATCTTGACGTAAATGATAAAAGTGAGTGCTTAAGAGCAATTAATGAGTCCAAGGCCCATTTGAGGGCTAAGAATTACTTTAATGAAGAGTCAATGAAAGATACTCGAGAAAACACGGGAGGCTGGGGTGCCAGGGGGGTTCGATCCTTAGAGGAAAGTAATCGATCTGATGGTCATGCTCATAATATGAACGATGAACTATGAGTTAGGGCGCAAAAAAACAAGCGGTTATGGGAGAACTATGGATTCGCTGGTTGCAAAACTGAACGAATCGGGAGTTTTCAATAAATTGCGTTTAACGACAGGCTTTTATGCCGTTCGTTATGGAAGTCCGTTGCCTTATGATGGGTATCAGTACTAAAATAATTGGATCGGGGAGGTGTAGCAATTTTTGGTTTAATAAATCGGATGGTGTCCATCCAGTATGCGGCCGGTAAAGAGTAAGTTGATTGGGCAAGCGTGCCATCAATAGCCAGTTGAATCGAGCACTCAATTTGCTGGCTGGAGTTTGCACCGTAAACAATGTAGGTAACAGTGGTATATTTAAAGTATGAGCAAAGAACAACCAGATAATCCATTACATGGCATAACGCTAGAAAAGGTTTTAACCAGGTTGAAAGAACACTATGGCTGGGGTGGGCTGGCTCAGGCGATCGATATTAATTGCTTCAAAAGTGACCCATCGATTAAATCTTCCCTGAAGTTTTTACGTAAGACCCCGTGGGCCAGAGATAAGGTTGAAAGCTTGTATATCTCAACTTTTGAAAAGCAATCCCCGTGGACAAAATCCAAGTGATTTGTACAAATCTTGTTTTATGCCCATTGTTAAGGTCAATTTGAAGTGTTCGCTGCTTCAGGCAGTTGAAGAAGCTTAGTCTTGTCGGAAATCAGCTACTATTTCACGATTAAAAATTAGCGGGCGCTCTCTAAAGGGATAAGTGGCATGAGTTGTGCTGGGTCAAATTGAGCTTTCGAAGAAAGTACTGTGACCTGTACGAGATTTGGATGCCGGCTTTCACCGGTATGATGAGGGGAGGAAGAAAGTGATATCCGGCATATACATCGTCATTCAGGTGTATGCCGGAATCCAGTAGTGATTTAGATATTCAAGTGTTAATCCTGATTTTGTACAGCTAAATAATTTGATTTCTATAAATCAAATGTGTGAGTTTGACTCATCAGGTTCGTTATAAGTTATAGTGAGTAGGCATGCGCTAAATATTCTCTTATGTTATTGAAAATACTATTTGATTGAAATGTCTGATTTTAAAGTCATGTTGGGTGTCAAAGATATGTAGTCACATGGTATTTATGTGTAAATATTATGCCTGGTATGAATCTTGCCAAAAAATTAATTGAGAGTCACTTAGTTAAAGGGACCATGGCACCAAATGGAGTGATTGAACTTAAAATTGATCAGGTTCTGAGCGAAGATGCAACCGGGACCTTGGTTATGTTGGAGTTAGAAGCCTTGGGGGCAAGGCAGGTGAAAGCGGAAGTCTGTGTGCAATATGTAGATCATAACGTATTGAGGACCGACCATAGAAATGGTGATGACCATATGTTCTTGGAGAGTGCCTGCCGGAAGTATGGAATATGGTACTCGCGTCCGGGAAATGGAATAAGCCACCCTGTTCATATGTCATGTTTTGGGGTTCCCGGAAAAACCATGTTGGGTGCGGACAGTCACACCTGCGCAGCGGGATCAATGTCGATGCTCGCGATTGGTGCTGGGGGTATTGAGGTCGCTTTAGCCATGATGGGATTTCCGCTGTCATTACTAATGCCGACAATTTTAGGGGTGCGACTGGAGGGCGAATTACAACCTTGGGTGAGTGCAAAGGATGTAATTTTAGAGTTGTTGCGCCGATACACCCTTAATGGATGTTGGAATAAAATTGTTGAATACCACGGTCCTGGTCTTGATAAGCTCACGGCAATGGATCGACATGTAATTGCCAATATGGGTCAGGAAATGGGTGCGGTCAGCAGTGTGTTCCCATCCGATATTCAAGTTAGGTTATTTTTACGGCAGCAGGGTCGAGAGGAAGATTTTACCGAGCTGGCTGCAGATGGAGATGCAACTTACGATGAAGAAACTACCATCGATTTGTCAAAAATCGAACCAATGATGGCTTGCCCGTCTCGCCCAGACAAAGTAGTGAGGGTGCAGGAGGTAGAGGGAAGGCCGGTATTTCAGAGTTACATCGGCTCTTCCGCGAACCCGGGATTACGTGACTTCTCAGTGCCTGCTCGTATGATTGATGGTCTGTTTATACCGCATACGGTTTCCCTGGATATTAACCCCTCGTCTCGTCAGTTGCTTCAAGAATTGACCCGTAGTGGCGACCTTGGGAAACTGCTTGCCGCTGGCGCCTACTTACATGAGACAGGTTGCGGGGGTTGTATTGGTATGGGGCAGGCTCCTGCAAGTGGGCATAACAGCCTACGTACAGTGCCGCGTAATTTTTCTGGACGCTCCGGTACTAAGGAAGATCAAGTTTACTTATGCAGCCCTGAAACAGCGACTGCAAGCGCATTGAATGGGAAAATTACGGACCCCCGCAGATTAGATATGGATTATCCGGTGTTTAACGAGCCTGAGCACTTATTGGATATGCGAACACTCATTCAGCCCCCTCAGGAAATTCCGGTAAAGGTAGATCTAAGAAAAGGCCCCAATATTAAGCCGCTGCCAGTGTTGAATATAATGCTAAGTGTGATTGCCGGTCCAATTCTGTTGAAGTTGGAAGATAATATTTCTACCGATGATATTATTCCCGGAGGAGCTGAGGCATTGCCATATTGGTCAAATGTACCGGAATTGAGCCGCTATACTTTTCACAGAATTGATGATTCATTTCACCAGCGAGCTTTGTCTACTAAGGAGGATATATTTCTAATTGCAGGAGATAACTTTGGGCACGGTTCCAGTCGTGAGCACGCGGCCCTTACGCTACGATTTTTAGGTGTACGCTGTGTGATCGCAAAGAGTGTTTCTCTGCTTCATCGAAAGAGTTTGATTGACCATGGGATCTTGATATTAACTTTCGATAACCCGGAGGATTTTGATGGTTTCTCTCAGGGCGATATGCTCCAATTTTATGACCTTTCTAGTTGTACTGGCGAGCATCATATTTTGGAGCTGCGCGATATCACAAGAGGTAAAAAAGTATGGCTGAAGAATGATCTCTCAGCGAAGGAAGTGGAAATAATAAAATTTGGCGGTCGTATCAATTATATCAAGGGTATACTTGGGGCATCACTACAGAAGGTTGATGTGTTTTAGTGTGATTACTTGGAGAGACTTCCTCCGGATATAGTCTTGTAGTTGTTGTGGAGGCTGTAATTTAAATTGCTTGAGTAAGGATTCACAAAAGAGCATAAAGAGCATAAAGAGCGGTAGTGCTGCTATACCGCAACCCCTTTTCTTACAGATGAATCTCAAAGTATGGGTTTTGAGCAGATGTTCAGACCCGCTTTTATGATGGCCTGAACATCTGGAAAGTTCGGAGTTTAATTTTAATGGGTTTATAGTGACTTAAGGAACTGGAGTAGGGCATTCCTATCTGTCTCCGACAAAGCGATATATCCTTGCTGGCTTAATGTCGCCTCTCCCCCATGCCAAAGGATCGCTTCTTCAATTGACCTAGCGCGACCATCGTGCAGTAAATTTTCATGACCATTAACTGCGCGGTTAATTCCTAGCCCCCATAAGGGAGGAGTTCTCCATTCGCGATTGTATTCTGAGTTTACAGTCAAATTGTCTGTAAGACCCTCACCCATATCGTGTAAGAGCAGATCCGTGTAGGGGTGAATTGTTTTGCCTCTCAGCTCAGATAATGTGTGAGCGTGATTGGTGCTCATTGTCAGTCGGTGACATGATGAGCAGTCAATAGATTCAAATAGCTCTTCACCTTGCGCGACGATGGGATCATTGATCATTTTTAGGTTTCTGGGTGGAGCTCCCAGTGCTTGTAGATAGGTAACCAGCGTATCCAGATGAGAATCGCTGAGCCCTTCGTTGTGGTTGCTGTGTTTTTTACATTCAATTTGCTCTACGCCGCAATTTGCGTTGGGCTCCAACGATGTAGTCACGCCAATATCATTGTTGAGTGCATCTGCCGAAAAACTGCGTAAGCTAGGTTGTGTTGCTTTCCAGCCAAACCGCCCAATTTTTTTGGGGGGGGAAGTGGAATCAGTATCTACCAATGAGGCGCGCCCGGAAATACCGTCGCGATCGGAGTCGCTGGGATCGTGCCATTGAAGTATCTCTGATTCAGCAACAGCTTCCAATAGGCCCAGCCCAGTGATATTTTGTGGTATGCGGGGTGAAAAATGTTCGACAGAGGCGGCATTATCTTCAGAGGTGGTTATCATATAAGTGGGTGATTGCAGGTTGTAGCTGTTTCCACTTGTATAGTTGCCCTGAACAGAGCTATAGGTAACCTGGACTTCTCCTTCTGGGGCGCTATCGATACTGAGAGAGATTGGTTGTAGAACTGGACCAAAATAATGATGGGGTAGAGGTTGGCCAGCTTTGGTTATCGCACCCGATGATAGTTTGAAGACCATTGAGTTTGGTACATTTGCTTCCGAGGGTGCTGGACCGCGACCATTATTGATATGGCATGCAAGGCAAGACGGTTCAATAGTCAGTCCCGATGACAGGTTGGCCATTTAGTCGAAGTCTGGATTTCCGAGTTCTTCATGCTCGCCAGTATCAAACCGGGTATGGAATACTCTACGCCCATCTAAGAAGTCGTTGTGTGTTCCCCATTGTATATTCAAGGCTTCTCTAAAGTAGGCAGTCCAGTCAGCGATTCCACTGTCTACGATATAGGTGTCATAGGCATCAATGCCGTCTAGTATCGGATATGTAACTTCAGTCGCATTGATATCGGAGGGTGTTACCCACTTGCCATCGGTGCCAGCATAATAAGTGAGGGTATTTTCCTCTGTATTCACAGAGATAGCTTCTGAAGCGGGTACAGGATCGGTTGCTCTTATATGAGCTGCAGTGGCTTCACCGCCACTCTGGATTGCAATCTCAGTATCCAAGTCGTCGATCGCATGAATACCGGGTTCACCCAGAAGAATGCGGTAGGTATCTGTATAGTAGACCGTCTGCCCGCTGACCATGGGATCACCCTCTTCAATACCAATGAACTGCTGGAACTCGACCTCCATCCATTCACCAATTCCCCATCATCTCCATTATGAGCGTCATAGGTGATCCTGCACAGCCAAACCTGTCCCTTGCCATTTTCATCGGCTTCCTTGTAGGGAGTTTCGTCAAATCGGGCATTGCTGTTAAAGTCAGCACGGTGGACGTTTGAATATGAGGAGCGGCATTCCGGTGGTCGGTAAAGTGCATATTCCGCTGAGTAGTAAATCTCAATTAGGTTTTCACCGGCGGGGGTATGATCATGAATTTCAGCGCCAAAGGTTCTGTGCTGAAAGTAGAAGGTCGGAAATTCATAGAAGGAATCTTCTGATTCGTGGCGGAGGCGTGCTCGCCCACTGGTCAAGGTAACAATGCTGCCATCTTCTTCGGTATACCAGTGCTGGGCATTTTCTTCCGGCTGCTCAGAGTCAAATAGGGGGGTATATTCGATTGAAGCAGCGGCGTTGATTTCCGTAGCAGCCCGGTCGAATACCATCAGTTCCCACAGGCTAAATCGAGAGCTTCCCTCACTGAGGGCTGTGGCGTGAAGTTGCATATAGCGATATTGCCCTCCAACAAAGTGGGAATCAATACGCTGGCCGTACTCACCAGAATCACCTGTGGCCAGTGTCACCCAGATGTTTCCATCAGCAGAGCCGAGAACTTCATAGGATTTTGCATTGTGCTCGCCCCAGTCAATGACGATTTTCGAGAGCGCTTTTGAGGAACCAAAATCAAGGGTGATACTTGATGCGCCGCTGGTGTCAGTACTCTCCAACAAGGTTCTTCTAAGGCCGTCAATGGCCAGGGTGCCGCTGCCGGAGCTGGAGGATATGTTTGCGTCACCGGCTATATTTTGCCCAACCTCATCGGCTTCGGCGGGATCATTATTGTCGGAGTCGGAGTCGGAGTCGGAGTCGGAGTCGGAGTCGGAGTCGGAGTCGGAGTCGGAG
>NZ_JALBWM010000380.1 GCF_023895975.1 Microbulbifer okhotskensis
CGAGGCGGCTATTGAGCGTTTAAATAATCGCCCAAGAAAACTGTTGGGTTATAAAGCTCCTAAACAGATAATGGGAGAATATACGCCTGCTGTAGCAGCCTAAAGGGTGATGCACTTCAGAGTTGAATGCAGGTTATCAACAACCAGTGTAATCCCGAAAAAATTTTCTGCTAATGTCTCACCTTCGACCCCAGATAGAGAAATTAGAACGGCGCTCTCCTCTAAAATTTGCGCTTCGGATCGCCCCTCAAAATACATTGTCCTACCCCAATCTAAATTCAAGCCAATCCAAACACTAACTGTAATTCAATCATGCAACAAGAAAACAAATCTAGCTCGTCAACGATAACTGCTTTTTAGATATTCGTGAAACCTTGCCGCCTTTGGCATACTACTTTGCGACAAGTAATAGCGACCACTTTTTCTTTTTCTTTTTCTTTTTCTTTTTCTTTTTCTTTTTCTTTTTCTTTTTC
>NZ_JALBWM010000381.1 GCF_023895975.1 Microbulbifer okhotskensis
AGTACATGTCCATGGTTCCTACCCATTTCACCTCTTAAAACTGTCCGAAGTATTGCTTTCAACAAAAATCTTTCTAAATTTTCTAGGAGCTTATTGTTGTATGTGTAACTAAAGTATAACTCTAGCTTTGATCGTTTGCTTCTTGATGTCCCATTAGTAGTCAGGTTTTCAAAATGTAGTTTGAGTCTCTCATTCATCTTGTGTTAAAACAAAAACGTAATTAGGAAGTTTGAATCCATATTGAAAGAAAGGCGGTCAGTGTTTTAAGCGAATGTCGGCGCCTACTCTTTAGGTGAACAACATCCTCCCTGCGGATAGTCTAAGTGCAGGTCAGCTTCATATTGATTTGTTTTAATATTGCCTGCATTCAACTTTGAAGTGCATCAGTTAATCCCCTGGAAAAGAACGGCCAGCTGAAGGTAACATCTGCCGCTTCTTCTCCGACGAGAGATTAAGTGATGACAG
>NZ_JALBWM010000382.1 GCF_023895975.1 Microbulbifer okhotskensis
TAGACAAGATAATTACAGTCACGATTTAAGCTGATTTATATGGGACAGCCCTGCTCCCCCCACCCTATTAATTTTTCCGTTTCTGTCCTAATTATTTAAGGTTACGGCTCTTAGCTGAGTTCATATTTTCACCCCCCCTACAGGTATCGCCAAAACCACAACACTACAATGAACGGCAGACAATTAGCCACCTCAACCATCAAACCAGACCATTATCATCATCCCCATAAACCAACACGGAACCGTTGAGTTCCCTTGGCTGGAGTTTGCTGCCAATGATTTGACAGTTTCGGCCAGCATCAAAGCAAGCTTGAGCTATTTAACAGCCAAGACACCCTGGTTACGAGGCTCGTCATCTTCACTCAACAATAACGCAGGCTTAACCCCGGAGAGTGCAGGGGTGCCCCCCAGGGCTGTCCCATATAAATCGGTGTAAAAACGAACAGAATAGACCTAAAAT
>NZ_JALBWM010000383.1 GCF_023895975.1 Microbulbifer okhotskensis
TATCTGAATATGGAACGGTACAGTTTAGTCAGTGAGAAGCGCTATCGGCGATGGTCTCGTCGGAACTTTGACTTCGTTAAATTCAATGCAGAATTGTTCAAGCAGACGCTCCTAAACGATCATGAATGCGTAGCTGCTATAGACGCCAGCTTTATCAATAAGTCAGGGAAAAAGACGGAGGGCCTGGGCTGGTATTACAATGGTAGTGCCGGAGCCTCGCAACGTGGCCTTGAAATCTCTATGATCTGCATCACTGACCTCAAGTCGAATACTGCCTATGCTTTGGATGCTCAGCAGACAATAGACGAAGAAGGCCAATCAAGAATTGAGCTATATGCTAACCATGCTGCCAAACTTGCACCAACACTCCTTGATCTTGGTATTAGATATCTTGCTGCAGATGCCTACTATACCAAGGTGAAATTCATTTCGGCCATCATTCCAACGGGGTTACACATC
>NZ_JALBWM010000384.1 GCF_023895975.1 Microbulbifer okhotskensis
ATCTGGCCGTGGTTCCTACCTATTTCGCCCCCTAAAACTGTCCGAAGTATTGAGAGTGACTAAAGATGAAATTTATTTTTATATTTTTTGTGTTGTTTTGCGTTTTGTTTGTTCCTGCTTTTCTTATTGAGAAAGGAAATAGTTTCTCTCTAGGTGTTAAGTTGTTTGTTGTTATGTTTATTGTTGCTTTTATTTTTTTGTGTGTGGTTAATTTTACCTCACGTGAAAGTGATGGCTTCTTTAAGAATATCTACAGCTATATATTCCCTTTGTTTGTGGCGCTTTTCTCGTCAGGAAGATATTTTTATTTAAGATGGATTAAATTGAATGCAGGGGCTCTAATGACAATATTTCTGACAGTTTTAGAGGGGTAGACTTCTGAACCTAGTAATCCAGGATGTCCAGTACATCTGGACTGTACAGGGCTGGTTGTACTTGGCGGTAGTGATTGACCTCTAT
>NZ_JALBWM010000385.1 GCF_023895975.1 Microbulbifer okhotskensis
AGCGGTACAGTGACTATGGGGCTATAGCTGCATGAAACTGTCCGAAGTGTTGATTTTAGATAAATCAGAATAAGCTCCCCATTTTATATCTAAATCAACGAGGTTTGTTTGTTGGCATACAGCCTCAAACAATTCTTGCGGCATCCGGGTCCCAAATCCAAGTTTAGTGAAAGCATCAGGGTGCTCATTCAAGAATTCTATCCATTCATTAAGAATTCTCTTTTTGTCTTTTGGTTTATAGCTTTGATTTAGTTGAGTACAATTTATCGTGAGTTCTTTTTCACCATTATATTCAGCTACCTCGACAACACTTTTAGAATGCTCATCATCAGGAAAGAAATAGTAGAAACCATACTGAATTTGTTTCTCTGTTAAACGCATATACTTTCTTACCTTAGGGGCTAACGCCCAGCGTTGGCTGTCGCTCTGCCGCTGATTGTTATGCTAGCGGACCTCG
>NZ_JALBWM010000386.1 GCF_023895975.1 Microbulbifer okhotskensis
GTCGCAAGTGTTGCAGAAAAGTTCAGCGTCGAACCTTCAGTAGGCCAGGAGCTACAAGACGCAATCACAGAAAGCGATGAATTTCTTCAGCGTATCAATGTTGTCCCCGTCGATGAAATAAAAGGGGAAAAAGTTCTTGGCTCTGTTACCGGACTGCTACCTAAGCGCACTGATACCGATAATGAAGACCGCCAAACAAGTGAAGTTTGGACACTTGGCAGTAAAGGGTATGAACTATTCCCAACTGAATACGATACCCATATCCGATATGTAACCATTGATTCCTGGGCAAAGTTCCCCGATTTTCAAAAACGGTATGGAAGCTGGGTGCGTAGAGCAATTGGGCTGGCCCGTATCCGCGTAGGTTGGATGGGTACCCACGCAGCAACAAAAACCAATAGTACAACCTATCCGAACGGTGAAGACGTTAATAAAGGTTGGCTGCAAAAGCTACG
>NZ_JALBWM010000387.1 GCF_023895975.1 Microbulbifer okhotskensis
CGGTCCAGGCCGCGCTGATGTCGAGTTGATACCAACCATCTACCACCCTGCCGGGGGAGGCAGTTGAGGATTGAATTTTTACGATTTGGCCGGAGTACTCAGGGGTTGAACCGGCTTTGAAGTGAGTGAGAATTTGGTCGGCCATTGCCAGGGCATCCCCCCGCCCTTTTCCTACTGGATAGAAAATGCTGACCTGTAATATTCCTATGCGCTCATCCCTACCAATTTCGCCGATAGTGTCCTGGCCACTATCAGCGGGCAGGTTATAGACAGCCACATAAGGCGTTCCCACGTTCGGCTCATATCCATCATTTTCATAAGCAGTAGGCAAGCCGAAGCCGCCCGATACATAGTGCTGCACCAGGGCCGAATAGATTTTGCTGTACATGAGTTATCTAATTATTCGTCGAATGATCGATTTGATGCGCAAGACATTGCGGCGAACCATACCTG
>NZ_JALBWM010000388.1 GCF_023895975.1 Microbulbifer okhotskensis
CCGTAATCTCATTCGACTTTTCTTCTACCTTTTGCTGTGCAAGGACAAGTCGAGCTTCGGAAGCAAAAGCGCTCACCATATGTATAGGAGATCGTTTATTGGCCTGATCGAAGCTGCGCCTTAACGTCTTGCCATCAATCGCAATCACTTTACCGAGTTCTTGCTGGATACCTTGGACCCACTGCAGAAAGCAGCGCTTAAATTGCTCAGGGTCTAAACTTGAGAGAACCCGACTAAAAGTGTTTTTTGAGGGTATTCCATTATTTAGCGGCGTGAATTTTTTTAGGTAGTCTTTCTTGGATTCTGCGAAATCAACAAAGTCTCTACAGCTTTCCGCACCACAAATGACACCGCAAAACATGATAAGTAAAATATCGGGCAGGGCGTGCAACTTGCGCCGATCAACTCGAGGATCGTCCATGTCGTCAAAGTGATGTAAAAGGCTAACGCT
>NZ_JALBWM010000389.1 GCF_023895975.1 Microbulbifer okhotskensis
CGAGGCGCTGATGTGTTCCACCACTTTTGTCGATCCCCGCGATGGTGGCTAGCGGCTTCCTCCCCACAAGACCTCGCGGCGTTACAGTTGCCATTCGCTGGTAGTTAGCATTTAATGGAACCCACTAAATGGTGACCCTCCTACATGGGACTTTCACCCCAATTAGTCCACGCCCATGGTGGGCGTACCAAGCTGCGACACAATCGTCCGCAAAAAGTGCGGACTGGACTCGCTACACTACGTTTCGCTCGCCTGTGCGCAAGACGTTAGCCGCAAAAGGATTAAATTTGAGAAACTGGTTAAAAACAATACTATTCGTATCGGCTTTTTCACCAACGCTGCTTGTACTAGCTGGCGTAAGGTATTATTCCGGTGTGGTTGATGCATTTTTTCCTGCATTCAACTCTGAAGTGCATCACCCTTTAGGCTGCTGCAGCAGCCG
>NZ_JALBWM010000038.1 GCF_023895975.1 Microbulbifer okhotskensis
GCTGACCGTTCTTTTCCAGGGGATTAACTGATGCACTTCAAAGTTGAATGCAGGTCCTCAAGATTATGGGCGCAGCGTACTTGGTATATTTGGATATAAAAATATGGTGCTCACCCCCTCATAACAATATCAGTAATGTCGACCGGAACAAAAACGGGACATGAAGATTCACGGAATGGCTCATTATCACCTTGCTTAACCCCAAACCCATTGTCTTCTTTATGGCATTATTCCCGCAGTTTATTACGGCACACAGTAGTTACCAGTCACAATTTATAATTCTATCCGCAACATTCAGTCTTTTGGTTGTTATTATTCATTGTATTTATGCTGCACTTTGTCAAACCATAAAGTCGAAGACATCAAACCCAAAGCGCGGAAGAATAATAAACCGTTTGAGTGCAGGTCTATATATGTTACTTGGAACCGGACTTACTATATCAAATAAAGTCGCTTAACGACATGTACCTTTCGTTGTCAT
This sequence comes from Microbulbifer okhotskensis, assembly GCF_023895975.1. GTDB lineage: Bacteria > Pseudomonadota > Gammaproteobacteria > Pseudomonadales > Cellvibrionaceae > Microbulbifer > Microbulbifer okhotskensis. The sequence goes on from NZ_JALBWM010000038.1 coordinate 482, forward strand.
ACTTCACCTCGCTCCGTAGTTTTACCATCTTAGCGAAGTGTCCGGAAGTATTAGTCTCCAACAGTTTTTCTCGCTTTGGGTATTGTTTTTGAAGGCATCTTCTGAACAAAGCTGTTCCAGCGTAAAAAGTCAACTTAGCGGAGAGTGATATAGTATTACTATCAAAACAGATATATGAAGGCTGCTATTGCCATTGTATCCCACTTCAGCCCCCCCTTCACTACCGGTACTTTCATACCAATTCGTACTGCCATCGGTACTTTTCAGATTTTCAGTCTCACCTCTGCTGATATCCATCTCTTAAGCTAAACACCCTTCACCCCAACCTTAATTTCACATCAAGCAACATGAACGCTTGAGACAATTTTCAAGAACGAATAGATTGTCCGCTGCTTGAAACGACCAATAAGGAAGTATCCATGTCCCCTCACCGCTTACCGTGCTGGATTGCGGTCATTCTTTTCTGTCTTTTTGCTGTTGCCTGCACGCCAGAAAAGACTGGTACTAACGACTCTAAACTCAATGCTGGTGAGGCCTCTACGCCTGGTCATAGCGAAATTGGTGATGAAAGGGAAATAGTAATAACACCCCCATTGGCCCTTACCCCGAAGATCAGCGACAAACGGACTGAAGGGGAAGCTGATGCAGCAACTTCAGAGGTCGAGATTGAAGACGGGACGAGCCAATCAGAACACATAGTTAAAGAAGAACCGCCACAGGTTGCTATTACTAACAGTGAAGGCAAATCTGCAATTCCGAAATCGCCAAATTCTTCTCTCAAGGTGCTACATATCGGCGAGCGTATGTATAAAGATGCACGAGCCATTGCAGTAATCTTTTCTGAACCTTTGCTGGGCAACGCACATTTTGGCTCCTACCTGACCTTGACCCGCGAAGATGGCGATAACGTGGATGGTGGCTGGGTTTTATCCGATAACCAGAAGGCCCTCTACTTCCCCAATGTAGAACCGAACACGCGCTACCAGCTCTCGATACAGCCCGGCCTCCCCAGTGAAGATGGGTTTGAGGTTCAGACGTTAAAACAAGAATGGATTCGTACCCGCCGTATTGAGCCCAGCATCAGTTTTTCCAGTAACGGAAGTATCTTTCCGGCGACGGTGTCTCCTGGCCTGCCAGTGACTGCAGTTAGCATCGAAGCCGTGCAGATACATTTTCATAGGGTTAAGCCAGGGCACTATGCCGATTTTTTCGGCCTTATCAAAAACCAGTCGCTAAAGCATTACTATCGACTGCAAGCGCTTAATGGCGTAGCCGACTTCGTCTATAGCGCCCATTTTGATCTCACCAAGGAAAAATATGTTCAGGGGGATTTTGATCTCTCTATCGGCCATATAGAGCCCCTTCAGCAGCCAGGTATCTACGTGGCGGTGATGCAGCCGGCGGGGATGTATAACACCAGTCTCTACGATGTCACCCACTTCTCCATCTCCAATCTTGGACTACATGCACGCCACTACCAGGACCGTGTCGACCTCTATGTTTCGTCCCTGGATGAAGGCGAGGCGCTGAAGGATATCCAGGTTGAACTGTTAAACAGCAAAGGCGAACTGATTAAGCAGCACACCACCTCTAAAGATGGACATGTGCGGTTTGAACTCTCACCGCAACAAGAAGATTCCCAGCGTTTCTTTGTGGCGTGGGACGTGGATACCAGACATTTCTCCCTGCTGGATCTGCGCGAGCCGGCACTAGACCTTTCCGATTTTAAAATGGGCCAGCGCCCTTCGCGGCCGATCGAATTCTTTATGTACGGCCCACGGGACCTCTATAGGCCCACTGAATCCATTCAGGTCAGTGGCCTGCTGAGAAACTACGATGGCCGATATCTGAAAGATCTGCCAATCAAAGCAGAGCTGGTCAAACCCGATAACACCAGCGCGCGCACCTTCACCTGGCACTCCAGCGCGCCGGGCTATTACGAGAAACTGATCCCTCTACCGCAAAATGCGCCCACCGGAGACTGGCGACTGGACGTGGAATTGGCCGATGGGCGTAAAGTAAACTACCCGTTTAAGGTGGAGGAATTTCTGCCTGAGCGCATGAAACTAATCATGCAGGACGGCGAGGAACGCAGCCTTGTGCAGGGGCATAGCGAAGCCCTGTCCCTTGAAGTGGAAGGCAGCTACCTCTACGGTGCACCGGCGGTGAGCAACCGATTAGAAACTCTGGTGCAAGTCAGCCACTACCGCGAACCCTTTCCGCAGTGGAAAGGGTTTTTGTTCGGGGACAGTAAAGAGCCGTTGCCAACGCGCCAGTTCAACGCGCCCACTATCGTGCTGGATGAGGAGGGCCTAGGCAAGCTGCCCCTGCCATCGCGTTGGAAGCGCGCGCAAAGCCCACTGAAAATCAATCTGCTTTCCAGCCTGTTTGAATCCGGCGGTCGCCCGGTAACTCGTCAGCACCCGGTGCTGGTGTGGCCCAAACATCCCGTCGTGGGCATACGGCCTAATTTCGGTGAGGAAAACCCCACGGCTAACAGTAAACCGGAATTCGAAATTATCGTAACTAATGCCCAAGGTGAGCTCGTTAACGGGCGCAATCTCAAAGCGGTATTGATCTCCGAGGATCGCCAATATTTCTGGGAATACTCCGCAAGTCAGGGCTGGCACTACGAATATTCCAGCGCTGAATATGAAGCGTTTAATCGCCAGCTGGAATTTACCGAGGAGCACCCACTTAAACTCACGGTACCGGTAGAATATGGCCACTACCGTTTGGAAGTGACAGATACCAATACCGGGACCACCAGCAGCCTGCACTTCCACGCCGGACGCGACTGGTATTACTGGTGGCGTAAGGATCAGGTAACCAAGGGTCAGGCGGCGCGGCCCGATACTGTTGCGCTATCACTGGATAAACCCAGCTACACCGCCGGCGACCTGGCTGAGCTCACTATAGTGCCCCCGTCGGATGGCGAGGCTTTAGTTCTGGTAGAAAGTGATCAGCTGCTGTGGTCCGAACGCGTATCGGTCAAGAAGTCGGGCACCAATGTCGAAATCCCAATCTCACCGGAATGGGACAGTCACGATACTTATATTTCTGTAACCGCCTTGCGCCCCGCGGACAAGCGCGAGCGTATCGCGCCCAACCGTGCCTTTGGTCTCACCCACCTGCCTCTTGATCGCGAGCCCCGGCGCCTACCCGTTACCCTGGAAGCGCCAGCACGTGCCCTGCCCGGCTCTGAGATTGAAGTAACGGTCAATGCCGATATTGATTCTATTGGCAACAACGGCGGCACAGCCTGGACCACCTTGGCGGCGGTTGATATCGGTGTACTCAATATCACCCGCTTCGAAACTCCCGACCCCTTCGAGGCCTTTTTCGGCCAGCGTCGCTACGGCGTGGATGTGCGAGATATCTACCACCGAATTATCGAATCTGGCAGTGGCAAACTGGTTGAACAGCGCTTTGGCGGTGATGCAGAGCTGGCTCGTGGTGGTGACGAACCCAACTCCGACGTGCAGATAGTTTCACTATTTTCCGGGCCGGTAGCATTCGATGCACAAGGCAAAGCGCAAGTTTCACTGCGGCTACCCGAATTCAATGGCAGCTTGCGCCTGATGGCAGTGTCCTTCAGTCAGGACGGTTTCGGCAGTACCGATACGGAAATGACAGTCGCCTCACCGGTGGTAACCCAAGCGGCACTACCCCGTTTTATGGCCCCAGGCGATAACAGTACATTGGCACTGGATCTGAATAATTTAAGTGGTCGCACCCAGCAACTGACAGTAGAAATGCAATCCGTGGGCGCGGTAGATATAGAAATGAGTGAACGCTTGCTAGAGTTGGCCGATGGCGAACGCAAGACACTGCGCTTCCCGATCACCGCCAAAAACGCCACCGGTGATGCAGAATTCCAGCTGGTGGTACACGGCGCCGTGGATGAGGCAGGGCAGGATATTGCCATCGAGCGCCAGTGGCGTCTGGGAGTACGCCCAGCCTGGCCGGCCACCACACGCACCCAACGACGCCTACTGGCCCAAGGGGAAAGCCTCCAACCAGAGTCCACTTTCCTCGATTCACTAATGCCGGATACGGTGCAGACCCTGGTTTCCCTGGACAGCCGCCCGCAGTTGCAACTGCAGGATCACCTGGCCAACTTACTCAGCTATCCCTATGGCTGCCTGGAACAAACCTCCAGCCGGGTCTACCCACTGGTCATGGCTACGCCATTACGACAACAAAAACTGGGGATTGAACCTCTAGATGAAAGCGAGCGTGCCAGACGTATTGACGCCGGCATAGAACGTATTTTCAGTATGCAAAAAGGCAACGGCAGTTTCGGTTTGTGGAGTTCAGAATCCCCCGAAAACCAGTGGCTCACGGTTTATGTGGCAGATTTACTACTGCGTGCGCGGGACCAGGGCATAGTGTTCGATAACACACGCCTGGAATCCACCCTTAAGCGACTGCAGGATTACGCCCGTGAGCGCGGCAGTTTTTATCAGCAGCGCTATAGCAGTGCTCCCGATTTCTACGCCTACGCCGCGCGTTCCTATGCCGCCTATGTGCTGTCCCGCGTACAAAAAATCTCCCTCGGCCAATTGCGCAGCTTGTACGAAAACGGCACCGATCTGACTCAGTCGCCCCTGCCGAAATTACACCTGGCAATTGCACTGCACACGATGGGCGATTCAATCTTAGCTCAAGACGCTCTGCAGAAAGCAATTGCCATTGAGCGCAAGCGTCGCAGCTACTATGGCGATTACGGCTCAGACCTGCGCGATACCGCCCTGATGATCGCCCTGCTACTCGAAAACAATATAGCGCCGGATAAGGCCGAGGGACTGCTGTTCGAAATGGCTGACCTGCTACGCGAACGCCAGTATTTAAGCACCCAGGAACGCAACAGTGTATTTATGGCTGGCGTACAGTTGCAGCTAAACAGCGGCGAAAACTGGTCTGCCACATTGAATACTCTCGATGGCTTGCGCGAATTGAATAGCGACACCCCATACAACAATCTCTTCCGTGGTCGTGACGCTGCTGATGCCATTGAAGTCACAGGGCAGATAGAAAAACTCTACGCCGCCATCACGACCAACGGCTACAGTAAAAGCGCACCCGCAATCGCCATGGACAAGGGTGTGAAAATCCAGCGCAGCTACCACAAGCTGGATGGCTCAAGCGTGGTGCCCGCCGAGGTTCGCGAAGGTGAACTTTATTTAGTGCGCCTGGAAATCAGCTCAGACCAACGCCTACCTGATCTACTCGCGATCGATCTGTTGCCCGCAGGATTCGAGCTGGAAAACCAAAACCTAGCCGACAGTATTAAGGTGGACGAGCTTAAGTTCGACGGTAAAACTATCGCCCAGTGGCAGGACGATCAGGACAATATACAACATACGGAATTCCGTGATGACCGCTTTGTAGCTGCACTGGACCAGTCCAAGTGGAAACCCACCAACCTTTTCTATATTGCGCGCGCAGTGACTCCCGGCCGTTACCAGGTACCGCCCCCCTATGTAGAGGATATGTACAACCCGGAACGCTTTGCTATTGGTAAAAACCCGCTGAAGCAAATGCAGGTAATTGGCAAACAGTGAAACTGGTAGCCTGTCTCATCGGTGCTTGGCAACGCAGCAGCCGCAAATTTCACGCGCTGCTGCTAACGCCTGTCGTTCTATTGGGCGCGCTGCTATTACTGGACTTTATTTTTCCCCCACCATTGCCCAAAGAGCAGGACTTTGCGCGGGTAGTGGCCGACCGCCACGGCAAACCATTGCGTTTTTTTGCCGGCAGCCGCGGGGTCTGGCGCTACCCGATCGGCCTGGAGGAGGTATCGCCAAGGTTTATCGAGGCACTGCTCACTTATGAGGATCGCCACTTTTATCATCACCCCGGCGTTAATCCCCTGGCGTTACTGCGGGCTGGGATTCAGTATATCCGCAGCGGACAGATAGTCTCCGGGGGCTCCACCCTCACCATGCAGGTGGCACGGTTGTTGGACCCACACCGTAAAACCTTACCGGGCAAGGCCAAACAGATGCTGCGCGCCCTGCAATTGGAATGGCATTTTAGCAAACGAGAAATTCTCGAACTCTACCTAAATCTGGCTCCCTACGGCGGGAATATCGAAGGCGTTGAAGCGGCCAGCCGTCTTTATTTGCGCAAGTCTGCCGCGGACCTCACCCACGCCGAAGCCGCATTATTAGCAGTGCTGCCCCAGGCCCCCAGCCGTCTACGCCCTGACCGACACCCTCAACGCGCACAGAAAGCGCGGGGCAAGGTACTGTCCAGACTGCGGGATTTCGGTATTTGGAGCAAGAACCAAGTCGACCGCGCCGAGTTGGAAAAGGTTTATGCCGAGCGCTTGACATTTCCGCAAAACGCTCCCCACCTGGCACGCAGGCTAGTAGAGACTATCAGCGATCGTGAAGTAATCCGCACCACCATCGACGGCAGTATCCAACGCGGATTGGAGGATTTTCTGCGTGATCATATCGACGGCTACCCGCAGAAAACCTCCGCCGCTATCGTAGTATTGGAGAACTCCAATTTATCCGTACGCGCCTATGTGGGCGCTTCACATTTCGGCGATGCCCGCCGATACGGCTATGTCGATATGGCCAGGGCCGTGCGCTCCCCCGGCTCTACCCTCAAACCATTTTTGTACGGGCTAGCCATAGACACAGACCTGATCCACAGTGCCTCACTCCTTAGCGACGCACCACGTATTTACGGGGATTACCGCCCAGAAAATTTCCATCGCGGCTTCTCCGGTCCCGTCAGCGCTACCGCTGCCCTACAGAGATCCCTCAATGTTCCGGCAGTGCAATTATTAGAACACTACGGCCCCGGACGCTTTGCTGCAACATTAGAGAATGCCGGCTTATCATTGCAATTTCCCATCGGCGGTAAACCGAATTTGTCCATGGTATTAGGCGGCGTCGGCACGCGTCTGGACCAGCTCACTGGGATTTACGCAGGTCTGGCACGCGGCGGACAAGCGGCAGCACCTCGCTACCTGCCGAATGCCCCACTCCGCGAGAGATACCTGATGTCTCCAGAGGCCGCCTGGATTACTTTCGAAATGCTCGCCTCCAATCGCGCCGGCTCGCGTCGCTGGCGCAATCTGGTTCGGCAAACTAAAGCCGATATCGCTTGGAAAACTGGCACCAGCTATGGCTACCGCGATGCCTGGGCCATTGGCGTTACACCCAGCTATACCGTTGGCGTCTGGGTGGGCCGCCCCGACGGCACCCCCCTACCCGGTTACTATGGCTCCATCAGCGCCACACCATTATTGAACGCAGTGATCGCAGTGCTACCTGGCAATAAACAACAGCACCTGACTAAACCTGAATCACTGACCCAGGAAGCGATCTGCTGGCCCCTCGGTGGCCGCAAAACGCTCACCGAAACAGAACTCTGTCACCAACAACACAACGCCTGGCTGATCCAAGGCCGTGCCCCCAAAACCCTACCACCGAGAGGCGAGCCATTACGCGCCGCGCAAACGTTTAATTTCTTTGCAAACCCACAAGGCCAGCGGGTTAAACCCAGCTGCATGGACACCCGCGCAGAAAAACGCAGCCTGGCCCTGTGGCCTAAAGAGCTGGAGTCCTGGCTGCCCGCAAACCAAACAAGAGCACAACTCATCCCCCCAACCGCCCCCGAATGCGGCGCCCCCGCAGCTACCAGCGGCACCCCACTTAAAATTATCGGTGCCGGCAACGGCAATCAATACCGCCCCACCGGCAACAGCGCTCCGCTGCCGCATCTTAACCTCAGCGCTATTGGTGGTCAGGGGAGGCGCTATTGGTTTTTGAATGGTAAACCTCAAGGAGAAACTTTAGCCAATCAAAACCTGGAGCTGAAGCCCAAAAATGGTAAGCATCAAATTGCTGTGTTGGATGCCAGTGGCAATGTGGACCGGATTGAGATTTTTGTAGGAACTAATAACTGACGAGGTGAAACTGAATTATATACTAATGCTCTTCACCTCAAACCTTTCTACCTGAAACAAGAAAAAGCTCTAAAAGAATCGAGTTGTATGGTATATCTTTTTTTACCAGCCTAAACGGTCAGTCAAGCACCTATCGAGAAATATTTCCCGCAATATCTTCAAGGTTACAGGATGCGATAACATATAATTATCTTTCTAAGCATGTGTTTTCAGGGAAAATTTCCTTGTGGTTTCCTGTGAATCGTCCCTGAACCTCTCCACCTCCGCAAAAATGACCTGAACACATTCCCTATATAACTCGGAGTCAAATGTCCTATTAAAGATGGAGCTCTATGACATTACCATAACGATGAAATCTTCTACATCGTGTCAGGTGAAGTTGAGTTAGGTGTAAATGATGATGAATTCACCACAAAACAGGCGATTTGATGATTGCCGGTCCGAAGGTAAATCCTAGGTTCAAAGCTCTAACGGATGGCCGCCTCATAATTATTAATTCACCAGGTGGGCCTGCTGAAAAATTCATGCCCAACATCTACAGCCAGCCTGACCTAAACAAGCGGACCAAGAGCGTTTTGTTGAGAAATATGGGTCTCATTTGAAGAAGTAAACTACACCTAAAAGCACGAAGTATAAATACTAGGGAATCATGCAGAAATTATGCTCAAAAGCTATTTTCAAACAAGACCTCATCCATCGGAAGCTGGCCGCCACGTCCTTTCGCAGATTTCTTAGCCTTACCCACGACAATAATCATCCCAATCAAGTAACTGTCTGGCAGATTGATAATCTCTGCCACTCTATCCGGGTCAAACCCAACCATTGCACCAGAATCATAGCCCTGCGCCTTAGCAGCGAGCATCATGGTCTGCGCCGCCAGCCCGCAGCTTCGAATGGCCTCATCCCGTTGCAGCTGCGGTTTACCTTCATAAAAACTCGTCAGCATAGGGACCAACACCGCTTGAACTTCTTTAGGGGCATCGGCCCAGTAACGCTCAGGACGATCCTTCCAGGCATTAATATCCGCACAAAGTATGATCAGTTCAGAGGCATCTTCCACCTGCTCCTGCCCCCATGCGGCATCCTTTAGTTCGCTGCGAAGTGCGGGATCGGTAACTCTTAGAAAGCGCCAATGCTGAATATTGTACGAAGTCGGCGATAACATGGTGGCTTGGATAAGTTGGTGAAATTCGCTCGACGACATCTGTGCAGATGCGTCGTAATGCTTAATTGAGCGGCGAGCTTCAACGGCTGTAAACAGGTCCATAACCTTCCCCCTAACTGTCATTGTTCGTATGAATACCAATGAGAGAGAGTATATTGTGTTTCCTACCGATTGATAATGGGGTTCCACGCCGACTAACTGTTGAGAAAAAGCTTACAATCACTGATCCCAATAAGGAAGCTCGTCGCCAAAGTACTCTATCGCAAAGTCAATAAAGGCCCGCACCTTGGCTGGCATATATTGTCTTTCAGGAAAGACGGCATAGATGGTTGTAGCCGGCATCTGGTATTCCTTGAACAAAGGGACCAGTGCGCCTTTCTTAATGTCAGGTCCTGCCACAAAGGTGGGTAAGCGCCCAATACCGACTCCTTGAAGAATGGCCTCCCTCAGCGCTTCACTGTTATTGACCCGATAATTACCTTTGACTTCTATGGTTTGCAGGTGATTTTCTTTGATAAAAGACCATTCTTTCACATCCCTTGAATAGGAAAACACCAAACAGTTGTGCTCTACCAACTGCTCCAGCCTGCTGGGCATACCAAAGCTCTGGAGATATTCGGGTGACGCACAAAGCACGCTTTGCAAGGGGGCCAGCTTGCGAGCAACCAAGCTTGTATCGGACAGATCACCGGCACGAATAGCAATGTCGTAGCCTTCACCGACAAGGTCAACCACCTTATCGTCCATGACCATATCGATGGTAATTTTGGGGAAACGCTTGAGAAACACAGGGATAAGGGGTGCCAGATGTAGCCTGCCAAAGGACATGGGGGTATTAATGCGCAATCGGCCCTGTGGCTCCCCTTGCAGCTGTGTTACCGCGTCCTGGGCGTCTTTTGCGGCTTGATGTGCAATACGCGCATGCTGGAAAAAGTGCTCACCGGCTTCGGTCAAACTCAGCTTGCGGGTAGTGCGGTGCAGCAGTTTCACTCCAAGCTGTGCTTCCAGCTGACTGATCCGCTTACTCACCGCTGATTTTGAAATCCCAAGCAACTTCGCTGCGGGTGAAAAACCTCCTGTTTCAGCAACGGTGACAAACACCGGGATAGCGCCAAAGCTTTCCATAGGAAACTGTTTCCTTTATCTCAACAGTATATGTCTATAATGATGGATTATCAGTCTATCAGAAACAGCGTACTCTTACCTTGTATTAAATTGAGGGAAGAGTCGGTCATGAGTGAAGCCACCAAAGCAATCAGTCCATCAAAGCCTGAAAAGCTGAACCGTTCGCTCTGGTGGGTTCACAGCTTGATGGTTCTCACCACCTTTTTCGTGGCCAGTTCGTTTACTGTAGGTAAGTTAATCGCCGACTCTCTTCCAGCAAATATCATGATGCTTATTCGATTTCTGATGGCCGCGGGATTATTTGCGCCCTTTATATTCTTCAAGCATGGCTCCCAGCTACCCACGCTAAAGAAACTGACAGCTTATGCTCTACTGAGCATTCCTTTAGTGACCTTTTTCTGGTGTATGTTTGAAGCGTTAAAGCACACTTCGGCCATTAACACCGGCGCACTTTTTACAACCGTCCCAGCAATGACCGCCATTTTCGCTCTGATCATAAACGGCGAGCGTAGTAGTAACCGAAAAATAGTGGGACTATTTCTAGGTATTCTCGGTGCAGCGTGGATAATCTTCAGGGGAAACATAACCGCCGCAATAGCATTGGATTTAAATCAGGGGGACTGGATCTTTCTGTTTGGGGCAGTGTTACTTAGCCTCTATAACCCGCTCGTTAAACGGGTTCATTCCGGCGAACCCACAGAAGTCATGACATTCTGGGTAATTGTATTTGGCGCTATCTGGTTATTGCTATTGTCTCTACCCAGCCTGAAGGAAATACACTGGCAAAGCATACCGTTCGAAATTTATGGAGGCCTACTATATTTGGCATTATTTACCACTCTACTAAGCTTTTTCCTATTGCAACTTGGCACAGTAAAAATAGGACCTACCAAGGTTGCGGCCTACGGTTTTCTAAGCCCGGTTTTTGTGCTGCTCATCACCCTACTACTGGGAATGACGAAATTTAGTATCAGTTTGCTCCCCGGTATCATTCTGGTATTTTCGGCCATATTATTTATTCAAGCGGAAGAGACGATCCAAAGTTAGCCTCAGGCAACCCTCGTTCAGTCAAAGGAGCACAGAATTTAATGGTACTAATCAACAGGCTTCTCGATCTCGTAAATTGCATCAGATATATCTTCCAGCTTCGAAGATACAATCACTTGGGCATCGTGCAGACCTTGATTGTAGAAACCCGTTCCCATTTCCTTTGCAAGAAAATCAATGAAAAATTCTGCCTCAAAGCCGCCAACCTCTAAATCGAACTCTTTAGAGAGATAACCCCTTACTTTTTCTACCAACGCGAACTTACGCTCTGCTTCAAGTTTGATTTCTGGCATATTTTCTCACCTGCATTAATGGGGTCATCAACAGTCGGTAATTACCCTATATTCTCCCATCATCCAATGAATTATCTAATACATTTTCCCAAAACCAATCAAAACCCATCCTCGTTTCCTTGGCGAGTTCTTATCAACCTCTTGCGCCAACAGGGTCCCGGGGGCGGACTCCATAATTCTATAGCTATCGGCATCAGCTTCTGTCACAAGAGCAACATGAGAGATATATGCACCAACTGCTTTCTTATAAAATACCAGATCACCCGCCTGAGGGCGGTAACCTGGCGGCATCAATCGCCGGGTAGACTCAAAGTAAGCATATAAGTTTCTGGCACGCCGGTGGAAAAAAGGATTCCTGGGAGTATTCCCATCAGCAGAGTCGTAAGCTTTTGGATTGCGTTTAAAGTCATCGGCAAGTGCCACTTGCAGGGAATATCCAGATAGTCCATAGGCAATATTGGGCACATCACTACAGACTATAAACCCCAATTTACCGCCGATATTATCGTACTTCCCCATCAGGGGATCATAGGGGGTGTACCTGAGGCTCCGGGCATTCTCAATAACCCGTACAATATCCGGTAAATCCCCAGATTCGGAGAATGCCTTTGCCCCCTGATAACTCAATAAAAATAAAGTCAAACACAGTAGAATTGGAAGCGCTATCAGTACAGCAACTATTTTTTTCATCCCCCCTCCCTGAAAGACCCCACTCAGCTCCAGAATACTGAGCCCAAACTGCACATGAAGTTACACGGTACGGCAACACCAATCATCCACTATAAGTGACTCACCAGCTTCTCGTATAGAGGGGGCGCCAATTGATGTGCAAAAAAGTTAAAAGCAAAACGAGAAAAGCCGAGCAACCCACGGTTGCTCGGCTTTGCGGAAGTCTAGCTGTGCGAACTACTTAAAAGTTGTAGTTAAAGCGTACACCGTAGCTCGTTGGGGCAGAAAAAGGACCAGATACCAGGCCGTCACTGCCATCTGCGTAGTATGGAATAACTTCATCGGTCAAGTTGTTACCATAGGCTTCGACATTCCACTGATCGTCCGGACTCACATACTTAACAGACGCATTGACCATCCAGAAGGCATCGCGGCTATCATCAAATGCCGAAGTGTCATCCGCAGGGAAATCATGCTTATCAACGTTCCAGTAGGTCAGGTACGACTCGTCTTCCCAGTGAATACCGATAAACGGAATAATTGCACCACCGTGGGCCAACTCAAAGGTGTGATCGTAGTTAATGGTAAAGCTAAACTCCGGGGATGCTGGCAGCTCATTACCCTTCAGGTTACGGTACAATTCATCATTACTGTTGTCATGAGCAGCAGCCCAGTCATCCAGTTCAAACAGCGCCTGATTGTTAAAGTTCCAGCGGTTTTCAAAGTCAGAGGTAATCTCAGTTTGCATCCAGGTAGCAAAGCCGCTGACTCGGCCATTCGGGTATGGAGCCCAGTCGAATTCAAACTCCAAGCCCATAATTTCGGAGCCAGCCGCATTTTTGGTGAGGTAAATTACCGCAGGCTCTGAAACAATATTTCCAGTAAGTACGCCTTCGTCATCCACTTCGCGCACCAAAAACGTATATGCAGTATCCGGTGCAGCTAACTGCATATCTTTATACTTGGAAAAGAAAAAGGTACTGGCAAGATTCAAACGGCCATCCAGGAAGGTACCTTTGGCACCCAGCTCCCAGGTTACAACTGTTTCTTCATCGTAGTTGGTGTCAAAAGTCGCAGCTACGACCCGGTTGCCATCTTCGTCGTAGATGTCTTCTGCAGTATTCGGGTCTTGCTCAAATTGGTAGATGACATCACCCAAACCGCCAGATTTGAACCCTGATGCGACATATGAATAGAGCATCACTTCATCAGTCAAATCGTAATCCAGACCAATACGGTAATCTGCGTGACTCCAGGTCCTACTGGTATCGTTATAGGTATTTACAGTATAAATTGAATTGTCTGTAAAATAGCCGGTAGACAATTCGTTAAAGAGCGCCTGGTCATAGGCAGGGAAACACCCATACTCCCCAGTTTCGTCAGTATTGATGGACCGATCACGGGTACAAGTTAAGTTGTTACCGCCTTCATCGCTCTTCTGATCCTCGGTGTATCGCCCACCAAGCGTAAGATGCAGTGTATCGGTAAGGCTATAAGTTGCCTGGGCAAAGACTGCACTAGCCTCAACAGTTCTTTCTGGCTGCTTCCAAAAAGTCGCGTTATCCAATGAGGCCAGGAAGTAACCATTCAGGTCAGTAGTCTCGTGGAAATAGAACAGACCTGTGATCCATTGAAGGGGGCCATCACCCGTAGATTGCAGCTGCAGCTCATGGGAATAAGAGACATTTTCAGCATCTGTGATACTCATGCTCATATCCCAGGTATTGCGACCTGCATCCACATCAATCAAGTTACTGCGATTCTGTACCGCGTAGCCTGTGTTGTACACAAAAGCCATACTGTCACTGAAATCCCAACGGAAGTTGGAACGAAACGAGTCCATGCTCAGGTCAAGCTTACCGGGAACGTTGACAGCAACGGTGTACTCATCAGCACCTGATCCGTAATAAGTTTCGCAGTTTACGCCATCAGTGCGCTGTTCGGCCTTATCGCAGTCGATGGTATTAATACCACCGGCGCTGCTGTCCTGGTAGTGCTCAACTACCGCATACCAGGAAATATCTTCCGTCGGTTCCCATAGGGCGCCAATACGTACTGCCTGCTGATCAACATTTCCATAAAAGTCTTCAGCATCCGCTCTTACCAGCGAAACATCCTCAGATGCCCACCAATTGCCATTCTGGGTGAAAGTGCGTTCTGCGTCATCAGAAAGCGCGGTCGCCCCAAGGCTGTCAGCATCGATATAACGGTTGTCATACTGGTTAGCATCATAGTAACCCGTCAGGTAGGAATCGCGCGTTTCGTCCATAAACGATGCGCGAAGCGCAAAGGTATCAGAAACCGGGATATTGATAACGCCCTTGACCAGCTCTTGATTCCAGCGGCCAAGTTCAACACCAATCGTGCCTTCAAACTCATCAATTACCGGCTTCTTTGAAATAACGTTGATAGCACCCACGGTAGAGTTACGCCCATAAAGGGTACCCTGCGGCCCACGCATGGCCTCTACCCTTTCAGAGTCAAACATCATTGCCATCGCAGACTGTGGGCGCGAGGAGTAAATACCGTCAAAGTGCAAACCGACCGCCGGATCACCAAGTTCACTGGTATTTGTAGAGCGCACGCCGCGCATGGAAATTACAGGAGAGGACTGGGAGGCATCGTAGCCAATATCCACATTAGGAATAGTATTTCCCAGGTCTTTTATATTCTTAATCCCCTGACGATCCAGCTCTTCCTGAGTAAATGCGCTGATCGCTACTGGGGTTTCCATCAGGTTGGTTTCACGCTTGGTTGCGGTAACCGTCACTTCTTCCAGCGCCCAATCTTCATCCTGCTGGCTGTCTTCCTGCGCCCAAGCCGACACTACCGCGACATTTGCCATTGCAATAGCAATGGTAAGTGGTTTTTTAATTCTCATTGATGTCTCTCCAATCTGCTGCAAGAGGAAAACCATATTTATTTTTTATGCATGGCAATCCCAGAGGGCCGTCGGTAGTACGGCGGCTAGACTAAAATCTCAAAAATAAGGGATCTAAGAAACTCAGATACGATAGAGCGGATCGCGACTAGGACAAATCGGACCAGTTCAATGTCAACACCTATAAGGGACTGACTAATAGGTCAAACAGGGATTGGGGTATTCTGGTTTTATTTGCTCACTTGCGGCAAATTTTTAGACTTTTTTAGCTTACATTCCCCCTGGATTTTCCCCATAGAAGCCTATCAATATACTTAGCTGAAAATATAAAGGCTATATTCGATCCCCTCTATCTGTGACTGGTGATCCTCCCCCATTCTTCAAGGGGCTGCCGAAATTTCCCAAACCAAGGTGATAAAACGGACTATATTTGCCGCCAATGATTGATCTCAAAACCAATTGGTTGTTGGTTCGGCAATATCGCAGCGAATAACGACCAACTAAATCTGCTGACAATAGTCCTGTGGCAGCGGAAATGCTCAAGGATTTTTTCATACATCTCAGTCCGGGTCAGCCACAAATGCTCTACAGATAGTCACCCGCCAACCATACCCATTGATTTGTAATGCGGCATAAGCGTGAGGGTTAACTGTACGATAGTACTTGTGTAAATTCGTTCTTTCACTCTCCAAAAGAGGAGCACATCCCTGACGAGCGCCTTACAACCCAAAAAGCCTTTAATACACAACAAGTTGCTCAGTAATATATGACTGACTGAAGGATAAAATCACCCGAACGACATAGGGGTATCAATACTCATTGAATACTTCCATGATGGAATTACCACACTGTAGAGCTCATTAGAAACTGCAATTGTCAATTGTGCCGAACCTGGCCAACCATCGAAGCTTGACTTCACCCAAACCCTAAATAAACTCCGCCCATTTTTACTGGCGGTTGGCAAACATACAAACTTTTAAAATCCACCTTAAGTGCCAAGAAAAATTTTTTTGCCTCAGCATTCCAGACACAGCTCACAAGTAAAAGTAACACTTCGCAGCTCGAACTTTACTTAAAGTACTGCAATTCTTCCAGGCCACCCTTTTCAACTAGAGAATCATTTCCAAAGACTTATTATAGAAATTAAAAAATTTTGAATGAGGTGAAACTCAAACCATTAATAGAAAAAATAATTCGACGTTAGTTGCGAAGCCCCTCTCATTTTTTACATATATACCGGCTAAAAAACTATGAATTGAATGCTGACTGCTATGCTCACCCCGTCCAAAAGTTGGCCTCCAGTACGGTATTCTCTTACTAAGCCAATTCACCATGAACCATTGACATACCAACAAACGCCAGATCAACTGATGGAGATTTTCGAAAATACATACCATTATCTTTTTACAGGAAGGATGCCATGCATTGCTTTTTTAAAATTAGGTATTTTCTGTTTGCGTTACTGTTGATTTTCTCAGGCACCAAGGGGCACACTACCACCCTTGATGATTTAAGGGCTCACACTCCGACATCAGATAAAACCTGGGCTGAACAGTGGTTTTACAATATCGCAGTACCTGATGTCGGATATTTCAAGGTGAGCTTCCAGACCTATATCGCTCCAGATTTCTCCAAGCCTAACCCCAAAGCGTATATACATTTGGCCTTCACTCCATTTAATGGAGAATCGATTAAGTATGATTTATTTTTAGATGAGGTCAGTCTAACTCACCCGAGTGATCCAAGTAAATTTTACTATGAGGTTCCAGGGGTTATTGTGGCTGATGAAAAGGCCATTCAGATAAATCATGAAAATTTTAATTTCAGTATGCGCTGGAATGGCGAACACCACCACTACTGGCATGGTTTAAATCCTGGGCAAACGCCATTTGGGATCATCCCTGAGATTCCAG
Source organism: Microbulbifer okhotskensis (assembly GCF_023895975.1). GTDB lineage: Bacteria > Pseudomonadota > Gammaproteobacteria > Pseudomonadales > Cellvibrionaceae > Microbulbifer > Microbulbifer okhotskensis. Next base: position 17,505 of record NZ_JALBWM010000038.1, read on the forward strand.
GCGTGGGCGGCCGTTGGTTTTTATATACCATGGGAACCCCAGTACAATATAGTTTTTATGATGGCACCCAGTCGCTAATGGGGACAGGTTATGCCCAGCTGGATAAAGGCTGGTATGACAAAGAATCCAGTGCCGGGATGGCCTATAGCATGGGGCTCTCTGATGATCTTTACTATATGTTTACTGGTGCCAAGCTTGGCGATTCAGACCTTGAAATGTGGGCAGGGCGTTATATCTCCAACGAACACGACTTGGCTTTCTACCCTGCATTTAATAATTTGTCTGTAAAAAGGGTGATAGATTCCTGTTCCGGATATATGAAAATTGAACTCAATAAAATCAGATACAAGCTGGTTGTCGAGGCACAAGCCGACATCAATAGTTTTTATCCCAATGAGTTCCCTTCGGTCATTATTTTTGGTGGTGAGCAGCGGTATATGAAGTCGATGCAAGCTAAAATGAATTTTTCCCTATACAAAAAGGGAGACTTGATTGAATCAATTTATATGCCGCAAGCCCTGCTGGAGTTTAGCGGGCCGATGGCCTGCGATGATTTTTTTGAGTAACACTTGCAGAAATTCGCGTTTTAGCTGATCCCCTCTATATTCAGCGACATCACCAAGTGTCGCTGAATATCACGACATTAAGCCCCCATGAAGAATTTTGAACCCATTTGGCAGCGCCAAACTATCCAATCATATTGCAAGACAATCATCGGTACTTTGAAATTAAGATACATATCCATGTAAATACCAGCCTGGGAATTACTTCTGAACACTATTTGTATCCCGCTAATTTGCAGACATATGGAAACGGAAACGCGCAGATGTCCAAAGGGGCTCTGCTGTTTCGACCATTGAACTTAACGATTAGAAACTATCACCCGGAATTCGCACCCACCCTTCCATCAAGATGCGGGCACTTCGGCTCATTATGGCTTTGGTGGCAGTCCACTGCCCATCGACCTCTTCCGCGTGAGCACCCACGCGCAGAGTGCCGGAGGGGTGACCAAAGCAGACTGAATTCCGCTCACCACCACCGGCGGCAATATTGACCAGGGTTCCGGGAATAGAGGCAGCGGTGCCGATAGCCACAGCGGCGGTGCCCATCATGGCGTGATGCAGTTTGCCCATCGACAAGGCGCGCACGAGCAGGTCGATATCAGACGCATCGACCCTTTTGCCACTAGATGCAATATAGCCCTGCGGCTTGGCCACAAAGGCAATTTTTGGTGTGTGCTGGCGCGTTGCCGCTTCCTCTACAGCGGAGATCAATCCCATTTTTACCGCGCCATAGGCTCGAATGGTTTCGAACATGGCTAGCGCTTTGCTATCGCCATTAATCGCATCCTGTAGCTCTGTACCGGTATAACCGATATCATCCGCATTGAGAAAGATCGTGGGAATACCGGCGCTGATCATAGTGGCCTTGAATACACCAAAATTCGGCACATCCAGATCATCCACCAGGTTGCCGGTAGGTAGCATGGCACCCTCGCCGTCGGCGGGGTCCATAAACTCAATCGCTACCTCCGCCGCTGGAAAGGTGACACCATCCAGCTCAAAATCCCCGGTTTCCTGCACTTCGCCGCTGGTTATCGGCACACGAGCAATAATTGTTTGGCCAATATTGGCCTGCCAGATACGCACGCTACAGATACCATTTTCCGGCACTCTGGATGAGTCCACAAAACCACTGTTAATGGCAAAGGCACCGACGGCAGCAGTGAGATTACCGCAGTTACCGCTCCAGTCGACAAAAGGTTTGTCGATGGATACCTGACCAAATAGATAACTCACATCATGATCAGGCTTATCGCAAGCAGACAGAATTACCGTCTTACTGGTGCTCGAAGTGGCGCCACCCATGCCGTCGGTTTGCTTGCCATAGGGGTCAGGGCTGCCAATCACGCGCAGCAGTAAATTGTCACGGGCCTCCCCTGGCACCTGCGCAACCTCGGGTAGGTCTTGCAGGCGAAAGAAAACACCCTTGCTGGTTCCCCCACGCATATAAGTCGCGGGAACTTTTACTTGAGGAGCAAATTTCATAACTCAGGCCGTCACCCCTGCTTCGAGGAAGTCTTTGGCAAAACGTTGCAGGACGCCACCGGCTTCGTAAATGGAAACTTCTTCAGCGGTGTCCAAACGACAAGTCATGGGCACTTCGATCGCCTCTCCACTGGCACGGTGGATCAGTAGAGTCAGGGTGGCATGCGGAGTACGCTCACCGACCACATCGAAGGTCTCAGTGCCGTCAATGCCCAGGGTTTCTCGGCTAGTGCCCGGCTTAAACTCCAGCGGCAATACGCCCATACCGATCAGGTTAGTGCGGTGAATGCGCTCAAAGCCTTCAGCAACAATAGATTCAACCCCAGCCAGACGCACGCCTTTGGCAGCCCAGTCGCGAGAGGAACCCTGACCGTAATCGGCACCGGCAACGATAATCAGCGGTTGCTTGCGCTCCATATAGGTTTCGATGGCTTCCCACATGCGGGTGACCTGCCCTTCCGGTTCGATACGGGCCAGGGAGCCCTGCTGAACGATACCGCTCTTATCGCGTACCATTTCGTTGAGCAGTTTCGGGTTGGCAAAGGTTGCACGCTGGGCAGTGAGGTGGTCGCCGCGGTGGGTTGCGTAGGAGTTAAAGTCTTCCTCTGGCAATCCCATTTTCTCCAGGTATTCACCAGCAGCGCTATTGGCTAAAATCGCATTTGAGGGTGACAGGTGGTCGGTAGTGATATTGTCACCCAACACTGCCAGCGGGCGCATACCCTTCAAGGCTCGCTCACCGGCCAATGCCCCTTCCCAGTAAGGCGGACGGCGAATATAAGTGCTCATTGAACGCCAGTCATACAGGGGATTGCCCTGCTCTTCCGCCACGTCCCGCTCTTCAAACATGGGGATATACACATCGCGGAACTGCTGCGGCTTTACACTCTGGCGCACGATCGCATCGATCTCTTCATCGCTGGGCCAGATATCTTTCAAAGTAATCGGTTTGCCTTCGGCATCGTATCCCAGCGCATCCTTTTCGATATCAAAACGGATGGTTCCGGCAATCGCGTAAGCCACTACCAGCGGCGGTGAAGCTAGAAATGCCTGCTTGGCATAGGGGTGTATACGGCCATCAAAGTTGCGGTTACCAGAAAGCACGGCGGTTGAATACAAATCGCGATCGATCACTTCCTGCTGAATTTTTGGGTCGAGGGCACCGCTCATACCATTACAGGTGGTGCACGCAAAGGCCACAACACCGAAGCCCATCTGCTCTAAATCCGGCAGAAGATCAGCCTCCTGCAGATACATTTTCACCGTCTTGGACCCGGGTGCCAGAGAGCTTTTCACCCAGGGCTTGCGGCTCAGGCCGAGCTTATTGGCATTGCGGGCAATCAGGCCTGCGGCAATCATGTTGCGCGGGTTGCTGGTATTGGTACAGCTGGTAATGGCCGCGATAATCACCGCGCCATCGGGCATCTCGCCCGCTTTTTCTTCCCAAGGCTTGGCGATGCCGCGATTGGCCAGCTCAGAAGCCGGCAGCAATGCATGGGGGTTAGATGGGCCAGCCAGGTTACGACCTATATGAGTTAGGTCGAACGTCAATACACGCTCATATTCGGCATCTTTCAAGGTGTCGGACCAGAGCCCGGTTTCCTTGGCAAATTTCTCAACCAGTGTCACTTGTTCATCATCACGGCCGGTGAGCTTCAGATAATCGATGGTCTGCTCATCGATCGAGAACATGGCCGCAGTGGCGCCGTATTCCGGCGTCATATTGGAAATGGTGGCGCGATCGCCCAAGCTCAAATTGGAAGCACCTTCGCCATAGAATTCCAGGTAGGCGCCAACCACACGCTCACGGCGCAGGAATTCAGTCAGAGCCAAGACTAAATCGGTGCCGGTAATACCAGGCTGCAGTTTGCCAGTCAGCTCTACGCCGACGATATCCGGCAGACGCATATAGGAAGCACGGCCGAGCATAACGCTCTCAGCTTCGAGGCCACCTACCCCAACAGAAATAACCCCCAGAGCATCCACCATCGGCGTGTGACTGTCGGTACCGACACAGGTATCCGGGAAAGCCACACCTTCGCGCACCTGCACCACTGGGGACATTTTCTCCAGATTAATTTGGTGCATGATGCCGTTTCCGGGCGGAATCACATCCACGTTTTCAAAGGCGGTTTTAGTCCAGTTGATAAAGTGAAAGCGGTCTTCATTGCGGCGCTCTTCCACTGCGCGGTTTTTCTCGAAGGCATCCTTCTCAAAACCGGGGTGCTCTACCGCCAGAGAGTGATCCACGATCAACTGGGTGGGAACGACTGGATTTACCTTGGCAGGATCACCGCCCTTATCGGCAATGGCATCGCGCAGGCCCGCGAGGTCCACCAACGCGGTTTGACCGAGGATATCGTGGCACACCACACGCGCTGGGAACCAGGGAAAGTCCAGCTCACGCTTGCGCTCAATAATCTGCTTGAGGGAGTCGGTCAGCCTATCCGGCTCGCAGCGACGCACCAGGTTTTCCGCCAGAATACGGGAGGTATACGGCAGTTTGGCATAGGCACCGGGCTGGATCGTATCTACGGCGGTGCGGGTATCGAAATAATCGAGGTCTGAACCTGGCAGTGATTTGCGGTAATCAGTATTCATAGCTTGGTAAATCAGTCGAATCGTTTTTTAAATAGTATCGCTTCTGAGAGCGGCTTCAGGTCACCAATAAAAAGCAACCTGAAGCCGGCACACTGGGTGTGCATCATTTCTGGAGAGAAATGAAAATTAACCGCGCTTGGCGATTGGCGTTACCGTGCGTGGCTCTACACCGACATATTCCGCACTTGGGCGAATAATGCGGTTGTCTGCGCGCTGCTCAAACACGTGTGCAGCCCAGCCAGTAACGCGGGACATCACAAAGATGGGCGTGAACAGCTTGGTGGGGATGCCCATGAAGTGATAAGCGGAAGCGTGGAAGAAATCGGCATTACAAAATAGCTTTTTCTCACGCCACATCACAGCTTCACAGCGCACAGATACTGGGTACAGTCGGGTATCACCAACATCTTCAGCCAGCTTTTCAGCCCAGGTTTTGATGATCTCATTGCGCGGATCGGACTCGCGGTAAATCGCATGGCCAAAGCCCATTATTTTTTCTTTGCGCTCGAGCATGCACAGCAGCCCTTGTTCCGCTTCATCCGGGCTGGAGAAGCTTTCAATCAGCTCCATCGCTGCTTCATTGGCACCACCGTGCAGCGGTCCACGCAGGGTGCCGATGGCACCAGTAATGCAGCTGAACAGATCAGACAAAGTGGAGGCACATACGCGCGCGGTAAATGTAGATGCGTTGAACTCATGCTCGGCGTACAGGATCAGGGAAACATTCATCACCTGTTCGTGCAGAGGATTAGGTTTCTCGCCGCGCAGCATGTGCAGGAAGTGTCCACCAATACTGTTATCATCCGTTTCGGTTTCGATACGCACATCGTCGTGAGTGAAACGATACCAATAGCAGATAATGGATGGGAAAGCGGCCAGCAGTCGGTTGGCTTTTTCCAATTGCTGTGCAAAAGAGTCTTCACCTTCCAGATTGCCCAACATGGAACAACCGGTACGCATTACATCCATGGGGTGGGCGTCGGCAGGAATACGCTCGAGTACTTCCTTCAATGCTTGCGGCAAACCACGCATACTCTTTAGCAGCGCCTTGTACTCAACCAGCTGAGCGCTAGTGGGCAGCTCCCCGTAGAAAATCAGGTGGGCAACTTCTTCAAATTCACAGTTCTTCGCCAGGTCTTTGATATCGTAACCGCGATAAGTGAGACCAGAACCCGTTTTACCTACCGTAGACAGCGCAGTTTTACCCGCTACCTGACCGCGCAGGCCAGCTCCACTCAATGCTTTCTCTGCCATCGTCTTATTTCCCCTGTTTTATACACATTGCTGTGTTCATCCAATTGAAAGCGCAACTCCCAAACACCGGTCCGGGAAGCCAATCCTTACTTATTGAAAAGCTCGTCCAGCTTCTGCTCAAACTCGTGATAATTCAGGTAATCGTACAGCTCTTCACGGGTCTGCATGGTATCGACAACCGCTTGCTGGTCACCATTTTGCAAGATGTTGGTGTACACGTTTTCGGCTGCACGGTTCATCGCTCGAAATGCCGACAACGGATACAGTACGATATCTGCACCCGCTTCGCCCAAATCTTTGCTGTTATACAGCTTGGTTCTACCAAATTCGGTAATATTGGCCAAAATCGGCACATTTAGTGCGTCCTTAAAGGCACGATAGTGTTCTAATTCAGTTACTGCTTCAGCGAAGATACCGTCTGCACCAGCCTCAATGCAGGCCTGGGCGCGCTCAATCGCAGCCTCTAGCCCTTCCTGTGCAAAAGCATCAGTACGCGCCATGATGAAGAAGTCGTCATCGGTCCGTGCATCCACAGCGGCCTTGATGCGGTCCACCATTTCCTGCTTGGAAACAATTTCTTTATTGGGCCGATGGCCACAACGTTTCTGGGCGACCTGGTCTTCGATATGCACGGCAGCTGCGCCAGCACGGATCATCTCTTTAACAGTACGGACAATATTGAAAGCCCCTCCCCAACCGGTATCGATATCTACCAGTAAGGGCAGCTCGCTGGCAGCAGTAATGCGGCGTACATCCTCGAGCACATTGTCGAGACTGGTCATCCCCAGGTCCGGCAGCCCGTAGGAAGCGTTAGCAACACCAGCGCCAGAAAGATAAATAGCCTTGTGACCAATACGCTCGGCCATGATTGCGGAATAGGCGTTAATAGTACCAACCACTTGCAGCGGTTGATTCTCAGCGAGTGCGGCGCGGAAACGCGCGCCAGCGGAAGGCTTTTGGCTCATGCTCTACCTCAGTTTGTTTTCAATGTTTATCCTTGAAGCACGGATATGTCGGCGCATTAGCAACTCAGCCAGCTCCCCGTCCCCGGCCTCAATGGCTTCAATAATATGACTGTGCTCACGAAACGCCCGCCGGGCCCTGGGACTGGCCATACCCAATTGGTAGCGATACATACGGACACGGTAATAAAGACGGTTGCACAGGGTGTCGATCAATAAGTCGTTCTTGGAGGCTTGCACTAGGCGAAAGTGAAAGTCGAAGTCCCCTTCCGGCTGGAAATACGCCTTACCAGCTTGTAATTCTTCTTGTTGCTCGTGGTGATCGAGCATTTGGCGCAATTCGACCAAATCATCCTCGGTACGCTGTTCGGCCGCGAGACGACACGCCATGCCCTCAAGGGCTTCGCGCATATCATAGAGCTCTAACAGACCGCGCTCACTCAAGTCCACAACTCGAGCGCCCACATTGACCCGCCGCTCCAGAAGCCCTAGGGACTCCAAGCGCATAAGCGCTTCCCGCAAACTCCCGCGACTGGCATTAAATCGGCGCGCAAGTTCCGGTTCGCTGATCTTACTGCCAGGGGCAACCTGCCCCTCGACGATTTCAGCTCGCAAGATCAAAAATAAGCGTTCGGCCAAACTTCGACCGGCATCCGAAGCTGAATCACCTGTACCAACTAAAGCCATGTCGCCCCTAGATTGTCGACAATCCTATTAAAGTAAGACCTTAAATCACAAGCTTTTCGACGTCAACCGAATAAACCATTAAGGATTGTTGACAATAGGGCAAAATGGGTGACTTTTCATAGACCAGTAGTCTTGCCATCTTTTAGTGGGCATAATAGCGCCCGCGCCAGATAGGGTATGCCCTGCTAATGCCGGCGCTCTATGCTTATCTGGGGCTGAGGGAAAATCCCATAGAAAGAATATCCACGCCTCGGAACAGCGCTTATTTTAGGCTGCCACCACCCAGGTTATAGACAGAGTTATGCCGAAGAGTATTATCAGGCGATGGCTGCCAAGCCCCGAAGAAGTTCGAGCCAACAACGGCCTCAAATTTCTGGGGACTCTTCTTCACGATCCCAATCTTTTTCATCTGAACCGCCACTCGGTCTCGGTCGCTTTTGCAGTTGGCGTATTTGTCAGCTTCTTGCCGCTACCCGGCCAAATGGTGCTTGCTGCACTACTCGCTCTGTGGCTGCGCTGTAACCTGCCTTTATCGATGATTCTGGTTTGGATTAGTAATCCGATAACTATGCCGGCTATTTTCTATAGCACCTACAAGCTTGGCGCTTGGGTGTTGGGGGCGCCACCGGTGGACTTCAGCATTGAGCTATCTTGGGAGTGGTTAACTACTGAGGTGAGCAAAATCTGGATACCGCTATTTACCGGCTCACTTTTAGCCGGCGCCTTCTCTGCCGCCGTCGCTTATTTTACCATGCGAGCCCTTTGGCGCTGGCATGTCGTGAAAAGGTGGAAACTGCGCATACAAAGGCGCTCAACTGCGGGTTAGCATTTACCGCTGGATGCCTTCTCCACAATCCAATAGGCGACCCCCCCAGCGACGACTGCCAGCAGTGCAGAAAAAAGATAGCCGGCAAGGATTCCCAAAGAAAGTGCGACAGGCGCGCCAATCAAGAAAGTCCAAAGCGCGACTTTAGCGGCGTTGGCGACAGCCGCCAACGCCGCTGCCCAAACTGCCATCAGAGCAGAAAGGGCCACACCAATAGAAACAATCCAGGTGGGCCATAGCTCCCAACCTTCCTCATAGCATACCGATCCCTCGTGCATGCCATGAGGGCAGAAACTGAGGACATACCATTCGTCAAATAATAACGTGAGATATACCGCCAGGCACCAAGCTAAAATCGCCGCCGGAACTGGCAGTAACTTACGCAAAACCTGGCGACTCTTTTTTACTCCCACTCACTCGTTGCGCAACGCCGCCGCCGGCTGCACCCTACTGGCTTGCAGGGCCGGATAGAGAGTCGCCAACAGACTGAGAACAAACCCAGCCCCCACTACGAGAACCACATCTCCCCACATTAATTCAGACGGCAGGTAATCCACCGGATAGACGTCGGACTTCAAGAACTGGATACCCAGTATTGACTCAAGTCCCGCTACCAGATCTGTAATCGTCAGAGCCCCCAACACGCCCACGGCACCCCCAACCACAGCGCCCACCAACCCCACTAGCGCGCCCTGACTCACAAAAGTCAGCAAAATCTGCCGGGTACTGGCCCCCATGGTTCTGAGAATGGCGATATCGGTATGCTTATCGATAACCACCATCACCAGCGTGGAAACTACATTGAAGGCCGCAATTGCAATAATCAACAGCACCAACAGCCCCACCAGATTGCGGGACATTTGAATCGCCTGATACAGGTTGCCGTGGGTTCGACTCCAATCGGTTCCGTAGAAATTGCCCCTCGGCAACTCCGTCAACAAGCGCCGCATCACCCAGTTGGCCTCTAGCATTTCTTTAACCCGCAACTGAACCCCAGCACCACTATTGCCACCTGCCAGCGCTTTGGCCTGCTGCCAGGAAACCAATGCAAGGGACTGATCCAGTACTGTCCCCGAATGGAATACTTCAGCCACTCGAAACCCGGCCACCCGGGCTGCACGACGGGCACCGGTAACACTATTCGAATTGGGCACAATTAAAGAGAGATAATCCCCCGCCTCCACTCCGAGTTTCTCTGCGATTCCAGTACCCAGCACCACACCTGGCTCCGAGAGATTCAGCAAAGCCGCAAAAGACTCTTTCTTGAGGAAGTCGCCAATACTGGAAACCTCGGCAATGGTTTCCGGATTCACTCCCTGCACCAACAGCGGCGTCACTTCCGCCCCCCGCCGGGCCAGCGCATTCACCTGCCAGACTTCTGCTGCGGAAAGCACCTCTGGGTCAGATGCCAATTGCTGACGCAGTTGAGGCCAGTCCACGTCCGGACTGGCGTTATAGATGGTGACGTGGGGCATAATGCCAAGAATGCGCTCTCTCAATTCGCGGTCAAAGCCATTCATCACAGACATCACCACAATCATCAAGGCAACACCGAGCACCAGACCAATCATCGACAGTCCGGAGATAAACGACACCAGCCCCGATGAGTCATCACCTCGGCGCTGAGCGCCGGCATAGCGCAGCCCAATAAATGCGGAAAGTGGTTTAAACATGATCACCCTGATGCCAATCAGCGATCAGCTGCCCATCAATCAGGTGCAAGCAACGGTCCAGTGCCGCTGCCAGGTCGGGGTCGTGGGTAACAATAACGAAACTGATCCCCATCTCCTGGTTGAGCCGATTCATCAATTTGTGAATTTCTGCAGCAGTCGCTCGATCAAGGTTACCGGTGGGCTCATCCATCAATACACAGGCAGGCCGGGTAACCAGAGCCCTGGCAATCGCCACCCTTTGTCGCTCACCACCGGAGAGTTGTGAAGGCTTGTGCTCCATACGCTCACCCAACCCAACGGCCTTCAGTATCGTCTCTGCTTCACTGCGCGCTTCTGCCACCGGGCGCCTGCCAATCAGCAGCGGCATGGCAACATTTTCCAGGGCACTAAATTCATTTAGTAGATGGTGAAACTGATAGACAAAACCGAGATTACTGTTGCGCAGCCAACCCCGCTCATTAGCATTTAATTCAGCAAGATTCCGCCCCGCCACGCGGACTTCGCCGGAACTCGGCGTATCAAGGCCACCCAGCAAGTTGAGCAATGTCGACTTGCCGGAACCTGAGGCACCCACGATGGCCAATTTCTCGCCTCGTTTGACCTCCAATTCTACGCCACTCAGCACTTCCAGGTCCCTGCCTCCCTGGCGATAGCACTTGCGCAATTGGCGGCATGCCAAAACAGCATCCTCTCCAACCTGTGCGGGTTGCGCCTGTTCAGTATCTATTTCCACTCGACTGTTCATCAAACTGTTCGCCGTTTCTCGCCCTGTATAAATTGCACTCGATAAAGCTTCCAAGCACCTGATTTATAGATAAATTATTCGTAACGCAACGCTTCCGCTGGTTCGATTTGTGCCGCCCGCCAAGCCGGAAACAGTGTCGCCAACAGGCTCATACATATCGCTGCAGAAAGAACTACAACCGCATCCCCTACTCTAAATTCAGAAGGCAAGTAACTGACAAAAAAGACACGCGGATCAAATATCTTTGCGCCAACCACCGTTTCAACCCAATTCACCATCTCTGTCAAATTGAGTGCAATCAGGATACCCAGTGCAGCCCCAACGAAAGCGCCAATGATTCCTATAGCACTGCCCTGAATCACAAATACCGCCATAATCTGGCGTGAGGTCATCCCCAATGTTCTCAGCACGGCAATATCAGAGCGCTTGTCGGCAACCATCAAAACCAGGGCCGAAACAATATTGAAAGCAGCGACGGCAACAATGATCATTAACATCAGGGTAACCACCGTTTTTTCCATTTTCACCGCCTGGAAAAGACTCCCCTGGGAGTCCCCCCAGTCTTCTCCCTGAAAGCCCTGCCCCAGTTCCTGCGCGTAAACGGACACACGGCCCAGAGCATTGTCCATATCATCAAAACGCAGCTGTAGCCCCTGCACCTTCCCAGACATCCGGGTAAGACGTGCGGCATCTTCAATATTGATCAGGGCCACATTTTGATCCACCTGCGCGCCCACAGAAAAAATACCGGCGACGGTAAAACGTTTGGTTCTCGGAAAAATGCCCGCCGGCGTGACACTCACTTCTGGCAAAGTCAGAATAACGGAATCGCCGGGAATAGCACTGAGCTGGTGGGCAAGGATACGCCCAAGTACCACCTTGTAACTACGAGGCTGCAGCTCATCCAGGCTGCCCATCACCATATGTTCGCCAACTGTCGACACTTTGCGCAACGCCTGCGGCTCCACGCCCTGAAATTCAGCACCGTGGCTACTGCCATTGGCGCTTAAAAGAGCATAACCGTTGACAAAGGGGCTACTAGCGACAACATGAGGCTGAGCCTCCAGCTGTCCAGCAGCACCCTGCCACTCTGTCAGGCCTCCTTTACGCTCCACAAATCCATGGGGAACAATGCTTAATATTCGAGTTTTTAGCTCACGATCGAAGCCATTCATTACAGAAGTAACAACGATCAAGGCAAGAACACCAAGGGCCATTCCCAGGAGGGAGAAGCCGTTGATAAAGGATATGAACTGCTGTCGGCGGCGAGCTGCCACATATCGCAGACCAATAAAAAGGGGGACAGGTTTTAACATAGAGTCGATTTAAACGGAAAAACGCCAAGAAATCCAAGGGTTTAGCCAAGTTTACCGAACGTTGTAAGTCTTCAGCTTCGCTTCCAGGCGCTCCAGCGCCTCTCCGCTCCAGTTTTCTGGCTCAGTGAGCGCCAGCCAAGCCTCAGTGTAACCCTTCGGCGTATAGCGATGGCCAAACGATAGCGGAGCGATCCCCACATTTAAATCGGCAAACAGCTGTAAACCTGTAACGATGGGATACCACTTAAGATCTGGTGACACATCCGGGCCTCGCGGTGTATCCAACCAGCCAGGCTTTTGTACCACCCAGCGAATGTCAAAAAATACTATTGGGTCACTGGCATGCTGCAAATAGGCAATTCTAAACCGTCCCCAGGGCTCCTGCCCGATATAGCCACCATACTGATTGCCAAATCTAACTACAGACCCGCCTTTAAACTGGGGCAACCAGGCCGGGGTGCCCGGATCACGATTGTTAGTGATCCTAGCCCATAGACCAGTGCCAAATGGCGGCCCCGCCCACAGAGCGCCACCTATCGGATCGTCAATAATGTCATAAAAGTCAAAGGAATTCTCCGACAACTGAGCACCGAGACTAAGACCGAAGAGATAGAAGCGCGGGCGACCATCGGCGGGAAGGGTCACCCAGTAGTCATAGATCACTTTAAACAGCGCCCGAGCTGACTCAAGTCCATAAGTGTCATCGGCCCAAAGCGCAACCGGACTCGGTAGGAAAGAGTATTGTCCTGCGACAATGGCGGTATTTCCTCGATAGAGGAACTCCAGTGAATTCACTGCGCCCGGATCCAACCAACCCGCCCCTGTTGGCGTAGCCAGAAGAAGTATCTCTCTCTCAAATGCTCCCGTTCGCTTAAGCTCCTCCAGCGCCAGCTCCGCACGCTTGATCGGTGTTGAGGCAGACTGAAGGCCCACAAACACCCGGATAGGTTCAATGCCCGAGCCCGCAACCTCACGGATGTCGGCCGCTGTCGGCCCCAATACCAGGAAACGACGCCCAAAGTGACCGAGATCAATCCAACTAACTTCAGATTTTACGCCACCACTTTTGGTCACCTTCGTCGGCGGCGTCAATCCTTCCGATGTAACACTATCAAATCCTTCATAGACCACCTCAATGATGTGAAGTCCGGTTTTTAGCAATACACCATTGAAAACCGCCCAGTAGAGCAATATCGCCGCGCTGGCACCAATCAGAACCGCTACCCGCTCCGGCACATGCTGCTCAACCCTTCGCGCCACTAGGTGCATGATGCGCTGAAACCCTTTACCCAGGGCCCACAACAGTAGAAACCCAAGTAACGCTGTCAAGCCAACACTGAGTGCCCCTATCGAGGTCACCGCCTCCATACCCATTAAAGCGCGAATGGAATTTTGCCACTGCACCCCACGCCACAGAAAAGCAACAATAAGCACCACACAAAAGATCAATACACTCCGATCAAATAGACGGCGCTGCCAGGGAGTGGTCCGGAGACAAGGTATTTCCAAATAACGCCATAACCAACACAGGAATACACCCAGGACATAACCCACGGTAAATGCCATTGCAGCCAGGATACCTTGCATAAAGTTACTGCGAGGTATTAGAGAAGGGGTCAGGGAAAGAGCAAAAAAGATGGAGCCAATCAGCAGACCAAGGATTGAAAAAGTTTTAACCAGCTGCATCCGGGCCCGCTCGATATACCAAGCATGAATAAAAGCCTAGCACAGGCCCCAGCCACTTATTAGCGGCCCAGCACCCTCCCACAATGCCTCCACCTGACTCTATATTGGCGACGAGGAAAAGGTCGCTGTACTGCCACCAGATTCCACACGGGCGGCGCAGAATAATAGTAGCTGGCACACTTATCCCCATATAAGGCGCGAAAAACGTGAAGAAGAACAAGTGCGATGGCGTAAATTCTGTTTTAATGGGACAGCTAAGAGAACATCAAAAACGGAGAACAAAAAATGTTCAGCAGACTCCGCAGCGGATTGACTTATCTCGCTGGCTCAATGGCAATACTTCTTGCGCTTGGCGCCCAGGCGACCACGATTGAAGTACCGGCAAGCAGCCCGGGGGGAGAGCTCACCATTGAAGAAGTCCGTGGGCTTAAGAAAGATGATGTCACCTCGCGCCTGGGAGACCCCCTTGGTATTCATGGCCCCATAGGCGAGCCCGCAATTACGCGCTGGGAATATAGCGGTTTCTTCGTGTATTTCGAACAAGATACTGTTCTACACACCGTGAAAAAGCCCCGCGGCTAAACACAACGCTTAGTAACCTCACGCTTAGGCTGGGCCTCTCGCGAAACCAGCCTACCCCTCCACCCGATGGGGCACACCCCGTCACAACCTCTCGCTTTTTCCCACCTCTTCAGTAAAAATCTGCGCCCTCAGCAAGCACAATTGCGCTACCAGTGACAGATAGGCACCATGCCAGAATACCATTATCAAGAACGACAAGTCCCTCAAGACGAAACCAGTGAGTTTCGAATTGGTGAAGGAAAAATCAGCGGTTATGCCTCAGTACTCCTGGGCGGTCTGAGTTTACTCGCGGTTCTCGCCTATCTATTTCCCGCCTACTTGACCACCACTGAACTGCGCCAGCTTTACGATGCGGAGTACCTCCAAAAAATACTGAAGTACGGTATGTACTTTTCACTTTTTTTTGGCGTTGTGACTTTCTACCTGAAGAAATTTCGACGGATGGGATTTTTGGGAGTGATGCTCACCGGCATCGCTTTTCTGTTGGGCGGATACAGCATCCCTGTCGGACCCGTAGAAGCGAAGCGCTTATCTCTGGGTGTCGACTGGCTGATTCTGGCCTTCCTCGGTTCTGTAGCCATTTTTGTCACCCTGGAAAAGCTGATCCCCAAATACAAAAACCAAGTTATCCTGCGTAAAGAATGGGGACTGGACCTCTTCTATTTTTGCTTTAATCATTTGGCTATTTCGGCCATTTTGATTTATGCCAACTACCATGTCACACATTTTGATTGGGCGATTAGCGAGACAGTACAAGCCTCTATTCGCAGCATACCGACCCTATTACAATTTGCCTTGATTATTATCTGTGCAGATTTTGTCCTTTACTGGGAACACCGCCTGTACCATGAAATAAAATTTCTATGGCCCATTCACGCCGTGCATCACTCAGTGGAAACCATGGACTGGCTCGCAGGCTCAAGAGGACACTTCATCCAGACTTTCTCAGAGCGCGCGATGGTTATGGTCCCTCTTTATTTGCTGGGCGTGGGCGAAGCCGCTCTAAACCTCTATGTAGCATTCGCCGCCTTGCAAGCTGTGCTAATTCACTGCAATACCAAGCTACCTTTCGGGCCACTCAAGTATATTTTCGTAACACCCCGATTTCATCACTGGCATCACAGCTCTGAAAAACCCGCCATTGATACCAATTATTCTGCGCATCTCTTACTATTCGATTGGCTGTTTGGCACCCTGCACTTCCCCAAAGATCACTGGCCCGCAACCTACGGGACGACTCGTAAACTCCCGCAAACCTACTTGGGACAAACGCTCTACCCCATTACGGTATTTAGACGGCAGCAAGAACCTGAGAAGCGGGAGCCTTAGCGGGCGCTTGAGAGTGCATTTCCAACAAACGATTAAAACTTGCGGAAGCGGTGAGCCCTCAACATATTCTATCCGGTCAATGGAGATTCCCGACTGTGCGCTATATAGCCACCGCACTATTTATGCTTTCGAGCTTCGCATACGCTGACGCCACCCTGGTGCAAGTGATCAAGTCAGAAAATCAGATGCAATTGCTGGACGGAAATACCATTATAAAAAGCTATCACGTGGCTTTTGGAGGGCAGCCCAAGGGGCACAAGCAGCAGGAGGGCGATGAAAAGACCCCTGAAGGGCACTACACCCTGGACTACAAAAAAGAAGACTCATCCTTTTATCAATACTCCGGACAGCTTTAGCCCAGTAATTTTGGGGGCTGCAGCTCAAGAAGGTAGCTATTGGCAACTCAAGGCTACCTTAGACTTGCGATAAAATAGCCCTTCGAGGCTCAAGCCTTATAGATTCAGGGGCCCTAGCCCTCTAAAACTGTCCGAAGTATTGCTTTTATAGAGCCATGCATATTTCCTACCCCAATGCGCAAGACCGGGCACAGGCTGAAGCTCGAGGCGTCTCAGCTGGCGGACTTATCATGGTGCACGGCCAACGCAACCGGCTCGGCTGGCTCGCACCACTCACCCAGCATTTCAACTGGACTGATGGCTGTATTGCCCTGAGTAACGACCAGATGGATGAGTTTATGTCGCTTGTTCAAACCGGTACCCCCATTGAAATTCGCCGGTGACAACAAGGTGCATATCACCAAGGGGCTGGATTTCCCCTCTGCAACACGTCAATATGCCCGCCGTAACTTTACCTTGGTGGAATGGCCAACTTTTAGGCAAGCTGGCAGAACACCACCTTCAGGACTAGCGAGAAAGCGATAGAAAATGACAGTAAAAGTCGAATCCGTAGATAGCCTATTAAAGTCCACCGGCCGCGAGGGCGAAGAAGTTCGCGTGCAGGGCTGGATCAGAACCCGTCGTGATTCCAAAGCCGGCCTCTCCTTCCTGGCTGTACATGACGGCAGCTGTTTTGATCCGATCCAGGTGGTGGCAGAAAATAATCTGCACAATTACCAGTCTGAGGTACAGCGCCTAACTACCGGCTGCGCAGTGGACATTATCGGCACCGTGAAGCCTTCCGAGGGCAAGGGCCAGTCTATCGAACTATTAGCCTCTCAGGTAGAAGTGGTTGGATGGGTGGAAGATCCGGATACCTACCCCATGTCCCCCAAGCGCCACACCATGGAGCACTTGCGTGAGCACGCTCACCTGCGCCCACGCACCAATGTCAGCGGTGCCGTGGCCCGTGTACGCAACTGCATCGCCCAGGCAATCCATCGCTTTTATCACGAGAACGGTTTCCTCTACGTGCACACCCCAATTCTCACCGCCTCCGATTGCGAGGGCGCCGGTGAGATGTTCCGTGTGAGCACCCTCGACATGGAAAACCTGCCGCGCAATGAGCAAGGTGCGATTGACTACAGCAAGGATTTCTTCGGTGAGGAGAGCTATCTCACGGTATCCGGCCAGCTGAATGTTGAGAGCTACTGCCTAGCCATGTCCAAGGTATATACCTTTGGTCCCACTTTCCGCGCGGAAAATTCCAACACCACTCGCCACTTGTCTGAGTTCTGGATGGTGGAACCAGAAGTAGCCTTTGCCGACCTGGCAGATGTCGCCGATCTGTCCGAGCAAATGCTGAAGTACATCTCCAAGGCGGTACTCGACGAGCGCGCCGATGATATGGCCTTCTTCGCTCAACGTATCGACAAGGAGGCTATCAGCCGCCTGGAGAACATCGTTAATAATGATTTCGCCCGCATCAACTATTCTGACGCGATCGAAATCCTGGAAAAATGCAAAGAGAAATTTGAATTCCCTGTCTCCTGGGGCATCGACCTGGCCTCAGAACACGAGCGCTACCTGGCCGAGAAGCACTTCAAGAAGCCGGTAATCGTGATGAACTATCCCAAGGACATCAAAGCGTTCTACATGCGCATGAATGACGACGGCAAAACTGTGGCAGCCATGGATGTACTGGCACCCGGTATTGGCGAAATTATCGGTGGCGCCCAGCGTGAAGAACGCCTGGAACGACTCGACGAGCGCATGGATGAAATGGAAGTGCCTAAGGAGCACCTGGGCTGGTACCGCGACCTCCGCCGATACGGCACAGTGCCCCATGCAGGCTTTGGCCTGGGCTTTGACCGTATCGTGTCCTACGTGACCGGTATGGGCAACATCCGCGACGTGATCCCCTTCCCGCGCACACCAAAGAACATTTCGTTCTAACTGACAAAAGCCCCGCTTAACGGGGCTTTTTCTTTTCCAACTGAAAATTGACTACGCGCTTAAGCCCACAGCGGTTGCAATAATGTCATCACTGGCCTTTTCGCTAATCATATAAACCGGCACCACAATAAAAAAGCCAGGTATCCTCGGAAATACCGAGGCATCCACTACCCGCAAGTTATTGGTACCATGTACGCGGAACTTACTATCCACTACCGCCATCGGATCACTGGCCGGCCCCATTTTGTTGGAACAGGAAGCATGGTGCCCCCAGGACTGGTTTTTAACGAAGTCACCGATCTGCTGATCTGATTGCACTTCACTGCCCGGCAGTAACTCCCTGGATATCTGATTGCTCACTAGCGGCCCGGCCATAATATCCCTGGAGATCTTTACCCCTTCGATAACCGCCTGCAGATCTTCCCCAAGGACATCGTTGCCCTCGCCAAAGTAGTGGAAATTGATTTCAGGAGTATCTCGAGGATCTGCCGAGCGCAATGTTACCCGTCCCGCTGTGTTATTGGTGTGCCCTTTCAGTACAATCCAAGAGAAGCGATCCTTGTAGTTTTTCAGTGCCTGAGAGTATCCAGGAAAGTAACCGTGGAAATCCGATGGCACTCCAAAGATAAACAAGTCTGGATCCTCCAGGTCCGGCCTTGAACGTTTAACCAGGGACAGCACTGGGCCATTGCCACTATAAGGCCCTTTATTCAGCCAGCCGTAGCGATAGCGGTTCAAGCAGGGGTCACCCTCCTCGCCCCAGGTACAGTCTTTGAGCAGGGCCAAATCCTCACTCATTTCACTGACCACACCGACTTCATAGCGATCCTGAAGGTTTTCCCCCACCCCGGCTAAATCAACGACTGGATCGATACCATGGTCGCGAAGCTCATGCGCGGGGCCGATTCCCGATAACTTCAAAAGTTGCGGACTATTAAAAGCCCCTCCAGACAAGATCACTTCCCGACTAGCCCTTACCTGTTGCAATACTCCACTGGAAGCGGCCTCATCATAGTAGGGATCTGCCTTATACTGCCCCGCACCTTCCAGGAATTCGACACCAACCGCGGTATTCCCCTCAAACAAAACCCGTGTGGCCAAGGAGTCGGTACGAATGTGCAGCAAATTGGGGTAAATGGCCTGGGTGTCTAACAGGTGCTCACGCACACTACTGCGGCGACTTCTGCTATCTGCTGCCATTGGTGCGATAAAGGGTCCCTCTTGGCCAGCGGCCACATCCCAGTGGTTGATATCCAAGCGCAGATTGCCGCTTACTATCTGCTGCAAAGCGCCCTCTAACCCGTATCTAGCCAATGCCGCCTTTACAATTTTCAAAACCGCAGGGTCTTCCAACAATAAAGCGGGATTCCCTCGATTGGTAGGAAGCCAACCATCAAACCCATGGCGAGATGGATTTGAGAAAATTGGACGCGCCAGGTACTGACATCGCTCAAGGCGCTCAAAATACCGCCGCATATTGGCGCTGTCCCAGGAGATATCGCCGGTAGCCTGCGCAATACGGTCGAAATCGTTGTTGTGTGGATATACCGTGATCAAAGCATGGTGTGTTGTACAGCCACCAATAGTGCTGGCTCGTGGATACAAAATCCCTTTGCCGGGCACATACTTGTCGTCCAGCATTTGCTGATTAATATCCGCATAGTGCTTAACGAAAAAGTCCCAGCTTAATTTTCGATCTTCGGATGCAAAAGGATGCCAAGCGGGGATATTATGGGTGTCATCGCTAGCATCATTCGAGCCCGCCTCCAGCACTAATACAGAAAATCCCGCCTTCACTAAATTTACCGCTAAAGGCCCACCACCAGCCCCAGACCCCACTATCACATAGTCATATTGGTCATAAAATTTTCGTTCCAATAATGACAGTGCAGAAACGATTCCCGTTGACGCTGCGGTGGCAGCCACACCCAATTGAATAGCACGTTTGGCGAATTTACGGCGATTAACCCCGCCCTCCGACAAAGCCTTATTTGTTATATCCTTATTCTTCATAGTGTTTTTATCCGTTTCGATTCAGGATTCCATCTGGCGCAGATATTATGCACCGCCCCCCCTAAACTTTTGGACAAACGCGGCTCCTTATGCTCAAAGTTGTATGCAATCAACAAAGAAAAGAAGCACAGTACGCCGATGCGGATAGAGCAACTCTCAACGAGCAACGACTTATCGAGCAACAGCAAAAAGATTTAAAATTAATAATAAAATCGATATTTTTTGAACAGAATCTGTGCATGATTTTAGTGGGACTGAATCCCAGGCCAGCAGGATAAGCTTTGATACAAAACCCCATGCAGGCATTGCGCACCAGAACAACAACGACAAAAAATCTCAAACACCATTAATGCTCACACTATTTTTTCAGCAGCCAGGGAGAAACGTTTTTAGAATAAATTTAAATAAAATTTATAAGCGCATAGAACTGTTAAATAGAACTGAAAATCTTAAAGGTGTAACATTGTCAGTAATCGCTGTAAGCGAGTAACAAAAACAACCTCCCCACGACACTTTCGTGAACTTTCTACACAAAACCTGAAACAAATCCCTTTTCATCTCCGCCTAGCATCTAAAACATTGCTTAAAGTACCAACCCGTAGTTATGATTCATTTCATAGCAATCATTTGCGAATTTAGGAAAAAAACTAGATTTACTTGCAAATTAAAGAAGGTGCCGATCACATTCCAAAGGGAATGCACAAAGATATCGCATTTAGCTTTTAGCCGATGATCGTGAGAAGGAGAAGGAGATCAATATGTCTGGAAACGAACTCTATATCACCTATGAGGAACTATTAAAACTTGAGGGTTTTAGCAGCTCCAGTACAGGCATGATTCAAGCTCAAGGTATAGACACTATGTATCTCGATGATATCCAAGTCATTATCGCCAACGCAAAGGGAGTTCAAGCTTTGGATCGAGAGGCTATTAACAAACTCCCCCTAACAGGGTGGGTCTGTAGATTTCCCGCAAGCATGCACCCTCCGCACGGCTTAAAGCTGGTACGGACCGACGACCACCACTTCACCATTGCTCCCACTCGAAACATGTCTTTGCGAAAATTTGAGACACTGGTCAAGGAACTCACCGTAAGTGCCATCACCATATTCAAGAAACAAGGCCGAGCTGTATAGTAAGCAGTCGGTAATTAAGAGCGCCAACTAACAATAACGGCTTAGTTGGTGTTTCCCATTTGAAGAAAGGGCCCAAATACCCTCCTATCAGACTCGCAACCACCCCAAACACAACTATCGTCCCAATTTATTTATCCCAGCATATGCTCAAACTCAGAGTTATTGTCAATTCTGGTGCTCAACAGGCCTGATCAAGCAGCGCTCTGGTCGACTGTTGGCACCTCCTCTCCATC
>NZ_JALBWM010000390.1 GCF_023895975.1 Microbulbifer okhotskensis
TGGTTGATTTGTTGTTGCCAAACAAAGCCAACCAGGAATACGCCGCTATGGACAAGAATACCGTTGTTGAGTTTGCCGGTCGACAGGAGGGAGTAGATCCACTTACTGAGCTTCTGCGCCGAGGAGCGCGCGAGCTGCTGCAGAAGGCAGTGGAGGCAGAGCTGTCGACCTTCATGGAGGACTTTCAAGACCGCCACCTGGACGATGGTCGTGCGGCTGTAGTCCGCAACGGCTACCTACCAGAACGCGATATACAAACCGGGATTGGCCCGGTGAAGGTGAAAGTACCGAAGGTGCGAAGCAAGGACGGCCAACCAATAACTTTCCACTCAGCTTTGGTGCCGCCGTACGTACGCAAAACCCGTTCGCTGGAGGCCGCATTGCCATGGCTTTACCTGAAGGGTGTTTCAACCGGCGAGATGGAAGAGGCGCTGTCCATAC
>NZ_JALBWM010000391.1 GCF_023895975.1 Microbulbifer okhotskensis
CCTTACCCGGAATTAACCCGGAAGTTACCCGGACTTTACCCGGAATATTCACATGGGGGTGGGCTGCCAATTCCTGTTGTTCAATACAGACTGGCGCAAGCGTTGCGGCCTCCAGGCGCTCACCGTTTGCCGGGTGTCCGGTAAATATTTGACCCCGTAATTTGCCCATGCAATCGCTGAAGGCATCGAGGCTCTTTGGCATCTTCAACCCGGTGCGATTCCAGAACTTTAAGAAATTAGAGCGCTTGCCCATGCGGAAGTGCCCTTTGGGTAGGGGGCTCCCGGCTTTACCGTGTTTGGTGGTGCGCGCTCGCGTTGTGTAAGCATTGAATATTGCATACCAGTCGCGTCCATCGATAAGGCTACGAAATTGGAGGGTGACACCCCCATTTTTGCGGGGGCCGTAATTTCCCACTGAATGGCCAATATACTCCAGGGGC
>NZ_JALBWM010000392.1 GCF_023895975.1 Microbulbifer okhotskensis
GGGGGTGCCACAAGGGGGTCCTTTATCGCCGCTGCTGTCCAATATTGTACTCGACCTGCTCGATAAAGAGCTGGAAAAACGCCACCATGATTTTGTCCGTTATGCGGATGATTTTGTGATTGTCGTTTCTTCTAAACGCGCCGGTGAACGGGTTATGGCGAGCATTAAACGCTTTGTTGAGCGAAAGCTTAAACTCAAAGTTAACGATGCTAAAAGCCAAGTAGTCCCCGTTAGCCGGTGTAAGTTTCTGGGGTTTTCTTTTCGGGGTGCAAAGCTTGTCTGGAATGATAAGTCTCTGCTCCAATTTAAATATCGCGTACGCCAGATTACAGGGCGATCTCGTGGTATTTCGATGGAGAAGAAAATGAAAGAACTTACCGTATTCCTCCGTGGCTGGATCAACTATTTTGGGATAGCGCAAGGCTATCAAAAATGTATA
>NZ_JALBWM010000393.1 GCF_023895975.1 Microbulbifer okhotskensis
GAGCACTACACCAAGCTCGGCACCATGCGCGTACTGCCGGTGACTTGCCACGACTGCGGCGAGTCCCATGTACTGGATTGGGAAAATGTCAGCTGGCTGGAAAAAGAGGGCGGCACCCCGCACCCGGTATTCGGCTTGCACCAACCAGAGACAGCGGTCTATGGCTGCCCGGAATGTGGCAGCGAATGGGATGACTACCGCCGCCAAGCCAATGTTCTGCAGACCTGCAAAACCGCGCGGGAGAATGGCGACGACTTTGCCGGCTGGGAAAAAACCCAATGCGGTGAAGACTTTGAGCCCGATGAAATTGAACCGATAGAAACCTTTATGGAACTATCGGAGCTGTATGTGTGTATCCCCGGCACCGGCCTTGCCGATGTGGTGCGGGATTTTCTCGAAGCCGAACACGAAGCCAAAAGCGGCGATGAATCCGCGCG
>NZ_JALBWM010000394.1 GCF_023895975.1 Microbulbifer okhotskensis
GCCTCTTCCATCTCGCCGGTTGAAACACCCTTCAGGTAAAGCCATGGCAATGCGGATTCTTTTTTCCTTTATTCTTTAGTTTATGCGCTTTACCACCAGCAACTTTTTGTGCATCGATAAACTTGCGACGCGCATGAGCCCAGCAGCCGAGATGAGTCATATCCTGTTCTGCAGCCACAGCATAATAGCCGGCATAGTCGTTAGTTTGCAGGTAACCCTTAAAGCCGGATAGCAGTGCGTTGGCTACGGCGCCGCTGCGACTCGGGTGGTAGTCGTAAAGGACAACCTTTTGGCTGGGTGCGCCACCTAAACGCACCCACATGTAAGACTGGCCTTGCGGAGACTTGCCTGGTTCTTTCAGTACCTGCAGCGGGGTTTCATCACATCCTGCATTCAACTTTGAAGTGCATCAGTTAATCCCCTGGAAAAGAACGGTC
>NZ_JALBWM010000395.1 GCF_023895975.1 Microbulbifer okhotskensis
AGACTTCTGCCGCTTCTGAGTAACCCTTGAGCATGGATTTATTGGCGATATTGCCAAGCACCGTGGCGAAGTCTCCAGAGCCGTGGGTAAAGGCGGCGGCGACAATGCCCATCTTATCCAGACCCGCTAGGTTCTGGCCGTGGGCCTGCATCAGGATGCGGGCAATCTCCATCATGGTATAGCCAGTGAGTTCATTGCCTTCAGTACGCTTTTCACCAAGGGCGCGCATGGCGATGGCATTTTCCGCATCGGCTTTCATACGTTTGATGCCTTCGCCCTCTTGCACCACCAGGATGTAGCTTTGCACGGGGGTTGGGGTTTGGCTCTGTCCCATATAAATCAGCTTAAATGGTGGCTGTAATTATCTTGTCTAAAGTTTCACTATCCCAGCCGGCTTTTTTCCGAAGCCTTTTAATGCTCATATCTTTTCTAAAAC
>NZ_JALBWM010000396.1 GCF_023895975.1 Microbulbifer okhotskensis
AGCCGCTGCCTGTTAGACGCGTCTACATTCGCAAGTCAGACGGTGGTCAGCGAGGTCTAGGGATACCTACGATTTTTGATCGTGTTATTCAGCAAGCTATCGCCCAAGTCATCAATCCCATTTTCGATACGACTTTTTCGGAGTTTAGCTATGGGTTTCGCCCAAAGCGATCACAGCATCATGCAGTGAAAAACCTACAAAAGTATATCGAAGTCGGGAAAGGAATAGCGGTGGATGTCGACCTATCCAAATTCTTCGACCGGGTAAATCATGATTTTCTCATGAGTTTACTCAGCCAAAGAATTAGAGATAAGCGTTTACTTAAACTGATTGCAAGCTACTTGCGTGCAGGCAGGGTAGAAAATGGATGTTGGCAAGCGTGTTATGAGGGGGTGCCACAAGGGGGTCCTTTATCGCCGCTGCTGTCCAATATTG
>NZ_JALBWM010000397.1 GCF_023895975.1 Microbulbifer okhotskensis
GTAAGGCGGCCACCATCGACCGCTATACCATCACCACGCGCTAGAAGCCGTTGCAGAAGCTCTCTAGCAGATTCAGCCATTAGTCCCCCAGCAACTTAAGGGAGCCAATACGCTGACGCTCGCTATCAGGTAGCCAGTAAACGCCGTGACGCCCTGCAATGCCATCGCGGTCTATATGCCCCTCCATCCGGCATTGAATGGTTATTCCGCGTCTTCTGAGCTGCATGATTACATTCGGGCCATTGCTGGCCCCTGTCACTCTGTCGAGCTTTTCCCGGCTGCATGGACCAGTCAGCAAAGTTTCCAGCGCTCTCACTTGTCTAGGTGATAAGGCGCGCTTAATCTTTCTGGTTGAGTGTTTTGCGGCTTGGGTGTTGCTGTTAATATTGCTTGGCTTATCTTGTGTATCGGGACCGCTCTGTGCCGGGGCGGT
>NZ_JALBWM010000398.1 GCF_023895975.1 Microbulbifer okhotskensis
GTATATAAAGCATGAATCTTCAGTGTCAACCTCGTTACTTGATGGTTTGGAAAAAGAGTATCAAATTTTACGAACAGACAATATGACTGGGCAGATGCCGAAGGTTGGTTCTTGTCAAGATTTTAAAAAATTAATTGGCTTAGATACTGTATTTATACATCAAATAAATCGCGGCGATGGTATCCCATATATTGGCTTCTTATTTGGCTGTAAATGGGAACCTGAGCATGGGCTGGGTATATTGATGCATGGAAATAGAGTAGTAGAAATTGGCTTTGCTGATACCGCATTTACGTTGTGGGTGGCGGAAGATGATGTGAGAGGCTAATCCAGAGTTTTGTAGTGACAATACTTCGGACAGTTTTAGGGGGCGAAAGAGGTAGGAACCACGGCCAGATACTGAGAAAATAAGGTTCTCACTTCAAATTAAAA
>NZ_JALBWM010000399.1 GCF_023895975.1 Microbulbifer okhotskensis
AGCGGCGATTTATCTCGCATTGCTCCGCAACGTGGTTATAACTGGGCCAGCACTCCCCTTTGTCATTGGCGTTATCAGCAAGCTTTATCAAGACAAGCTTGCGTAAGGGGTTTCCCACCTTGGTTTTCATCGCCTTAACCATTAACTCCATGCTCACTGCGAACCTCCTTGCACTTGATTAGAGCCAATGGGAGTCTCATCAAGTCCTAAAAAATCGCACAATTCTTCAGCCATCATTTCGACGGTTTTTTCAGCCTGCTGTAATGCCGTGTTATTTTTGTTCCTCCGGGCGCAAAAGGCCCAACGGTCACGCTCAGACTCAGGCAGTCCAGCCAACGCCGCTTTAATATCGTCCTGCATAATGTTGCCCCCAGTTGTGAATTGTTTTTACTGCTCTGGGTTAAATCCGGAACCGTCGAAATT
>NZ_JALBWM010000039.1 GCF_023895975.1 Microbulbifer okhotskensis
GAGCAGTACAGTGACTATGGGGCTATAGCTGTATGAAACTGTCCGAAGTGTTGCTTTAATGCAGCAGGCGTTTAATAAATTATCTAGGTCTGGATAGGTTTTATTTTGGTGAGTAAATTCTAACGTTTTCAGGATTTCGGGCCTGAGCCTGTATTATGCAGTGTAAAAATTATAGTTGGTTTTTGTATTGATTCGTCAAAATCCCCTTGGTCAAATGTAACGACTGGCATAGTCATTACTCGAACTTGTATGTTGGCGGCTTTGGCCTGTAAATAGGTCGCGTAAAAAGAAGCTATAGATATAAAGATAGCGCAAAGAGCAATGACTAAGTTGAGTCTTTCGCTATTAAGAAATTTCATTTTTGGGGGCCTTTAACTAAGCAAGGGTGACTTATAATTTTTCTGATATTGTGCTGTAGGGTTAACGCAGTACCCTGTTAATAGATTCACCCAGATCCTGGTCTTGATGGCGCACTTCATTGTCTCAATAGTGCTACTTGGACTGCCTCTTCGCTGGTTTTTAGCTGCGCAGCACTAATGTTATGCAGGGATATCAGCGTGCTGGGCAGTAGTCTATTTCTATTGACAGCTTTTGGGCACTTGATTGATAACAATTTCCAAGTGGGGAGCAGAAACAGGAAGAAACAGTAATATTCCATCTTTCGTTATTGAGTTTTTCCCATAGTTCAGAGGTTGCATTTCCACGAGAGATCGCAAAAAGAGTGTATTCATCTTGCGCTGGAACTATAAATTCTCCTCTTTCTCCAGACCACAGGCCGCCGTTCCTTGAGAGAGTGTAAGCTGAATTGTCTTTGGCCTCCGAGATTCTCTTTTGCATTATTTTGACTTCTTCATTGCAGCAGGCCATTAGTAGATCATAGTAATTGGAATAGCTTTTGCCATTGTAGTGATATGCAATAGATTTCAGGACGCCTGGACCTAAGCCTGCGTTTTGAAGGTGGAAGCCGATAGAATTCGGGTTGGTTTTATCCTCTGTATCATAATTTGAGTGAGTAAACCTAACTACCGGCATAGTCATAATTTTCAGTTGCTGGTTGGCAGCTTTAGCTTGTAAGTCTGCAGCCTTGGCTTGTAAATATGTGGCATAAAATGATGCGAGAGAAATCATAATTGCACTGAAGGCAATGACTAAATTTAAGCGGTCCCGATTTAAAAATTTCATGATTGACTGGGCCTACCTACCAGTTATGTTTTATGAGTGGATAGGGGCGCCGACTCTGAGCTCGACACCCCCATCGTTG
This sequence comes from Microbulbifer okhotskensis, assembly GCF_023895975.1. Taxonomy (GTDB): domain Bacteria; phylum Pseudomonadota; class Gammaproteobacteria; order Pseudomonadales; family Cellvibrionaceae; genus Microbulbifer; species Microbulbifer okhotskensis. Next base: position 1,262 of record NZ_JALBWM010000039.1, read on the forward strand.
CTGACTAATTAAGCAGCGTTTTCAAAAATTTTCCGGTATGAGAAATCTCCATTTCTGCAACGTCTTCTGGTGTGCCCGTCGCAATAATTTCGCCACCACCGGAGCCGCCTTCAGGGCCTAGGTCGACAACCCAGTCTGCCGTTTTGATGACATCCAGGTTATGTTCGATCACGACAATGGTATTGCCGTGATCGCGTAGACGGTGCAATACATCGAGTAGCAACTGAATGTCAGCGAAGTGCAGGCCAGTGGTAGGCTCGTCGAGGATGTAAAGAGTTTGGCCGGTGTCTCGCTTGGATAGCTCTCGTGAGAGCTTTACCCGCTGTGCCTCACCACCGGAAAGGGTGGTAGCAGCTTGGCCGAGCTTGATATAGGAAAGGCCTACATCTATCAGTGTCTGCAATTTTTTGGCAATGGCTGGTACTGGATCGAAAAATTCCCGTGCATCCTCCACGGTCATTTCCAGTACTTCGTGAATATTTTTACTTTTGTAGTGCACTTCTAAGGTTTCGCGGTTGTAGCGCTTGCCATGGCAGGTGTCACAGGGCACATACACATCTGGCAAGAAGTGCATTTCCACCTTGATCACGCCATCGCCCTGACAGGCTTCACAGCGTCCACCCTTGACGTTAAAGCTGAAGCGGCCGGGTTTATAACCGCGTGAGCGGGCTTCCTGAGTGCCGGCAAATAAATCGCGTATTGGTGTGAATATCCCGGTATAGGTAGCGGGATTGGATCTGGGGGTGCGCCCAATGGGGCTCTGATCGATATCGACACACTTATCGAAGTGCTCCAGCCCGAGTACGGCCTTGTAGGGTGCTGCCTTCAGTGTCGTGGCCTTGTTCAGTGCTGTAGCGGCAAGAGGGTACAGGGTGGTGTTGATTAGGGTGGATTTACCGGAACCGGAAACGCCCGTTATGCAGGTAAACAACCCCACCGGAATTTCCAGGTCTACGTTTTGTAAATTATTGCCGCTGGCGCCCTCGAGACGCAGCATATAATCGGGATCTGCAACGAAGCGTTCTTCCGGTATGGCAATTTTTTTCTTGCCGGAAAGATACTGGCCGGTGAGGGACTTCTTGCACTTGGCAATTTTATCTGCAGTACCCGCAGCGACGACTTCACCACCGTGCACGCCCGCACCGGGGCCGATATCGACAATATAATCGGCGCTGCGAATGGCGTCTTCGTCATGTTCCACTACGATCACGGTGTTACCGATATCGCGCAGGTGAGTGAGGGTGTTGAGCAAGCGTTCATTATCCCGCTGGTGCAGGCCGATTGAGGGTTCATCGAGAATGTACATGACGCCCACGAGGCCAGCGCCGATTTGGCTGGCCAGGCGAATACGCTGTGCCTCACCGCCAGATAGGGTTTCCGCGCTGCGGTTCAAGGTCAGGTAATTGAGACCCACATCGACGAGGAAACGGAAGCGATCGCGCAGTTCCTTCAGGATTTTATCGGCAATCTCTTTTTGAGCGCCCTTGAAAGTCAGCTGGTGGTCAAAATAATTGAAGGCGTCACCCACCGGAAGTTCGGTGATCTGCGCCAGGGTGTGGTTATCGATAAATACGTGGCGCGCCTCGCGGCGCAGGCGCGTGCCCTGGCACTCGGGACATTTCTGGGTGCTCAGGTATTTGGCCAGCTCTTCACGTACTGATTGGGATTCGGTATCCCGGTAGCGGCGCTGGAAATTGGGAATAATGCCTTCGAAGGTGTGCTGGCGCACCGTGACATCGCCGCGGTCGTTGACATAGCTGAAGTCGATCTCTTCGTCGCCACTGCCTTGCAGAATGGCCTTGCGGTGGGCCTTGCGCAGTTTCTTCCAGGGCTTGTCCAGGTCGAAGCCGTAGTGCTCAGCGAGGGAATCGAGCATGTGGTAGTAGTATATATTTCGCCGATCCCAGCCGCGGATGGCGCCTTCGGAGATACTGCTCTCCGAGTCAATAATCACCTTGTCCTCATCGAAGAACTGCTTGACCCCCAGGCCGTCACAGCTGGGGCAGGCGCCGGCGGGGTTGTTGAAAGAGAACAGGCGTGGTTCCAGTTCGTCCAGTGAATAGTCACATACCGGGCAGGCGTGGCGGGCGGAGAAGAGCCGGTCCTCCTGGTTGTCGTCCATAAAGCTGATAGAGACGATACCGTCGGTAAGGTTCAAGGCGGTCTCAAAAGACTCGGCCAAGCGCAATTGCAGGTCTTCGCGAACCTTGAAGCGATCGACCACCACCTCGATGGTGTGTTTGCGGCGCTTGTCGAGCTTGGGGGTGTCATCCAGGTCGCAGATAACTCCGTCGATGCGGGCGCGCACAAAGCCGTCACGGCGCAATTGTTCGAAGACATGAAGGTGCTCGCCCTTGCGGTCGCGCACTATCGGCGCCAAAAGCATGAGTTTGGTGCTTTCCGGAAGGGCCAATACCTGGTCCACCATCTGGCTGACGGTCTGGGCTTGCAAGGGCTTGTCGTGCTCGGGGCAGCGGGGTTCGCCGACGCGGGCAAACAGCAATCTGAGGTAGTCATAAATCTCGGTAATGGTACCCACGGTGGAGCGTGGATTGTGAGACGTGGATTTTTGCTCGATAGAGATGGCTGGGGAAAGCCCCTCCACGGTATCCACATCGGGCTTTTCCATCATCGATAGGAACTGTCGTGCGTAGGTGGAGAGTGATTCCACATAGCGGCGCTGGCCCTCGGCATAGAGGGTATCAAACGCCAGAGAGGACTTACCGGAACCAGACAGTCCGGTAATCACGATCAATTTATCGCGGGGAATGTCCAGATCGATATTTTTCAGGTTGTGGGTGCGGGCACCCCTTACATAAATCGTGTCCACGCTCTACCTATTAGCTGCTAATACTGGGCCGGGCCTCGGTCTTGTTTCGCGCGGGGCGATCACAACTGCGGTGCCGGACAAACAGCCAAGTATAAACTCGCTACCCGATGTGCGAAAATTGTCTTTCGCAATACCCGACATTCAGGTAGATAGCATTTGATGATTCCTGTGATTCTCTGTGGCGGCACTGGCTCGCGTCTGTGGCCGCTCTCCCGTGAGGCTTACCCCAAACAGTTTCTGCCCCTTATCGGTGGAGAAACGATGTTGCAAGCGACAGTGCGACGGTTGGAGGGCATTCAGCAAATACAGGCGCCAATCCTGGTATGTAACGAAGAGCATCGTTTTGCTGCAGCAGAACAGCTGCAGGAGATTGGCCGTGGGGCGCAATCCATCCTGCTTGAGCCCTGTGCACGCAATACCGCCCCGGCAATTGCCCTGGCGGCCCTGGCGGCCTTGGAGTCAGGCGCAGATCCTTTGTTACTGGTGTTGCCGGCAGATCATGCCGTGGCCGATGTTGCCGCTTTCCAGCAAGCCGTGCAGTCGGCACTGGCCCTGGCAGAGCAGGGGCACCTAGTCACTTTTGGCATTGTGCCGACCCGTGCTGAGACTGGCTATGGCTATATTCGTCGCGGAGATGTTTTGGCGGGAAATGCCTGGAAAGTGGCTGAATTTGTTGAGAAACCCAATGCTGAAACTGCTGAGTCGTATATAGCTGGGGGTGAGCACTCCTGGAATAGCGGTATGTTTTTATTCCGGGCTTCTCGCTATCTGGAGGAGTTGGGGCAACACCGTGTAGATATTCTCGCCGCTTGTCGTAGCGCCTACAAAAGCGCGGTGCGGGATCTGGACTTCACCCGGGTAGACCGGGATGCCTTTGCTACCTGTGCCGACGAATCGGTAGATTATGCGGTAATGGAGCCGACGGAGTCCGCTGCGGTTGTGCCTATGGATGCCGGCTGGAGTGATGTGGGCTCTTGGCAGGGGTTGTGGGAGCTGGCCGAGAGGGACGCGAATGAGAATCTGCTGCAGGGGGATGTATTACTCGAGGACTCCGAGCGCTGCCTGGTCAGAGCAGAAAGTCGTCTAGTTAGTCTTCTCGGTGTCAAGGATCTGGTTGTTGTAGACACGGATGACGCCCTGCTGATTGCTGACCAGCAGAGGGTGCAGGAAGTCAAAAAATTAGTGACTAAACTCCGGGGCCAGGGACGCAGTGAAGCCCAGCGCCACCGCAAAGTTTACAGGCCTTGGGGTTATTACGACTCCATTGATGCCGGGCCGCGCTTTCAGGTCAAGCGGATTGTCGTTAAGCCGGGACAACAGCTGTCCTTGCAGATGCACCATCATCGCGCGGAGCACTGGATTGTCGTGCGCGGTACGGCCAAGGTGACCCGCGGTGAAGAAGAAGTTTTAATCACGGAAAATCAATCGACCTACATCCCCTTGGGAGTGGTCCATCGGCTGGAGAATCCCGGCACAATCCCTCTCGAGTTAATTGAAGTGCAGTCTGGTAGTTATTTGGGGGAGGATGACATAGTGCGCTTCGATGACGAGTACGGCCGGGGATAGATTTGGGGAAACTTGTGTCTGTTTTCTCTACAGCCCGGGGGCGGCTCACTGTACAATGCGCGCCCTATTTGATGCTGTTCCGGGATTTGCATGAATTCCATTGAGCGCCGAGCCCTTGGTGGGCTGGCTTCATTGTATGTCTTTCGTATGCTGGGCCTGTTTATGGTCCTGCCTGTCCTCATGGTCTACGGTGAGGGCTATCGTGACAGTACGCCGATGTTGTTGGGACTGGCGATGGGTGCCTATGGCCTAAGCCAGGCATTGCTGCAGATTCCGTTAGGCCTCCTTTCCGACCGCTGGGGGCGAAAACCGATTATTTATGCCGGCCTGGCCCTTTTTGCCCTGGGTAGTGTTATTGCCGCACTGACCGACTCTGTATATGGCCTCATTGTGGGGCGCGTGCTGCAGGGGTGTGGGGCTATCGCCGCTGCAGTGATGGCACTGGTTGCCGACCTCACCCGCGATGAAAAGCGCGGTATCGCCATGGCGATTATTGGGGCATCGATTGGTGTCGCGTTTATGCTGGCTGTGATTTTGGGGCCAGCACTGGCGGGTGCTGGTGGCTTGCCGGCTATTTTCTGGGTGACCGCAGTACTGGCCCTCTTGGGGGGACTACTGGTGTGGCGAGTTGTGCCAACGCCCCAGGTGCCGCGCCGTTCTGCGGTATACAGTAGCGGCTTCCAAACAGTTCTCCGCAGTCGCTTTGTCTGGCGCCTGGTCTCCGGAGCTTTCTTTTCCCACCTTCTGCTTACTGCACTATTTGTTGCCTTGCCATTGGTCTTGGTCGATAGGCTGGGGTGGCCTGCGGGTGAACACTGGAGATTGTACGGTCCGCTAATGCTCGGTACCTTTGTGTTGATGTTGCCACTGATGCGGGCGGCGGAAAAAAGTGCTCGGGTGCCTCTCGCTCTTAATCTGGCCTGCCTGGCATTAGCGGGGGGCAGTGCAGCCCTGCTGCCGGTAAGTGGTGGGATACTGGTAGTCTTATTGGCAGCGTTCTTCACTGGTTTCAATTTACTTGAAGCTCTCTTGCCGGCGCAGTTGACCCGGAAAGCACCGGCGGATGCTCGCGGGGCGGCCACTGGCCTTTATGCGACTCTGCAGTTTTTTGGTACTTTTGTCGGTGGCACACTGGGTGGGTTTCTGTTTGGTCTGGGGGGCGCCAGTGCGGTGGCGGCGCTGGGCTTTACTGTGCTGCTGGCCTGGATACTGTTGTGGTGGTTACTGCGCGAGTAGATGGAAAGGTAGTGCTTACTAACTGAGAAGCTCTGCTGTATCCTACTGGATAAAAATACAATATTTGTCGTGGGTGCTATTTTGCGCTTACGGCTGTCAACGCACTTGATAGTTTAATGTGATTATTGCCCAGGGCGAGACCCGGGTTGAAGAGAGGAGAGGGCCATGGCCAGGGGTATTAATAAAGTAATTTTGATTGGAAACCTGGGGAATGACCCGGAAACCAAATATATGCCGAGTGGTGGTGCTGTGACCAACGTAAGCCTGGCTACCAGCGAAAGCTGGAAAGATAAGCAGACAGGTCAACAGCAAGAGCGTACTGAGTGGCACCGAGTGGTATTTTTTAACCGTCTTGCTGAGATTGCCGGTGAATACCTGCGCAAGGGCTCCAAGGTTTATATTGAGGGTTCACTACGCACCCGTAAATGGCAGGACAAAAGCTCTGGCCAGGACCGTTATACCACTGAAATCGTCGCCAGTGAGATGCAGATGCTCGACGGCCGCGGTGAGCAGGGTGGCTTCGGTCAGGGTATGGGGGGTGCAGGAATGGGTGCAGCAGCAGCGGGTGGTCAGTCCATGGGTGGCGCTGGTGGTTTTGAGCAGCAGGGTGGTGGTTTCCAGGGCGGCTACCAGCAAGGCGGCGGGCAGGGGCGTACAGCTCCCTCTCCGGTGGCGCCTAGCAATCAACAGCCCAGCAATCAACAACCTCCCAACCAGGGGCCTGCTGGTGGTTTTGATAACAGCTTTGACGACGATATTCCCTTCTAAGAACTGGTCTTACCAGTGTCTGAATTGAATACAGGCTATATGCCGGACACCGTTGCCATTATCACTGCGGGTAATGAAATTGACGGCGCCCTGCAGAAGCGACTGCAGCGCGTCGGCTTTCGTATACAGCAGCTGGCGCCCACGGAGCTTGATCAACTGCGGCCGGGCTCGATTGTGATTAATGCTTCCGCCTGCGTTGATAACCGCGATATGCCAGAGGTGTTGCAGGTTTGTGCGCAGCTCTCTGGGGCAGCATGTAAGCACATCATACATCTCTCGTCATATCAGGTGTTTTCTGGCGGCGAGCGTCGTCGTTATGATGAAGATGAGCCGGCTGATCCGCAGTCCTCCAGCGGACAAAATTGGCTAGCTTGTGAAGCAGCGTTTAGTGGCTTGCAAGACCTGACGGTCTTGCGCTTCGGTTGGATGGTTGATAGTGCTCAGGGCGCCTTACTCGCGCGTATCTTGCGTGGGTTTGTCTTGGGTGAAGCGCTCGCGCTGGACGATCGTATCAGTGGCAATCCGGTTACGGTAGTTGATATGGCGCGTGTAGCTGTTGCCACTGCTCAGCAGCTTGCCAGTGGGGCCGAGGTTTCAGGTATTTATCATTATGGGAGCACCGACAGCTGCACCGCAATGGAATTTGCTTTGGAGGTTGTCGAGCGTGCCCAGGCTTTTTGCGATGAGGAACGGTTGGCCCAGTTTACCTCGCTTGAAGATGGGGGTGAAAAGCGGGATCGTAGTATCGTCCTGGCATGTGGGAAGCTGAGAGACGTATTTGGTATCCAGCAGCGCAGTTGGCGGCAGGGATTAACTCGCCAAGTTGAGCTTTGGTTGGAGCGCTTGAATCTGCAGGCGGAGTAGCATTCGAGAGCGGCGGCACGCTCCTCAGTGCTAATAATGAAAAGGGCGCTAAAAGCGCCCTTTTTTTGTATCAAACTTTGTCAAAAATCAGGCAGGCATTGGTTCCACCGAAGCCAAAGCTGTTAGACATTGCTCGTTTGATCTCACTCTCACGCAATTCACTAACCAGATCCATTCCTTCAGCCGCTGGGTCGAGGTTTTCGACATTGGCTGAGGCGGCAATAAAATTATTCTGCATCATTAGGAGGCTGTAAATAGCCTCCTGGACGCCCGCCGCACCGAGAGAGTGGCCGGTTAATGACTTGGTTGAAGCGAATGCAGGAACCTTGTCTCCGAAGACATCGCGCATCGCTTTCAACTCGGCGATATCTCCCACAGGCGTTGAGGTGCCGTGAGTGTTGATATAGTCCACGTTGCCCTTTAGGCCATTGCCATCCATACCGGCTAACGCCTGTTGCATACAGCGGGCTGCACCTTCGCCGCTGGGGGCGACCATGTCGTAGCCATCGGAGGTCGCGCCGTAGCCAGTCAGCTCAGCATAGATGGTCGCGCCTCTAGCCAGGGCGTGCTCCATTTCCTCCAGTACCAGGCAACCGCCACCACCGGCGATTACGAAGCCGTCACGGTCGGCATCATAGGGGCGGGAAGCGTGGGTAGGGTTGTCATTGTACTTGCTCGATAGTGCGCCCATCGCATCAAACAGGTGAGTCAGGCTCCATGCGAGCTCTTCACCGCCGCCGGCGAAGACCACATCTTGTTTGCCCATCTGGATCAGCTCGGCGCCGTGACCAATGCAGTGTGCGCTGGTGGCACAAGCTGAAGAAATACTGTAATTAACCCCTTTGATTTTAAAAGGGGTGGCGAGGCAGGCTGAGACGGTGCTGCCCATCACCTGAGGTACACGGTAGGCTCCGACCCGACGTACACCTTTTTCTTTCAGTGTGTGGGCGGCGTCTATGATTTGCTGGGTGGATGTGCCCCCAGAGCCCATGACGATGCCGGTACGTGGGTTGGATACATCGCTCTCTTCGAGGCCGGACATATCAATGGCCTCGCGCATGGCAATATACGCATAGGCGGCGGAATCGCCCATAAAACGCAGCTGCTTACGGTCGATATGCTCCTTGAAATCAATATCTACCGGCCCAGCCACCTGGCTGCGCAGACCCAGTTCCCGATATTCCTCTTGGAAGCGGATGCCGCTCTGGCCCGATTTGAGTGATGCGGTAACTTCTTTCGTGTTGGTACCGATACAGGATGTAATGCCCATTCCGGTAATGACTACCCGACGCATAGTGGTCTCCAGCATAGCTTGTTGGCAGAGGACTTCATGATTTCTACCGGTATTGGTTTTAAACGAGTTTAAAAATTATCGGTACGGGTAAACAAGCCTACGCGAAGATCCTTTGCTGTGTAAATTTCCCTTCCATCAACAGAGACACTACCGTTGCCAATACCCATAACCAGTCTCCGCTCAACGATCCGGCTCACTTGGACATGATAAGTCACCTTTTTGCTGGTGGGGAGAATTTGGCCGGTAAACTTGACCTCGCCACAACCCAACGCACGGCCGCGGCCAGGGTTGCCTTTCCAGCCCAAAAAATAGCCTAATAGCTGCCACATGGCATCCAGACCCAGGCATCCGGGCATGACGGGGTCGCCGGGGAAGTGACAGTCGAAGAACCAGAGGTCGGGCTGAATATCAAGCTCGGCGATCAACTCGCCTTTGCCGAAGGCTCCGCCTTCTTTGGAAATATGGGTGATGCGGTCCAGCATCAGCATATTGGGAGCCGGCAGTTGGGCATTGCCCGGGCCGAACATTTCACCGCGGGAGCAAGTCAGAAGTTCCTCTCTGGTATACTCACTTTTTTGTACGAAATTACTCATCATTTCCCCGTTAGTGGGTGGTTATGCAATTAAGAGTGGGCACTTTTGCAAGAGCGGGCATTCTAAGGGCTGTGCGTCGCTTGTCCAGTCAGTCAGGAGGCTTTTTGTGACTGGCGTGAGAATTACCCTCACAAATACTGGCTTTTTAGCACGCTAAAACCCTAATTTATTTGGCTGGTTCAGGTTTTTATCCTCGGGGAAATCACATTTTGGACCAAGTCTAACGTTATCGTGTGTAAGTGCTCGTACCACGACGCTATGATAAGTTGCAGCCCTGCGCGGGGGAGCGCTGATTTAAATGTTATTTGGGGGAGCATAATGCTCAAGAAATGCCTATTTCCGGTTGCTGGCTACGGTACTCGTTTTCTTCCTGCCACTAAGGCAATGCCGAAAGAGATGTTACCTTTGGTTAATAAGCCGCTGGTCCAATATGGTGTAGAAGAGGCCATTGAGGCGGGGCTGTCTGAAATCGGTTTTGTCACTGGGCGCGGCAAGCGCGCGATTGAAGATCACTTTGACACCAACTTTGAGCTGGAGCACCAAATCGCAGGTACGGGTAAAGAGCGTTACCTGGATTCAGTGCGCCAAGTCATCGATAAAGCCAGCTTCTCTTATACCCGCCAGGGCGAAATGCGGGGTTTGGGGGATGCGATTCTCCAAGGGCACCGCCTGGTGGGGGATGAGCCGTTTGCTGTCGTACTGGCTGACGACTTGTGCCTGAATGCAGATATGGGTGTGTTAGGACAAATGGTCCAACTTTATAAGCAATTCCGCTGCAGTATCGTCGCTGTTGAGGAAGTGCCGAAGGAGCAGATACATAAGTTTGGTGTGATCGCCGGCAATGAAATCAAGCCAGGCCTGTATCAGGTCACTGATATGGTTGAGAAGCCTGCGGCAGAAGAAGCGCCGAGCAATATGGCGATTATAGGCCGCTATATTTTGACCCCGGATATTTTTGACCTGATTCGCGATACACCGCCGGGGAAAAATGGCGAAGTTCAGATCACCGATGCGCTTCTGGCACAAGCCAAACAGGGGTGCGTATTGGCTTATGCTTTCAAAGGACGCCGCTTTGACTGTGGGTCTGTAGACGGCTTTATTGATGCGACGAATCACGTCTACGAAAACGTGTATTTACCCGAGCAGTTGGCCCAGGAGAAAGGCCAGTGAACGAGCTGACCTGCTTTAAGGCCTATGACCTTCGTGGCCGGGTTCCAGATGAACTCAATGTCGATGTTGCCTATCGTGTGGGCCGCGCCTTTGCCCAGTTTTTAGACGCTCGTCGAGTGGTAGTGGGACACGATATCCGACTTACCAGTAGTGAGCTGACTGATGCATTGATAAATGGCTTGCGCGATGCGGGCACTGATGTGTTTCATATTGGTGAGTGCGGTACAGAAGAGGTGTACTTTGCCAATTTCCATGGGGGGTTTGATGGTGGTATCTGCGTTACTGCCAGCCACAACCCGATGGACTACAACGGTATGAAGTTTGTCCGGGAGGGCAGTAGTCCGATTAGTGGCGATACTGGCTTATTGGACATCAAACGCTTGGCCGAGGAAAACAACTTTAGTCCAGTGGAAAAGAGAGGTGATTTGCAGCGATTTGAACACCGCGCCGATTTTGTACAGCATTTGCTGGGCTATATCGATAGGGCTGCCTTAACCCCCCTAAAGCTGGTGATCAATGCAGGTAACGGTGGGGCGGGTGTTGTTGCTGATGCCCTCGCACCGCATTTACCGTTTGAATTTGTCCGGGTGCATCACCAGCCCGATGGTAACTTCCCCAATGGAATTCCCAACCCAATATTACCGGAAAACCGGGCTTCCACTGCCGAAGCGGTGCGCCAGAGCGGCGCTGATTTTGGAATAGCGTGGGACGGTGATTTTGATCGGTGTTTCTTCTTCGATGAAAGCGGTGATTTTATCGAAGGGTATTACGTTGTTGGTCTGCTCGCAGAAGCGTTTCTGGCAAAAAATAAAGGTGCCAAGGTTGTTCATGATCCGAGGCTGCTCTGGAATACGGAAGATATTGTCAGTTCTGCCGGTGGAGAACCCGTGCAAAGTAAAACCGGGCATGCCTTTATCAAGGAGCGCATGCGGAAGGAAGATGCCATTTACGGCGGTGAAATGAGTGCGCATCATTACTTCCGTGACTTTGCTTACTGTGACAGTGGCATGATCCCGTGGTTGCTAGTCGCTGAGCTGGTAAGTCGCAGTGGTAAGCCCCTGTCACAGCTAGTTGGGGAGCGTATGGCTGCATTTCCATGCTCGGGGGAAATCAATTCCAAGGTGCAGGATGCCGCAGCGTTACTGAAAACGGCTGAGGAAAAATATGGTCCCGCTGCGGAAAGTGTTGAGCACGTGGATGGACTGAGCATCGCGTACCCCGAGTGGCGATTTAATCTGCGAATGTCAAATACTGAGCCGGTGGTTCGATTGAACGTAGAATCCCGGGGAGATGAGGCATTGATGCGAGAGAAAACAGAGGAGCTGCTTCAACTGATTGGTTGACGTCCAGCTACTGGTATTACCTCGAGAAAAGCCCTGCATTTGCAGGGCTTTTTGTTTTGGGGGTTGGTATCGGAGTTTAGAGGGCGAGTTTTCTGTGAAGCCCGTCTGCACTCAAATACACATTACGAAATTCGGGTAACGGCTTGGATTGGGCCTTTGGGGGGGGTTGACGTGTTGGGCAAAGATCTGCCACTGACTATTGACGCGGACACCAACGATAGAGGCAAAGTCTGTGTAAGTGTGATGGTAGGGTTTAAGTGAAGATTGCCCAAAGGACCTTTGAATTTTTCCAAAAACCCAGAATTTCCCGCCGTTGATAAGGGCATTGTGGGTGGAGAGACCGTTTAGTCCCTCTTTTGCTCTGGGGCGAATATGTGCAACTACAGGCATATTTGCGTTGTGGCCACCAATGCAGAAACAGCAATCACTGAGCTGTCCAGTAACCATAATATCGGCGCCACTGCGCATTTGGCAAGGTTCTATACGGTCAATAGAAAAGGCTTCTTCCCGGTCAATCATCCGGATGTTGTGTACCTTGGCGGTAATTGGGTCGCCAATGAAGATTCCCATGGGGTCGAAGGTGAAAGACTCGTTTGGCAAGCCCTCGCCAGACTGGCTCTGAGTGTAGGCCCCGAATTGATAATCCATTACCCCAGTTTTTGAGTAGCCGGTAATCTTCACCAGATTATTTTTCAAAAATAATTCGAGGTATTTTTTCAGTTGATACAGTGCAGTAGAGCTTCTCACTTCCTGATCTCTCTATACCAATTGCAGTTTGGTTTATTATTTGTTGCCCGGGTAAAGTCGAAATTTATAAGATAAAATACCGGGCGGAACAATCGTACCGAATATTGGCTGGCTTATGGAAAAAGGTGCGAATGGAGGGGCGGATTGGGTCAAGAAAAATCGGCCCGGTGGGTAAATTGCAGTAGCGACAGGGCAGGGTATACCGGGTTTTACTGGGATGTTTTTACCCAGACTGCTACTGCAATCTGGGCTGCTGTTGTTTTAAACGTTTCTTTCTATGGCGAAGCTCGCTAATTGCTGCAGAGCTGTTTTTTGTTCGCTGCCGGGCATAAACGCAAGCTGCTCTTTAGCATCCTCTACCGCAGCGCGAGCACGCTCCATGGTGTAGTCGAGAGCACCGCAGGCCTCAATAGCTTCGACAATTTGGGGCAGTTTCTCTGCGCTGCGCTGTTTGATCGCTTCTTTAACAAGTTGAGCTTGCTCTGTACTGCCGTTGGCCATGGTGTAGATCAACGGCAAAGTTGGCTTGCCCTCGGCTAGATCGTCACCCACATTTTTACCCAGTTCCTCTGGGTTACCACGATAGTCGAGGGCGTCATCAACCAGTTGGAAGGCGAGCCCCAGATAGCGGCCATAAAGCTTCAGAGAGGCTTGCTCTTCGCTGGAGCAGCCAGTCAACACCGCTGCAGTTTCACAAGCGGCTTCGAACAAGGCGCCGGTCTTCTTGTGGATAACGATGAAATAATTTTCTTCGCTCACCGTTGGATCGCCGGCATTGACCAGCTGCTGGACCTCGCCCTCGGCAATGGTGTTGGTGGTGTCGGATAGGATCGCCATAACACGCATGTCTTGCAGGGCGATCATCATTTGAAATGCGCGCGAATAGAGAAAATCTCCTACCAGGACGCTGGGAGCGTTGCCCCATTTGGCGTTGGCGGTGAGGCGGCCACGGCGCATATCGGAGGTGTCTACCACATCATCGTGGAGTAGAGTGGCAGTGTGGATAAATTCGATAATCGTAGCGAGGTCGATATGGCCTTCACCGCGATAGCCGCAAGCCCTGGCGCAGAGTAGTACCAGGAGTGGACGCAAGCGCTTACCTCCAGCTTCTACCAAATAGTGGCCTATATTTTCCACCAGGGGGACATCCGAGTGCAGTTGGTCGAGGATGCGCTGGTTGACCGCGGCAAAGTCTTCGGCGGCGACCTTGTGAAAAGGCAGCATGTGGGAGTTCCTTATACGACTGGATTGGACACCTCCCGGGGTCCGGGTGGTGAAGGGGTGCTATTGTATCAACCCGGCGAATTGATTAGAATCTGCGCCCCGCCATTTGCGGGCCCTTTGCGGCTGTGGGGCCGCTTAGTGAATAGATGTTAAACAAACGGCGCAAGCTCCAGAAACGCGGAACAGTGACTTTTTAGTCCTCCCGCTGCTTCGTGTCGTCCATACCGGAGCATAGAAATATGTACGCAGTTTTTGAGAGCGGTGGCAAGCAACACCGTGTAGAAGAAGGCGAAGTTCTTCGCCTGGAGAAGCTGGAAGTAGCTACTGGCGAATCCATCGATTTTGATAAAGTGTTGATGGTGGTCGATGGTGACAATATCAACATTGGCGCCCCCGTCGTAGGCGGCGCTAAGGTGTCAGCTGAAGTGGTAAGCCACGGCCGCGGTGAGAAGGTGACCATCATCAAATTCCGTCGTCGTAAGCACTCCATGAAGCGCCAGGGCCACCGTCAGTGGTACACCGAAGTTAAAATCACTGGCATCAAGGCATAGAGGAGTAACGACTCATGGCACATAAGAAAGCTGGCGGTAGTACGCGAAATGGTCGCGATTCCGAGAGTAAACGCCTGGGCGTTAAGCGCTTTGGCGGTCAGTCTGTAGCAGCAGGCAACATCATCGTTCGTCAGCGTGGTACCAAGTTCCACGCCGGTGTTAACGTTGGTATGGGCAAGGACCACACCCTGTTCGCCACTGCGGACGGCGTTGTGAAGTTCGAAGTGAAGGGTCCCAATAGCCGCAAGTTCGTTTCTATCGAAACTGCTTAAGCGGCCACAAGCCCGAGCTTCATAAAAAGCCCCGCAATAGCGGGGCTTTTTTGTTGGATAAGCGCCGCTTACGGTATTGGGAAGTTGGGGTGGCAGGTGCCCGCCAGGGGCGGCTTGTCGGCTGGTATGATGATAAGGGTATACGAATTTGTATACCGGGTGAGACAACCGCTGTGGCGGTGGAGTGATTATGAAGTTTGTCGATGAGGCGCCCATCTCTGTTCAAGCAGGTAAGGGGGGCAATGGCTGTCTGAGCTTTCGCCGGGAGAAGTTTGTTGAGAGAGGGGGTCCTGATGGTGGTGATGGTGGTGATGGCGGCTCCGTTTATCTGAAAGCCGACGATTCCCTAAATACCTTGGTGGATTACCGTTACCAGCCCCGCTACGCGGCGGAGAGCGGCCAGTCTGGCCGCGGCCGCAATTGTACCGGTGCCAAGGGTGAGGATCTGGTGCTGCTGGTGCCGGTCGGTACCACGGTCATTGATGTGGATACCGGTGAGACAATCGGCGATATGACGGAAGCCGGTGGCCTCCAGCTGGTTGCCCAGGGAGGTTTCCACGGTCTTGGTAATACTCGCTACAAATCGAGTACCAATCGGGCGCCCCGTCAGACCAGTAATGGCAGTGAAGGTGAGATGCGCAACCTCAAACTGGAGCTCAAAGTACTGGCAGATGTGGGAATGTTGGGGCTACCAAATGCGGGAAAATCCACTTTTATTCGCGCGGTTTCAGCAGCCAAGCCTAAGGTGGCGAAGTATCCCTTTACCACTCTCGTACCCAATCTGGGGGTGGTACAGGTGCAGAAGCACCGCAGTTTCGTGATAGCCGATATTCCGGGCTTGATTGAGGGTGCGGCTGAAGGGGCGGGTTTGGGTATTCGCTTCCTGAAGCATCTGACTCGTTGTCGCGTATTATTGCATTTAGTTGATTTGGCTCCCTTTGATGGTTCTGACCCAGTGGAGAACGCTCGCGCCATTGAACGTGAACTGGTTAGCTTCAGTGGCACCCTGGCAGGGCGTGAGCGTTGGCTGGTGTTGAATAAAACAGATCTGGTACCCGCCGCAGAACTGGAAGAGCGTTGTCAGGCGGTTGTGGATGCGTTGGGGTGGACTGGCCCTGTTCTGCGTGTGGCTGCTATTCGCAAAGAGGGTACAGAAGCTCTCAGCGGTCGCTTGATGGATTACCTGGAAGAGCGTCAGGGCATGGAGGCGCGTGATCCAGACTTGGCTGAGGCGGAGCTGGAGGCGCAGCGCCAAATGCAACGCGAGGCCCGTGAGCGCATTGAGCATCTGCGGGAAAGCCACCGCGCCAAGCGGAAAGCGGCCAAAGGGCAAGTGGATGATGATGAAGACTGGGATGACGATGATCAAGATGTCGATATCGAATACCGTTCCTGAGTTACTGTAGGGCGAATTGAAGCGCTCTCGGCATAGTCGGTTTCTAGTGGCTGAAAAATAATTTTGTCCTGAGGGGGAAGCATGGAGTCCATAGCAGTATCCCGCCGGGGGCTCTCCAGAGCCAGGCGCTGGGTGATAAAAATCGGTAGCGCTTTGCTGACCAATAATGGTCGTGGAGTGAACGATGAGGCTATCTCTGCCTGGGTTACGCAGATGGCCGGTTTGCGTAAGGGGGGTGTAGAGGTCGTATTGGTTTCATCGGGTGCTGTGGCTGCGGGCATGGATCGGCTGGGCTGGCGTCGCAGGCCTGAGTCTATCCATCAGTTGCAGGCGGCGGCTGCAGTGGGGCAAAGTCATTTGGTGCAGGTTTACGAGCAGGCTTTTGGTCGCTTTGATATTCGTAGTGCCCAGATTCTGCTGGACCACGATGATCTTTCCAATCGCACCCGATACCTGAATGCGCGCAGCACCTTGCGAACCCTCCTTTCTCTGGGTGCCGTGCCCATCGTTAATGAAAATGACACCGTAGTCACTGACGAAATACGTTTCGGTGATAACGACACGCTGGCGGCCCTGGTTGCGAATCTGGTAGAGGCGGATGCGCTGCTGATTTTAACGGATGCAGACGGGTTGTTTACGGAGGACCCTCGGGATAACCCTGATGCGGAGTTAATTGGGGAGGCCTCTGCATTGGATGCCAGGCTTCTAGATATGGCGGGAGGCTCTCGTAGCGGCTTGGGTCGCGGCGGTATGACGACCAAGGTGCGTGCAGCCCAGCTTGCGGCGCGTTCAGGTGCGAGTACTGTGATTGTGGGGGGCGCTGCGGAGGCGGTAATTGAGCGGGTTTGCGCAGGCCACTCACTGGGTACCTTGTTACTTCCTGAGGCCGACCCCTTGGCTGCTCGCAAGCGCTGGTTGGCTGGGCAGTTGCAGGTACGCGGCAGCCTGGTGGTGGATGGTGGTGCTGAGGTTGCTCTGACTGAGGGAGGCGGTAGCCTGCTGGCGGTGGGTGTTACTGCTGTGGAAGGGCGTTTCAGGCGTGGCGACCTGGTTTCTTGTCGGAATAGTGTGGGTTGTGAAATCGCTCGGGGTTTGGCTAATTACGATAGTAGTGATAGCGGTAGAATTCTCGGTCAGTCATCGGAGCGCTTTGTCGATCTTTTGGGTTATCGGGATGATGACGAGTTGATTCATCGGGATAATCTGATCCTACTGTGAGGCGAAGCGGCAGGCACAAAAAAGCCCCGCCGTGCGGGGCTTTTTTGTGCCTGCCGTCTAATAGATTAGGCGGCTAGAGCTTTAACCTGAGCATTCAGGCGGCTCTTGTGACGAGCAGCTTTATTCTTGTGAATAATGCCTTTGTCTGCCATGCGGTCGATAACGGGAACTGCTTCTGCGTATGCAGTCTTTGCTGTTTCAGCGTCGCCTGCATCGATGGCTGCAACTACCTTCTTGATGTAGGTGCGCACCATGGAGCGCAGACTGGCGTTATGCATGCGGCGCTTGTCGTTCTGGCGCGCGCGTTTCTTCGCTTGAGGTGAGTTGGCCACCGGTTGCTCCTGTCTGGAATCTGTAAATCTGTAACTAACAGGCCCTTGGGCCCGATCGGGACGCGACATTATCCCCACAGTTGGTTGTTTGTCAACCATCGAGAGGTCAGTCGGAAGAATAAGTCCCCAATCTGCAGTGCGGTTACTTTGCGGGCAGCTTTAGGCTGAACGTTACTCCGCAGCCGTCTTCGTGGTTGCAGGCCTGTAGCTGGGCGCCATGGAAGTCGGCGATCAATTTGGCAATATGCAGCCCGAGCCCCAGATGGCCAGCATTATCGCCGTCATTGCGCACTGATACGAGAGAGTCGAATAGCTTGTGTGCATAACCATCGGGTAGCAGGGGGCCGTCATTGCTCACCGCAACCAGATAACTCCCTGGCCCCACCGCTGCCGACAGTCGGATTTCACTGCCTTCGCAGGCGAAGCTGCAGGCATTGTCCACCAACTTGTCCAGCAGTTGCGCCAGTAGTTCCGGCGCACCGTCACAGGGCAGCTGCCCCTCTGGCTTATCGAGCTTAAACCGGTGTCCGGTATGTGCATCGCTATAGCACTGGGTCATTACTTCGAGTAAATCCGCGAGATCGAACGATTCCCGTTCCGCTTGATGGATACTGGCCTCGAGATTGCTAGCTGCGGAGAGGCTGTTGAGAATGCCGGAAAGCCGCGCACTGCCGTCCATGGCGCGCTCGGCATAGCGGCGACTGTGTTCATCGAGCTCGCCGGCAGCGAGGTTATCCAGAGAGGAGCGAACCACCGCCAGTGGCGTCCGCAATTCGTGCGACAGTTTGCTGGCGAGGGTGCGCAGATACTGGTGATATTGGTCCAGCTCGCCGAGTAGGCTGGCAAAGGCTCGATTCAAAGCACCTAGCTCATCTCTGGCTTTTGAGTGAGGAAAATTGCCACGCAGTTTGCCACTTGAGTCCACGGCGCTGCGAGCAGCGCGATGGAGCTTGCGCACACGCCAGGACAGCCAGCTGGCGTACCCGAACAGAAACAGCAGGGCTGTGGCGGCGGCGACGCAACTGATTAACCACAATCGATGGGCGGCGCCCTCAGTTACCGATTGCATCGCCTCGCCGGATTGGAGAACCAGTACCTGTCCGAGTACGGGGCGCTCGACCACGTCATCGGCGCGGGTGATGACAGGCATGCTAACCGCACCGATTCGAGATCGCAGGGGACCGGCAAACCACTGTTGCTGCATTGTGCGGTTATTGCCGGAAGGTAAGGGCAGTTTGTTTTCGGGGAGTTGTGGTAGCGCTTCCCAGGATAAAAGTTTGCGGTAAACCCAACTGCGCAGCCAGGGGCTTGGCTCTGGCTTGGCGGAGCGGAGCTGGCCGTTGCTGGCGAGGAGAAAGCCTTCGCTGTCCACGATAGCCAGACGCAGCCCGGGTCGTGCGAAGTGATCGAGTTCCGCCTGAAGTTTCGGCAGGGGGCCAACCAGGCGGCCTGGTTGGCCGTCGCTTGGTAGCGTACTGGCACTGTGTTTGGGAGTGGAACCATCGCTGCTGACCCGGTCGCGAATGCGGATGGCCAGCGAGCCACCGGTCAGAGCTTGAGGCATCGCCAGTTCAAGCTGGTAGCCTTTAGCCGAAGTTGTCCAGCGACCGCGCAGGCGCAGTTCCCGCTCATAGCGCCCCTCCCTTGGATTGTGCCACAGCGCGCTGACAGAGCCCTGACTGGCGACGGGCAGGGTGTAGTGTTGCTCGGCGGTAAAAAGCTCAACGGTGTCGCCACCAGCGATAAGGTCTGTGCGGGGGTCTCGGTAGGCTGGGCTGGAGTCGGCGACGGTGAGCAGGAAGTAGATCTGATTGCCTACTTGTCCCAAGGTAACTTGACCCAGAGGTGACAGTTGCTGATCGTGCAGAGTCCTGGGTTCCAACTCCCGGGAGCGCCAGTCACCCCCGTAGCCGTCGACTCTGGGGGCGGAGGGCATGGGGCTCAGGTACAGTTGGGCCCCCGGAGGGCGCGATAGGCGGAGAGGGTCTGGGGCGATTAGTTGTGGTGCGCTGGCAAGGCGCGCGGCGATTGCCGCCGCAGTTGCTTCGATGGCTTGGATTTGTCCCTGAGCGAGAGCTGTATCCACTTGGCGAAGATATTGGCAGCCGGCCCAGGGCAAGGTGAGAGCGACAAGGCTGACAAGCAGAAGTTGGCGGCGTAAGTTCATGGCTAAAATTCTTAGGGTTTTACGCGGAATAAAAGATTACAGCTGCCAGCGATAACCCATGCCGTAAGCGGTTCCAATCGCATTGAACTCACCGTCCGATACCTGGAATTTACGCCGTATCCGTTTGACGTGGGAGGTGATGGTATTGTCATCCAGTACCACGCGTGCAGCTTCCATCAACTGGTTGCGGGATTTGACGTGCCCGGGCCTTTTAGCGAGCGCGTGCACAATCCAGAACTCGGTAACGGTGAGGTCTATCGCCTGGTCATTCCAGTGGCAATGCATCCTGGAGATATCCAATGATAACTTTCCCTGAGTTAGGCTCTCGCCTTCGTCACTTTGGTCTCGCAAAACGCTTACACGGCGCAGCAAGGCATTAATCCGTGCTTGCATGTGCGGCAGGGAGATATCCTTGGTGAGGTAATCGTCAGCACCCAGGCGCAACCCGGAAATGATATCCAATTCTGAGTCTCTGGCAGTGAGAAATAAAATGGGCAGAGTCGGGGCCATGGCCCTCAGTTCACGGCAGAGTTCAAAGCCTCCTTCAACCTCGCTGCCCAGTCCTACGTCTATGACGGCCAGATCCGGTAGGCGTTGGCGGAAGGCGTCCATAGCCTCAATTCTGGCGCTGTACAGGTCGACCCGATAACCGTGGCGGCGCAGGGCATCGCGATAGTTTTCTGCGATAGCGCGTTCATCTTCGACAATGGCGATGGTTGCACTCATGACAAATTCCGGCTTAGTTCCTTTCTGGCGGAGAATCATGCACGAAGTTGCAGGTGTAAGGCAAAAAGGCGGGTGCTTGGCACCCGCAAATACAACAGGGTTTCTTTCAGGTCGAAGTGCTGCGCGATTGGATTTGTGATCCGCTCGCGCTGAGATTTAGCCGATTCGCCCGAGTTTTTCAGTTCGGGTCGCAAATCAAACACCGGTGTTTGATTTGTCGTGGAGGGTTTGCGAGCGTCTCACGTAAACCCGGTTCGAAAAAGCCACAAATGAGCTGTACTGCACAAAAGGTGCCGGCGGATTTGAAATCCGCCTCTGCCTGAAAGGTCTAGAAGTGTCCAGCCATGGACTCGGGTAGGGAAAATCGAATATCCACCCGGCGTTCCATGGCATAGGCATCTACATCGCCCCGGGTTGCCTGCGAATAAGTGGAGCCCAGGGCACTGCGACTGACCCTTGTGGGATCGATACCTAGGGATACCAGGGCTTCTTCAACGCTCAGGGCGCGCTGATCTGACAATACATTGTTGTAGCCGTCGCTGCCGCGGGGGTCCGCGTGTCCTTCCAGGTGAACTTGCAGGTGAGGGTGGCGGTTAAGGAAGTCGGCCATGGCGTTTAGCTGGTGTAGCTGCCCTTCCTGAAGTTCGTCTTCTCCGGTAGTGAACAGCATTTGGAATTGCAATGAGTCCAAGG
This sequence comes from Microbulbifer okhotskensis, assembly GCF_023895975.1. Classification (GTDB taxonomy): domain Bacteria; phylum Pseudomonadota; class Gammaproteobacteria; order Pseudomonadales; family Cellvibrionaceae; genus Microbulbifer; species Microbulbifer okhotskensis. The sequence goes on from NZ_JALBWM010000039.1 coordinate 22,252, forward strand.
CCAGTTGGCCGGCGTCATTCGCGGACAGTTGAACCGCATCCAATTGCTGCGCCAGGTTACTGAGCTCTGCACGGCTCTCTGTCAGTTGTGTTGCCAGCATATCTGCCTCGTCTGCTTGCTTGATCTGCTCGCCGAGCCAAGCCCCACCGAGCGCTCCGGCTATCAACCCAACAGGTCCGCCCAGTGCTGCACCGGCTATTGCGGAGCCGGTAAAAACTGAGGCCTGTTTGGCCGGAGTCAGTTTTGATTCATTTTGTTCCTTAGCGTGGGCTCCGGTGGCAATCAGAGAACCCAAGGCGACGGCCATCACTACTTTTTTCATTGTTCTGCTCCTTAGCGGCTTTTTTACTCGTTTGGGCCTGTTCAGTGGTGGCCCGTTTGAGTGTTATTAAAAAGCCTCAAGGAGGCACTGGCGTGGCACAGCTATGGCGAACTGCGCCACAATTGTGGCGAAATATGGCAGTCGTTTCAGGGCACCGCTTATATAGCCGCTGCGCCGAGAGAGCCGACCGCCGTATACAGCGGAGTGTGAGTGGGCAGGCTCAGGGCTGGGCCACGTAACACTGCTCTGTACTGCACAATTGCCAGGACCAGGGCAATAATCAAAGCACTAATGGTCATCCCTATATCATCCAGCGCCACCTGTTCCATGAATGGCGCACTAACTCGCCTTCAGTATAGGCTCGCGGTTCCGCTGTCGCAGGGGCATCAGCCCTCCCTTGGGGCCATATATCCCGAGGATTTGGGGTAGACTGGCCGGCCAACCAATTTCACATTCCGCCAGGAGCCCAAGTTTTGTCGCAGTCATCTCCAGCCCAGGAACAAACAGTCGAGAAATCTGGCACTTCCAGATTGCTGCGTGGCAGCTCGGTCGTTGGTGCTGCCACCATGTTATCTCGAGTGGCCGGGTTGGTTCGGGATGTGGCTCTGGCCCGCTTTATCGGAGCGGGAGACGCCGCTGATGCCTTTTTTGTCGCGTTTAAAATCCCCAACTTTTTCCGCCGCCTTTTTGCCGAGGGTGCCTTCGCCCAAGCCTTTGTGCCAGTGCTGGCCGAATACCGCCAAAAGGGAGGCAAGGCCGCCGCGCGGGCGCTGAACGATCGGGTCGCTGGTGCCCTCGGTGGTGTGTTGCTGCTTGTTACCCTATTCGGGGTTATTTGCGCCCCAATAGTGGCGGGTATTTTTGCTTTCGGTTGGTGGTGGGACGGCAGTGAGCGAGAGAAGTTCGATCTCGCTACCGATATGTTGCAGATCACCTTTCCCTATCTGATGTTAATTTCTCTGGCCGGCTTTACCGGAGCGATCCTGAACAGTTTTGACCGCTTCGCCATTCCTGCGCTCACTCCGGTAATGTTGAACCTGGTATTGATTGGGGCAGCGACGGTGGCTACCTCCTGGTTTGACCCGCAAGTCCTGGCCTTGGCCTGGGGAGTGTTTGTGGCGGGGGTTGTGCAGCTGTTATTTCAGCTGCCCTTCCTTGCCCGAGAAGGGTTGCTGCCAAGGCCCAAGTGGGACTGGAATCACCGGGGTGTACGCAAGATTTTACGCCTTATGGGGCCGGCGATTTTTGGTGTTTCGGTTACTCAGATCAGCTTGGTGATGGATACACTGCTGGCATCATTCCTGCCCAGTGGAAGTGTCTCTTGGTTGTACTTTTCCGACCGTCTGACTGAGCTGCCACTAGGGGTATTTGGCGTTGCTGTGGCTACGGTGATACTGCCGAGCTTATCCAGGCAGCACACCGATGGCGATCCCCGTCGCTTTCGCCATACGCTCGATTGGGCTCTGCGCAGTGTAACGCTTATTTCCCTTCCTGCATCGGTGGCATTAGTGGTACTGGCGGAGCCACTATTGACGACTCTGTTTCAATATGGGCAGATGGAGCCTCGGGATATGCAGATGGCGGCCTGGTCCCTGCGAGCCTACGCCATGGGCTTACTGGCTTTTATGTTGATCAAAGTGTTGGCGCCCGGTTACTTCGCACGCCAGGACACCTATACACCGGTGCGTTTTGGTCTGATTGCCATTTCGGCAAAAATGGTGCTTAGCCTTCTCTTTGTTATTCCGCTTAATTACTACCTCAAGCTCGGCCATATGGGCTTGGCACTTGCCACCGCCTGTCAGGCAGCTATTAATGCTTGGCTGCTATATAAGGGGTTGCGTCGCGATGATGTTTACAAACCCGAGGCGGGTTGGAGCGTCTATCTGCTCAGGTTGATCGTTGCCAATTTGGCGATGGTTTCCGTTTTATTGGGCGCATTGTACTTTTGGTCGGAGTGGGGCGAGTGGGGCTGGTACGGCCGCGCATGGCGAATGGCCACTGTGGTGTCTGCTGGGGGGGCGACTTACCTGTTGGTACTGGCAGTATCGGGCTTGCGCCCCCGCCATTTCCGCCCCTCAAGTTAGTTTACTCGAGTGTTGAGGGGGCAAAGAGAGGATGGCCTCTGGCCGCCCTGTGGGAATCCGCTATACTGTGCGGCTCGATTTTATGAGGATGGGAAAATCGCATTGGCCCAGGAGCGCGAACTAATTCGCGGGTTGCGCAACCTGCGCCCCCGCCATCGGGGAAACGTGGCGACGATCGGCTCGTTCGATGGGGTGCATCTCGGCCATCAGGCGATTATTGCGCAGCTTAAACAGCGTGCGGAAGAATATGGCCTGCCCTCGGTGGCGATTATTTTTGAGCCCCAGCCCCACGAATTTTTTTCCGCTGAGAGGGCGCCTGCGCGCTTGATGCGATTTAAAGAGAAGGTGCAGGCGCTTTTTGAGGCCGGGGTAGACCGGGTATTGTGCCTGCAGTTTAACGATTTGTTGCGCAGCCTGAGTGCTGAGGCCTTTGTGCGCCGTATCCTGCTGGAAGGGTTGGGAATCCGCCACCTGGTGGTGGGGGATGATTTCCGCTTTGGTTGTGACCGCAGTGGTGATTACCGATTTCTGCAAGAGGTGGGAGCTGAAAATGGCTTCACTGTAGAAGACACGGCTACGCTTGAGATTCGCGGGGCCCGCGTGAGTAGCACTCGGATTCGCGAGGCATTGCTCCGCGGTAATTTTGAATTGGCCGAGGCCTTGCTGGGCCTCCCTTATAGCATCTCCGGAAGAGTGGCTCCGGGCCGTTCGCTGGGGCGGCAGTTGGGAGCCCCCACCGCCAACGTACGCCTGCATCGCTATCGCTCCCCATTAGTGGGTGTCTATACCGTGCGCACCAAGGCGGCGAATGGCAGTGAACTTGCCGCAGGGCGGAAAGAAATAGACGGCGTCGCCAATGTGGGATTTCGCCCCACCGTAGAAGGGGAGGGCGCCAAACCTCTACTGGAAGTTAATCTGTTTGACTTCAGTGATGACCTCTACGGGCGAGAGCTATCGGTAGAGTTTTGCCACAAACTGCGCGATGAAGAAAAATTTGCCTCTCTGGAAATCCTCAAAACCCGCATTGCTCAGGATATAGACGATGCCAAAGCCTGGTTTGCACAAAACCCCAAGGGGAGCTGACCGGTGTTACCGATGATGAATTATTCTCTACTAGAGCTGAAGTAGACATCCAATGACTGATTATAAAGTGACCTTAAACCTGCCTGAGACCGACTTCCCCATGCGCGGCAATCTGCCACAGCGTGAGCCTGCCATTTTGAAAAAATGGCAGGAGACCAAGCTTTACGAAAAAATTCGTGAAGCACGTGCCGGTCGTGAGCAGTTCATCCTGCACGATGGTCCTCCCTACGCCAACGGCGATATTCATATAGGTCACTCGGTCAACAAGATTCTCAAAGACATTATTATCAAGTCGAAAACCCTCAGCGGTTTCGATGCGCCCTATGTGCCCGGTTGGGACTGCCATGGCCTGCCTATTGAGCATCGCGTTGAGAAGAAAATCGGCAAGGCTGGCGTTAAGGTAGATCACAAGACTTTCCGCCAGAAGTGTCGTGAGTACGCGGCCAAGCAGGTAGAGGGACAAAAGAAGGATTTTGTACGCCTGGGGGTTTTCGGCGAATGGGACAACCCCTATCGCACTATGGACTACCAATTTGAAGGCGACATCATCCGCGCACTCGGCCGAGTCGTTAAAAATGGCCACTTGGCGCGGGGTTTCAAACCCGTGTATTGGAGTGTTGTGGGTGGATCGGCCCTGGCGGAAGCGGAAGTGGAATATCAGGACAAGACGTCCTACTCCATTTATGTTTGCTATCCGGCTACCGAAGATACTGCACTGGCAATTGCCGATGCCGCTGGAGGCCATGCGGGTGAGGGACCTTTGTCTGTGGTGATCTGGACTACAACTCCCTGGACGCTTCCCTCAAGCCAGGCGGTTTCAGTCAACGCTGAGCTGGAATATGTTGTGGTACAAACCGCAGATCGTCGCCTGCTTGTCGCAGAGGCGCTTAAAGATGCGGTACTGGAGCAGGTCGGGCTGGAAGGCGAGGTTGTCGGCCGTATCCGCGGCGCAGCTCTGGAGCACCTGAAGCTGGACCACCCTTTCTACGAAAAGCAGCTGCCAATGATCCTCGGTGATCATGTGACTACTGATGCGGGTACTGGTTGCGTGCACACCGCGCCGGATCACGGTCCCGACGATTTCCAGGTGGGCAAGCGTTATGGCATCGATACGCTGAACTATATCGATGATAACGGCGTTTACCGCGATACAGCCCCTCTGTTTGCCGGTGAGCATGTCTACAAGGTGGACGATAAAATTGTCGCTCTGCTGCAAGAGCGCGGAGTGCTGTTGCAGCAAGGTAAAATTGAGCACAGCTACCCTCATTGCTGGCGTACCAAAACACCGCTGATTTATCGTGCAACCCCGCAGTGGTTTGTCAGTATGCAGCAGAACGACCTGCTGCAGAATGCAAAAAAGGCTGCCGATGAAGTGCAGTGGATTCCCGGTTGGGGCAAAACCCGTATCGATGCCATGTTAGAGGGCAGTCCTGACTGGTGTATTTCCCGCCAGCGTACCTGGGGCGTGCCTATTGCTCTCTTTGTTAACAAGGAAACCCACGAGATCCACCCGGATACCCCGGCTTTGATGGACAAAGTGGCGGAGATGGTAGATGCCGAGGGTATGGATGTATGGTTCGACCTGGACCCGCGCGAGCTTCTCGGTGATGAGGCGGATCAATATCAAAAGGCAACGGATACCCTGGATGTGTGGTTTGACTCAGGTGTGACTCACTACGCCGTGCTGGAGCGCCGCAAGGGCCTGCGCTTCCCGGCCGACTTGTACCTGGAGGGGTCCGATCAGCACCGCGGTTGGTTCCAGTCCTCGTTGAAGACCTCTATCGCGATCAATGATTGTGCTCCTTATAAGCAGGTGCTGACCCACGGTTTCACTGTCGATGCGCATGGGCGCAAGATGTCGAAGTCTATCGGCAATACTGTAGCGCCGCTGGATGTCATCAATAAATTGGGGGCAGATGTATTGCGCTTATGGGTTTCAGCGACTGATTTCAGCGGCGAAATGGCTGTTTCGGATGAGATTCTGAAGCGCACCGCAGACTCCTATCGCCGCTTGCGCAACACCGCCCGTTTCTTCCTGTCCAATTTGGCCGGTTTTGACCCAGAGAAAGATTTGTTGCCGGAAAGCGAATTGCTGGCGCTCGACCGCTGGGCCTTGGATAAAGCGGCGCGCCTGCAGGAGGAAATCCAAGAAGCCTACGATAACTACCAGTTCCACCAGATCTACCAGAAGTTGCATAACTTCTGCGTTGTGGAAATGGGTGGTTTCTATCTGGATATCATTAAGGATCGCCAATACACCACCAAGGAAGACAGCGCTGCGCGACGTTCTGCGCAAACGGCGCTCTACCATATTATTCAGGCGTTTGTGCGCTGGATAGCGCCCATCATGAGTTTCACTGCAGAAGAGCTGTGGCAATTTATTCCCGGTGCGAAAGCGGAAAGTATTTTCCTGGAGGAGTGGTACCCACTGCCGAAACTACCGGCTGAAGTGGTCAAAGGTGCGGATTACTGGGCGGCCATTGCCGAAGTGAAAACGGCAGTTAACAAAGTACTCGAAGAGCAGCGTGGCGCGGGGGCAATTGGTGGATCCTTACAGGCGACAGTGACTTTGTTTGCCGAAGACGATCTGCGCGAGAAGCTCCTTGAGCTGGAAGATGAGTTGCGCTTTGTTCTGATTTGCTCCTCGACTTCTGTACAGCCTATCAGCGATGCGGCCGGCGCCGAGTCTACCGAGATGGATGGCTTAAAAATCACTGTCAGCAAAGTGGATCACCCCAAGTGTGCACGTTGCTGGCATTATCGTGCTGATGTTGGTGCAAGAGCTGGGCACCCGGATATTTGCGAACGCTGTATTGAGAATGTCGCCGGTGAAGGAGAAGTGAGGCATTATGCCTAGTTCAAACCCTTTTTGGGGACACCCCTGGCGCTGGTATTGGCTGGCGCTAGTGGTAGTGGTTGTGGATGTCGTCACCAAGGTGTGGGCCGTGGATATGTTTATGCACGGCCCATCGATGCAGATTATTCCCGGCCTGCTGCAATTTACCTATGCGGAAAATTACGGTGCCGCTTTTAGCTTTCTGTCTGATGCCGGAGGTTGGCAGCGCTGGTTCTTTGGCATTATTGCCTTTGGCTTTAGTGTCATCGTGAGTATCTGGGTGTGGCGTTTGCCGGCGAGAAAACGCTGGGAGCCCTGTGCCTTGGCGCTTATCCTCGGCGGTGCCTTGGGGAACCTGTGGGACCGTGTCTTGCTGGGGTATGTTCGGGATTTTATCTCGGTTTACTACGGCAGCTGGCACTTTCCTGTGTTCAATGTTGCAGATATGGGGATTAGCATCGGCGCTGCAATGCTGATTATTGAGCTACTCTTTTTCGCGGAAAAAGATAGCGATAAAGCAAAAAATAATGTGGAAGTTTGACGAATTATGAGTAATGCCGTTATCGGTGAAAATTGCCGGGTGACACTGCACTTTAGCCTCAAGCTGGACGATGGTACTGAGGTGGATTCTACTTTTAAAGGTGATCCCGCTTCCTTCAGTGTTGGCGATGGTAGTTTGCTACCGGGCTTCGAAAAGGCACTTTTTGGTTTAAAGGCAGGGGATGAGGCTGAAATTGAAATTCCGCCGGAAATGGGGTTCGGTCAGCGCAACCCTGAAAACCTGCAAAAGGTGCGTCGCGATAATTTTTCACCGGATATGGCGCTAGAGCGCGGGCTGGTGGTCTCTTTTGACAATGGCAGTGGCGAGCTGCCGGGCGTGATTAACGAAATCGGCGAAGATGATGTCACCGTTGATTTTAACCACCCACTCGCCGGGCAATCCCTCAATTTCCATGTAAAGATTATTGCGGTGGACTCGATCCAATAGGGTTGGGATTACTCCTTTCACAGCCAGTAGAGTACTGAAGTAAACATGCAAATCCGAATGGCCAACCCCCGCGGCTTTTGTGCCGGTGTCGACCGCGCAATTGATATTGTGAATCGCGCCCTGGATGTATTTGGGGCACCCATCTATGTGCGCCATGAAGTGGTGCACAATAAATTTGTGGTGGAAAGCCTGAAAGAGCGCGGAGCCGTATTTGTCGACGAACTCAATGAAGTGCCGGACGATGTGATTGTCATCTTCAGTGCACATGGTGTGTCAAAAGCGGTACAGCGTGAGGCTGAGCAGCGGGGCTTGCGTGTCTTCGATGCCACCTGCCCGTTGGTGACTAAAGTGCATATTGAGGTTAGCAAGTTCAGCAACGACGGTGCTGAATGCGTTCTTATTGGCCACGCCGGGCACCCCGAAGTGGAAGGCACTATGGGTCAGTACGATCGCTCTGCAGGTGGTGCCATTTATTTGGTGGAAGATGAAGAGGATGCGGCCAGGTTGCAAGTCAAGGACGAGGACAACCTCGCCTACGTTACCCAGACAACGCTCTCCATGGACGATACCGCGCGTGTGATCGATGCATTGCGAGCGCGATTCCCCAATATTCGCGGCCCGCGCAAAGATGATATCTGCTACGCGACTCAAAACCGACAGGATGCAGTGAAGCAGCTGGCCCTGGAAAGTGATTTGGTTCTCGTTGTCGGCAGCCCCAACAGCTCCAACTCCAACCGCCTGCGAGAATTGGCGGAGCGCTGTGGTGCCGATGCCAAGTTGATTGATGGTTCCGCTGATATTGACTCAGGTTGGCTTCAGGGAAAGTTGGCGATAGGCATTACCGCAGGTGCCTCGGCACCTGAAGTATTGGTCCAAGGCGTGGTAAAGCGGTTGCAGGAACTCGGCGCCACATTGCCCCAGGAAATGGACGGACGTGAAGAAAATATCCGGTTCTCTCTGCCTAAAGAGTTGCGCTAGGCCGCAACTCTCCTTCTTGCTGTTCTTCTATCGCTCCTCCCCCCCCCCTTCTATCGTATGGCTATAGCCGCTGATCGGTTATCACCAAAAAGTCGCAATCAGTTCGCTTTAATTCAAACCATAAATTGATATACATACACCCTAGATTCTATCCGGCTAATAGGCTCCATAAGTCGGTTGCCGACTGGCGACCTTGCAAGGTGGTCTATGAGAGAAACTCATTGAATGCGGAGATGATACTCTAGGAGTCTATTGGGATTTTGGAGTAAAGGAATAATGAAAAATATTGAATATGCCCGTGGATTGACTCTGATTGAACTGATGATAGCCATTGCTCTTTTGGGAATCATCATTGCTATCGGTGTTCCTTCCTTTAGCTCATTAATTGATTCGAATCGCTTGGCAACAACAACGAACGATTGGATTGCCACACTGCAGTACGCCAGATCTGAGGCAGTACGCAGTCGTAAGGTCGTTACCCTGAGTGCGCTCGATGATGATATCAGTAACGGAATTCGAGTCTGGGTTGATACAGGAAATAACTCATTTGATGCCGATGAAGAGCTGAGGGTCTTAGAGATTGATTTCGCTGATGTCGCGCTTACTGCTCAACAGGGAGATACCTTTGTTAGCGACGTGGATTTCTCATTTAATGCCGTCGGTGAGACCAGTGTGGGAGACACTTTGACTTTGAATCTTTGTGATAGTCGGGAAGGGGATGTCGGCAGGCAAATTGAACTGTTTGAGTCAGGCATTGTTCGTTTGACGCCGAACATCGCTTGTAACGTGGCAGAGGATCCAGCAGCAGTGGTGGAAGGTGATGAATAAACAGCGTGGCGCAACGTTAATTGAGGTTTTGGTTTCTGTTCTTATTTTGGCGGTGGGTTTACTCGGCCTTGCATCGACCCAGATGATGAGTTTGAAAAATGGCAATAACGCGAATCACCGATACCTGGCAACACTTGCAGCACAGGAGATTATTGAGCGTATGCGGGCAAATGGTGCTGCGGTATCAACCGGAGGCTATGACGGCACTGTAACCGAAGAAACCGCTGATGATACTGACACCGGTGATACTACCCCTGGCGATGGCGATGGCGATGGCGATGGCGATGGCGATGGCGATGGCGATGGCGATGAGGCGTCCGTACCCAGCTGTGCATCCCAGTGTTCAAGTGCGCAAATGGCCAGTTTAGATCTCTATGAGTGGAAACAGTTACTCTCAGTCAACCTTCCCGCTGCAATGGGAGTTATTGCCCGTGCAGGAAGTGAAGTTACTGTAACCATATCTTGGAGTGAGCAGAATAGCGGGAGTGATTATGGCAGCGGATCGAGTGCGAGTAAGAGAGCCACTTATGAAATGGTTGTGGAGTTGTAGATTATGAAGACGCTTTCTTCAAATAAAGGGCTTTCCTTAATAGAGCTCTTAATTGGCCTTTTATTAAGTAGTCTTTTACTGTTGGGGGTACTACAGATTTTTCAAAGTAATAGCGATGCCATCCGTATGCAAAATGCGTTTTCCCGTGTACAAGAGAGTGGGCGTTTTGCTATGGATATGCTCTCCAGGGAAGTGAGGCAAGCCGGGTACTGGGGGTGTGTTGCAGATCAAAGCAAAATTACAAACCGGTTGAATACGGCATCTTCAGTTGGTAGTGAAGGGGTTATGGGGCAGGATAATGTTCCCGCTGGAACCACTGTTGATGGTAAAACTGTAGCAGAAAATTCAGATATTCTTATTCTCAGCGGCGCGAAAGACCCATGCGGTGGTGCGGGAAGATTAATTGCTCCAAGTGCATCTGGTGAGCTGCAAATTCAAGCCAGTTGCCCGGTGGTAACTGGAGCCGTTGTTTTAGTCGCGAACTGTGAAGATGGTGATGTTTTTGCTGTAACGGAGCTCACTGGAGATGAGGATGCAGAAGTTCACGTCGTGAAACATACCACCGATGATATCGTTGGAAGCTCAGTTAAAAATAGTAGTGCGGAATTAAATGCAATTTATGGTGTGGAAGCTCAAATATTGAGTCCTTACCAAAAAACGTTTTTTATTTCAGATGGTTCACTGTTTGTTGAAGATCAGGATAAACGATCTTGGGAGCTGGTGCCGGGGGTAGAGGACATGCAGATAACCTACGGGCGTGACACGACAGGCAGTGGAATTATTGATACTTGGGGTGCCGCCAGTAGCAGCGATACCGTTATGGCCCAGGTAGTGGGGGTTAGGTTAGAACTTTCAATTCAAAGTGATACTGATGCAGGTGCTACTACTGACGACGGCAGACTTCGCAAGCTTTATGTCAGTACTGTGAAAGTGCGTAATAGAGGGAGTATGTGATGCAGAGAATGGTTCAGCAACGCGGTGCTGTGTTAATTGTGAGCTTGATCATTTTACTGGTTCTCACGCTCATTGGAATTTCAGGCGCCAGGGGGATGCTGATGAATGAAAGAATGACGTCGGCCTCCCGCGATGCACAAATTGCCTTGGAAGTGGCCGAATCAATGTCTCGCCAGGGAGAGGACTTTATTGAAACTCTGGAAAATTTAGATAGTTTTGAGGTGGATTCATGGTTACACAATGCCGGCGCTGGCCCCAGTGATCTGTTTGCGGATAGTACCTGGAAAGATGCCAATTCGATAGCCAAGGATGTCCCGATGAAAGACGCGGATGGCAGTAAAAAATTACAGGGTCGTATGTTTATTGAACGCCTGGATGTGGCGGATCTGGGCGAGGACTATACCGATATTAACTTGAGCGATATGAAAACCAAAGGAGAGGGTACCGTCGTTGAAGTGTTTAAGATTGTGTCTATGGGAGTGGGGGTCGCTAATACCCAACGGATTGTAGTGACCCAATACGCTAAAGAATTCGATGAGACAAAGTGAGTAGAGCAATGAAGCTAATAAAAAAATTAACCCCCTATTTTGCCCTGCGTCCACTTTGCGCCGCATTTTTAATAGCTACGAGCACCTGTGCCTCTGCCGCCCCTGGGGTGATCGCTGATATCCCCCTCTATTCTGCCGGTTCTGCACCGCCCAATATTATGTTTGTTTTGGATTCATCGGGTTCAATGCAGTCCATGCTATATCCGCCGGAAGGGTATAGTGATTCCATTGATCATGGCTTATCGTGCAGTTTAGAAGTTGGTAGATATGATAGGGTTGAAATAGCAGTAAATAAAACAACTGGTTCGGTGCTTTTTAGATTGGAAGAAACCGGTAGAGGTGGCTCAACAAGTTCTTGGAAGACCTGGAATACTACGAGTAACTGCTTTAAAGATACTGAAAAAATTGATGTATATCTTTATGCTGAAAGCTCTGGGGGAGATGGTTATTATTATAGCTCAAATAATGATCACCTTGTGGAGGATGTTAGCGGGCATTTTTTAAACTGGTTTTTCTCAACGCAAGGTACTCCTGGAAGCTATGTGGCTGATCATTTCTTGGAAGAAGATGGCACAACAGTAAGACGGACTAAGCTGGGGGTAGAGCGGCGCACCGATGGGATGAAAACTGCTGCGAACAGTTTAATTGCAGATTTGTCGGATGTTCGTATAGGGTTAATGCAGTTTAATGGTTCAAATGGGGCGAAACTATTAACCGGCCTTACTGATTTAACTGATGATAGCACTGCTGAAGCTACAAAGGTGAGTTTAACCACTAAGGTTGATGCAATAAGTGCAAGTGGCTACACACCGCTGGCAGAGAGCTTTACTGCGGTTGGGCGCTATTTTGTTTCCGGATATTCAGATGCACTACTGACATACGATACGCAACTCGAAGATGATGATGGCGATCCGGATACCGAAGAAGTGGAGACACCTCTCCAAGCTACGGCAAACAGTATTTTTGCTGGCGCAGCTGGTGGTTCTAGTACAACGACCATTCTGAACTGGGGTGGCATCGATGAGCCCTCGGCGGCTTCATCACCAATCCAATACTATTGTCAGCAAAATTTTATGGTTGCACTGACCGATGGGAAGCCTACTAGAGATGATTCTGTGAGTTCTATCCTGGTAGGTTTTGATGAGGATTGTAACGGTAATCCAGGAGGGTGCACAGATGACCCTGATGAAATGAAAGAAATGGACGATGTAATTAAAGCGCTCTACGATATAGATCTTCGCCCAGATATGAAGGATTTAAATGGCGATCCTGTCCATAATAATATTACTAGTTATATTGTTGGCTTTGCTAATGATGGCTTATCAGATAGCGACCTGATGAAAAATGCCGGCGCTCTCGGCGGTGGTGGCGTTTACACGGCGGATAACGCAGGCCAATTAACCGACACCTTTAACACGATTATGAAAAGGGTGAGATCAATCACTGGTAGCTCTGGGGCAATTTCCTTTAACAGTACTTCTCTGCAAGCAGATACGCTGTTGTTTAATGCCAAATTTAACAGTGGCCAGTGGAGAGGCTATTTGTCGGCTTGGGCCCTGAGTGAAGATGGTACAGCGTTGGCAAGTGACGAGACCTGGGAGGCAAGTGAACTCCTGGATGCCCGGACAGATATCGATGATAGGCTGATAATCACTTATGATAATGGTGGCGTCGTTTTTACAGCAGCGGCTGTGGGCGGCTCTGGGACACTCCACAATGGTGATCTGGCCATTAGCAGTACCGTATCTGGTGGTACCGCGGATGACAAGGTTGCTGAAAGGATTGCCTATTTGCGCGGAGATAGATCTGCTGAAGGCGAGGATAATGATAGCTTTAGGGAGAGAGGTAGCCGCCTAGGGGACATCGTAAATTCGTCGCCTATCTATGTCAGTGAACCGAACGAAGCCTGGTCCAATGCCAGCTTTCCAGGCCATGAAAGTTATGAGACGTTTATAAGCGAAAAAGCTAGTCGAACTCCGATGGTGTATGTTGGCGCAAATGACGGATTGCTCCACGGTTTCAATGCGAGTTCCACCGGCGCCAATAAAGGGCAGGAAGTTATTGCCTATTTACCATCGGCAGTATTGAGTTCAACTGCAGGAGAGGGGTTACATGCTTTGACCTCTCAGGATTATGACCATGAATTTTACACGGACGGTACCCCAACAGTAAGGGATGCCTATATCGATAATCAATGGAAAAGTATTCTCGTTGGTGGCTTAGGTGCGGGGGGGAAAGGATACTTTGCATTGGACGTTACCGATCCCAGTAGTTTTAGTGCGGATAAAGCCGGAGACATAGTGCTGTGGGAGTTTACTCAGGCCAATGATCTAGGTTTTACTTTTAGCCGTCCGCAAATTGGTCGTTTGCCAAATGGAGAGTGGGCAGCTATTTTCGGTAACGGATACAATAGCAACTCCGGAGATGCTGGTTTGTTTATTGTATATCTCGATGGCAATGATGGTAGTGACAATGCCTACAAATATATATCTACAGGCACGGCAAGCCTGGCTGACCCGAACGGTTTGTCATCACCTGCTATTGTGGATGAAAACAAAGATGGGACGATTGATCGTATCTTTGCTGGCGATTTAAAAGGGAATATGTGGGCTTTTGATGTCTCGGCATCCTCTTCTAGTGATTGGGGTGTGGCTGGTGAGGGTGCTCCCTTGTTCACCGCCGCTGGAAAGGCCATTACGGTAGCGCCAGAGGTGGCTCGAAATGGTGAGTCTACGGGCCTAGTGGTTGCCTTTGGTACTGGCCAATATATCGTAGCAAGTGATACAACGGACCTAAACGCAGGGTCCTTTTATGTGGTTGCTGATAATGGTAAATACTCACTGAGTGAGAGCGACCTGGAAGTTAGGAGCCTTACACTTGATGAAACAGGTGAAGTGCCAATACGCACTGTTGACGGTAATGAATTCAATTGGAGCAGCAAAAGTGGCTGGTATATGCCATTGCAAACGGGCAGTGGCACTGATGGTGGCGAGAGAGTAGTGAGTCGAGCTTCGGTACAGGGATCTAAAATTTACTTCAATACCATTATTCCCAGTGGTCAAATATGTGCTGCCGGCGGTAGTGGTTGGCTTATGTCTACGAATCTATTTACAGGTTTAGTAGGAGATGACCCCGGCCTTGATGGTAATCGAAATGGTGAAATCGATGATGACGATGCGGGAACTGCAGGCGTTTATATCGCTGGAAAAATGCCAGGGCAATCAGGGTTTATTGGTGATGGGCAGTGGATCCCAATGAGTGATGGTACTCCTATCTATGAGGTTGGCGATACTTCTGGAGCTGGTCGTCTTGGTAGGCTTTCCTGGGAGGAAATGGTACCTAATTAGTATTTTATGGCCTGCCTGGGAATACTAGGTAGGCCCCGTATTTCAGCGGAGGATAGATGAACAAAAACAAAGGTTTTACCTTAATCGAATTAATGATCGTTGTTGCAATTGTTGGAATTTTGGCGGGTATAGCTTGGCCATCTTACCTGGAGCATGTGCGAACTTCTAACCGTGCAGATGCCCAAGGTGCTTTGATGGGGCTTGCGCAAGCCATTGAGCAACATTATACGGAAAATGGTACTTACACTGGTGCTGATGTTGCAGGAGTTCCTTCGATCTTCCCATCCGAGGCACCTTTGGACAGCAGTAATAAAACCTATAATCTGACCATTACGGCTACTGATGATTCGTATACCCTGACGGCTACTCCAAAGAATGCTCAGCAAGGCAACGGAAAGCTTGAGTTATTTTCAAGCGGCCGACGTACTTGGGATAGAGATAACGATGACGCTATTGCGAGCCCTGGAGATGAGTGTTGGAGCAAAACCTGTTCTTGATTAACTTTGGGGGCAGCTGAGGTTGTCTCCACTACCGTTTTCTACTATACCATCCCCATCTGCGTCCCTTCCATAGTATGGTCGACCGATCGAATTTAAAATAATTATCCATCCCAATTTGGCCTCTCCATCGGTAGGGCAGTAGGAGAAATTTCCACTCTGCGATGGCGTAGTTCCGTCAGGGCGAAATATTAAATATCCTTTGTTGTTAAATCCTTTCCAGGAAAGAGTCGCTCCTTCAGGTAAGCGGGTGAAATAGCGTTCTATTTTGTCTTTAGAATCCAGAGTACCGTTACTATTTATATCGATAAATAGTAACGCGCCATTAGACCAGTTGTTCGAGCAAATATCTTCGTCACCCTTTGGGCATAGGATGAAGTTAGCCCTTTCACTATATGCTTGGTTTCGCATAAATATAAGAAGCTCGAATAGTTCCCATTGTTTTGTCTTGCTCCTATAACGTGCCGTAAATTCAGTAAATACAGGAAAGGCTATAAAAGTAACAATAGCGAGAATCGTAATAACTAACATTAATTCTATCAACACTTCGGACAATTTCATGCAGCTATAGCCCCATAGTCACTGTACCGCTCGTAAATACGGGCAACTT
>NZ_JALBWM010000003.1 GCF_023895975.1 Microbulbifer okhotskensis
CGCTCACAATACCGTCGAAAGTGAGGGCACCAGATTCCGCCGTGACTTGATTATTGGTACCGGTTAGCGCCAGGCCATCGCTGTATGCGCTGGCCTCCAGACTGTCATCGCCGCCATTGCCGTCCACCGCTGACATGCCGGACACGGTCATGGCGTAGGCTTCGACATCGCCACCGGATTGCAGAACAAACGCATCGGCACTTGTGGTTCCGATCAGGTCTGCATTGACTGCGGTGAGCGTATTGACGTCACTGAAGGTGATGCTGCTGTTAACCGCTTCATTATCCGTGCCGGCCAGGGTCCAGTCGGCACCATCGGCGCCGGTAACACTGTCCGTTCCACTGGCGGCATCCACGGTGCTCAGGCCAGTAAAGGCGATGTCGTAACTGGTTGCCGCGTTATCGCCATTGACGGTAAAGCTGTCCGCACCGCTGGTGCCGGTGAGCGCTGAAGTTACTGCGCTCACAATACCGTCGAAAGTGAGGGCACCAGATTCCGCCGTGACTTGATTATTAGCGCCGGTTAGCGCCAGGCCATCGTTGTATGCACTGGCATCCAGGCTGTCATCTCCACCATTGCCATCGACCGCTGACATACCGGAGATGGTCATGTTGTAGATGGCTACATCTGCGTCAGACTGCAGAACAAAGGCGTCTGCACTGCTTGTGCCGAGCAAACTGGCATTGGTAGCTGTGAGCGTTTCTACATTGCTAAAGGTGATGCCATTATTGGTGGCTTCGTAATTGTTGCCGGTTAAAGTCCAGTCTTCGCCACTCGTACCAGTAACACTGTCTGTATCACCGCTACCTGCGGCATCAATCGTGCTGCTAAATCCTGTAACACTGATTGCATTGGCAATAATTTCAGCAGCAGAAACCACCTCAAAAGTGTCATCAGTCGCGGAACCTACAAGACTAAAGCTACCGCCGTCATCGCTGGCATAATTGATAAATTCTATTTCACTGAAAGTAATATCGGAGGAAATTGCTTTATTATTTGTTTCGGTTAGAGTCACGGTATCAATCACGGCTACGGTATCATCACCGGAGTCCGCGTTTACCGTGCTCACCCCACTAAAGCTGATCTCAGATTGAGC
Source organism: Microbulbifer okhotskensis (assembly GCF_023895975.1). Lineage (GTDB taxonomy): Bacteria > Pseudomonadota > Gammaproteobacteria > Pseudomonadales > Cellvibrionaceae > Microbulbifer > Microbulbifer okhotskensis. The sequence goes on from NZ_JALBWM010000003.1 coordinate 1,097, forward strand.
ATGATCTAAAGTGTTCGTGCCAGTAATTGTGAGGGTATCTGTGCCGCTGTGTCCCGTTAATTCAACAGCAGTCGCGGTAGCAATATTTTTGAAAATCAGCGAATCGGTTTCAATTTTTCCGATTGCATCAGTAAGTGTCAAACCACCGGCATATTCGCTGGCATCCAGGTTATCCTCATCTTTGGTCGCCCCCCCACCATCACCAAGGACCCGCTTCATGTCAGAAAAGATCATGCCATTAACGTCGATATCACCACTGGAAAGTAATTTGAAACTCTCTGCACTAGTGGTACCTACAAGATCGGCGCTACTACTTACATTAATATTCTCTATATCGGTAAAAATAATTTCGCTGCTTTTAACTTCATTAGTGTTGGCAGTTAATTCCCAGTCTTTACCGCTCTCGCCGGTGACAGTATCACTGTTACCGGCATCACTAATTATGCTAACGCTTGTAAAATCAATATCGTAACTAGTAACAGCGTTGGTATCAGTTACCGTAAAGCTATCGGCACCGGTACTACCAATTAGCTCAGTGGTTTCTGCGGTATCAATATTATTGAAAATCAGGGCGCCAGATTCAGCAGTAACTTGGTTATCAGTTCCAGTAAGGGCCAAGCCCGCGCTGTAGGCACTGGCATTTAGATGATCTCCTGTACCTCCACTGCCATTCCCATCTACCGCTGACATACCGGAAATAGTTATATTATTAACTTTAACATCCGCATCGGACAGCAACTCAAAAGAATCATCACTGGTCGTACCCACCAGATTCGCATTAACGGCTGTCAGCTCATCTACATTACTAAAAGTAATGCCACTATTTTCAGCTTCGTAATCATTACCGGTTAGTGTCCAATCCTCACCGTCAGCTCCGGTGACAGTATCTGTACCGCCTTTCGCATCGATCGAGCCAGATAAACCGCTAAAGCTAATACTGTTAGCGGTCACACTGGTGCCACTATTCACCTCGAAGATATCTGCATTATCAGAGCCTTCCAGACTACCGCCTGTCACGCTACTAATATTACTAAAGTCAATTGAATTGCTTTCGGCTGCGTTATCGACTCCGTTTAGGATCGTTGTACCGAGTGCTGCAATACTATTGGCCCCACCCCCGAGGTCGACTCCTTCAATACCCGTGAAGGAAACAACACCGAGCGTAAAGCTGTTATCTCCAGTGATGCTAATTGCATCATCATCATCTGAAAATAAAAAAGAATCTGCATCACTGTTACCTGTAACAGTACCGGAATCTCTTACAGTAAGGTCACCCAGGGTATTTGCTGTTGCATCAGACCCGGTAATAACATCACTTTCATAACCTACAGTTAATGTAAACGTATTAACATTAATTGAGCCTGAGTTAGTAAAAGCTCCGCCTGCATTAATAACTAGAGAACCACCCGCCTCACTTTCACTATCACCATTACCATTACCAGTGGCATTAATATTGACCCCCGTATCGACTGTAACACCACTAAAAGAAGTTAACGTAAGTGTTGTATTCTCGCTCCACTCAATATCATTACCAACCAGGATACCGTATTCAGTATCCCCTGAATCAGTTACACTAATACCAATACTAGTACTCTCTAGCGCAGTTTCGATTGACCCTGATGTAGTACAGTTGGACAATCCAGTACAGTCATCCAGTATTTCCATCCAACCTGGGTCTAACAGCCAGAGGCCTGTCTCTCCATCACCGTGACTCAGGGTGGAGACAAACATATTGTCCTCATCCAGATTCAAGTAAATCTTGCCGGAAGTTTCTACCAGGCCGCCATCACCGCCATTTTCCCCAGACTCGGCGAAAATCGTACCGCCAAAATCGGTAGTGTCATCGGCCCAAACAATAACGGTGCCGCCATCGGCATCGCCTACACCACTGGCATCGATAGTGGCTTCCGCCGTAACCATGGTGGTTTCGGCATTGTGAACATCTTCATTATTCCCCTGGTAGTCGCCTCCAATAAGGACTTCACCACCGGAGGCAGTGCCGCGGGCATCAATATTCCCGCTAACAACCACTTCATCACCTAAAACAGCAACATCACCACCACTGCCCGAGTCAGCCGCTACTGAAATATCTCCACTGTGCTCGGCAAAATCGCCTTCTAGGACAACCTCACCACCCGTGCTACCAGAAGCGTCCAAGGTCCCGCTATTCACAACTCCAGAACCGGAGCCAAATAAACGGATCTTGCCCCCACTGGTATCAATACCACTCGCTTTTATCGTGCCTTCGTTGTTAACCGCAGCAGTAAACAGGTCACCGGAGACGCTGGCCTCCATTAAAACCTGAGCGCCGTCGATGGTCCCTTCATTTAATACAGCACTATCAAGGCCGAGGTCATTTTCCATTACCTCTTTAGTCACTTTTAGGCCGATCAATCCATCGGCATCAAAGGTGAGCAGTGCTTCATCTGCGGCTGCTAGGCTGACGAGTTCAGCACTGATCAAACCGGTAGAGGCGTTTGTAACCTGCTTACCTACTAGTACCGCGCTGGATGCATTAATCACACCGCGATTAATTACCACCCCTGAGGAGCCGGATTCCCCTTTAAAGGCGAAGTTACCATTCATAAAATCTTCGGGGCTCATATCGAGGCCAGAAGCTGTAATCGCGCCGACATTCACGGTGGCAGTTTCGGTAAAGAGAACCCCTCGCGGGTTTACCAGGATAACGTGGCCATTGGCCTCTATCGCACCTTGGATCGTGGTAACATCCTGATCCAAAATCCGGTTAAGTACGATAGAGGAGGAGTCTGGCTGCAGGAACTGAATCAGTTCCTCTTCGGTTAAATTAAAAGAATCCCAATCAATTGATAGCAGGTCAGTAACCTGGTCGACCGTTGTTGTAGTCCCATTAACATCAATGGTGCCACTACCGCCAGTTACCGTTCCACCTTCAGGCCCAGCATGGGCCATCGGGCTAATCAACCCTGCAAACAGGCCGGCATAGGCAAAACTGGACACCTTAATGGCACTTGCTAATTTTCTTAACTCAAGCTTTTTGTTTTTAACTTTCATACCAGCACCTTGCGAAGAGGGACCTTGCTACTATTAAGGATTCAGGAAACAGTATTTGTTCAGTTATAAAAAATCGAAAAATCAGCGTAGACGGTGGGCTCGTCTTCACCAACTGCAGTATTTACTATCGAGGAACTCGACATAATTGGCCAGGCAACAGAGACCTTGCTCGAGAAGCTGTCACTCCAATTCATTTTAAACAGCATCCCACCCCCGGAGAGTCGTGCCCAATCGTCCTCCACCGCTTCCTCATAGTTATTCACAAAGCCATACCCAACATCGGCAATAAGTGCAACTTGGAAAATGTCATTTAACCGCTGATCAAACAGAACAGGATTCATAAATTCAGGAAAATTGACATACCATTCTGCAGAGAGAACCGCGCCAATATCTGCAGAAAAGTCTCTTGCGGAGAATGCACGCACACCATTTGCACCACCGAGCGACAACTGCTCAAAGCCTGGTAGATTACTCTCGCTAAACTGGGCCCGCCCTTTCATAATCAGCCTTGAATGATCATCGACAAAGGGCATGGGTAAGAAGATCAAAGAGCTGGTGTTAATTGCCACTTTATTAAAGTCATCCCCTCTTCCTTCTTCAACCGTATTTTGATGCTCACCATATTGCACAGTGGCACTCAATATATTCAACATTGAAAGAAAGCCGTTAGAAAGGCTATCCATATAAACACCAACTTCTCCGCCATAAACGTGGTCATTGGTGAACTCAATAATACCTTCGAGATCAGATTTCTTTTCTGTAAAGCCGAAAGAACCTGTGAAATTAAAGTCCCGAGAGCGCCGGAACTTATGATCCAAGGAAACTGCATAACTTTTATTTACGCCGGAAATTTCCAACAAGTTAACGACATCACCCTCATCATCTTCGTTATAAAGCTCGAATTCATTATGATCTGCCGATATCTCCAATCGAGTGCGAGGACCAAACAAAGGAAAGCTATATCTGAACTGACCAAGATCAGAACCAAAATCATCATCTGATTCAGGATTGGATTTCAAATAGCCCAAAGTTAACGCATCACCAAAACCTAAGGGATTCAACCAGTCAACAGTCGCATAAACCCTTTCACTTCCGGTATAAAGCGAGCCGTGATTATCCGCCCTAAACGTAGCTCGCCAAGAGTCCGACTCGCGCACCTTTAAATTAAGCTTGGTTTCGCCAGGGTTATCCCCTGCACTAAAATATCCAGTAACATTTAAACCAGGCAGGTCATTTAGCAAATATAGCCCTTCTTCAATATTTTCATGATTAACCAATTGCCCGCGCTGGCTTTCGAAAGGCTCTGCAAGTTTTGCTTCTGTATAAACATCATTATCTTCTGCAGCAATCTGGCCCAGCAACCCCTCTTGCACCGTTAGGGTAACCACCCCATTTTCTACATCTTGAGCAGGGATTTGTACCTGGGCCAAAAATAACCCCTGGCGACGATAAAAACTTGTTAGATCAGCGGCAATTTCTTCGAGATCACCGTAACTTAAACCGCGCTCTTTATTTTGTTTTTCAATTATATTAACGAGTTTCTTAAGCTCTGCAGGGCCTAAACCGCCAGGTTTAAATTGAGCATTCATACCATCGAGTAGCACCGCTAACTCTTCCAGGTTTTCTACGGTATAGCCACTAGCGAGGATTTTATCCTCTTTCATAAACTTCACCCGAAGATCTTCCGCCATCTCTTCGACGGCTTCTCGGGAAATGCCAAACTCGGGATACTCTTCTAAGCGGTGAAATATAAATTCTTTTACAGTGATTCGAGGCCCCTGGTTACGCTGGGAGATCTCAGGAATCTCTGTATTTAAGTTTGGGTCTTCGGCTTCATAGGTGCGCTGTAAGAAGTCTTTAGTAACATCTACCTCATTTACGGTAGGCGTATTCTGGTCAAAAGCCTCCCTAACAAGACTGCGAAAACTGGACCCTTCGTCCTGAGCGAAAACCTGCACTTGCGATACAAGAAAGCCAGCACCTAAAAATAATGCCAACTTTCTCTTTTCTAGCCCTAGCATATTTCCCCCAGTTTATAATGTCTTAATCTATAATCTAACCAACTTGACTATCGTATCGATATTCGCTGGTATTTATTTAACCTAATTGACATCTCTAACGATGCGGAAACCAGTGAACTCATCGGGCTGGCCATTATGAAGCTTCTTGGTTGTTGCCAGACAGCGGCTCATCGGATCTATACGACTGCCTCCAAGGGCAAGCAATTCGCCATCAGTGCCAAGACCCCACTCCTGAACATTGCCTACAGCATTGAGCAATCCAAGCCCGTTGGAAGACCCGGCACGGACAGGAACTAGCTCCCCCCCCTTTTCAATACCACCATACTTCAAGTGACAATTTCGGTCGGCTACTTCACCCTCCCCCCTGGCACTGGCGGCAGCAAACCACTCTTGCTCGGAAGGCAGGCGATAGCGATAGCCTGTCTCATCACTGAGCCAGCTGAGATAAGACTCTGCTGTCGCCAGAGATACGTTGTTTACAGGAAGGTCTGATGCAGTCGGAGTCTCCTCCTCACACTGGCCGGCAATCCGGCAGAATTGAGCAAGCTCAGTACTACTAACTTCATATTTGCCAACAGCCAAAGGCCTGCCACTCAATCCCTTAATAACAACCATTGCCGGCCCTTTACTGCCATCAGCGAGTCGATCATGGCAAGTGTAACGATCACCTCGCCGACCACTTCCTGGCACCAAGTGACCGCAAAAATCCAATTTGAAGTCTCTCAATGGTTGATATGCGGGCAGGAGAGCCCTGAACTGATCCACCAGAATCTCGGTCTGAAGTGGGTCTTTGGTGCCCAGACTGGATGCGCAATTTACCAACTCCCCACCCACCACAGGGCGTATTTTCAAGGCCTTTGCTCTATCCAACTTTGCCAGGCGAGCCAACTGCGAACCGACTGCGGTAGCATTCATAGAGAAACTGCATGTAAGCGCTGTCTCCATATCATCAAGCACAGCATCGATCAGCCTCTGCTTCTGCGCAGCCAGGCGACGACGCTCCGCACGCTCCTCCGCCAGACGGATACGCTCGACCTCGCGCTCTTCCGTTATACGCTCCGCCTCGAGACGGGCCCGTAAATTCTCCCTGTCAGTGGCTAACTGCGATTTGATCGCTGCAGCCTCGCTGGACTCGCCATACCAGGTGGCGACCCCTTTAAGCATCACATCTGCCTGATCAAGGTTGCCCAGATTTAACTGGCCCGTCGCTGCTGCCAGGAACAGCTCCGATACTTGACGCCGCGAATTGTCCTGAAATTCTGTGTCCTCTGGATTCAGCTTTGAGTACTCTGTTAATTCAAGCTGAAGATCATCCGCCCACGCCGGTGTCAGAATACTCAGCCCGATCAATCTGGTGATAGCCTCTTTCTTATCCGCGATACGTCGCACCAAGAGGTCTTGCTCGTGCTTGCGCTCCAGCTCCACCCTGACCCGCTCCTGCTCTACCGTATTTTGCTGTTGCAGGTGACTATAACCCGCTACGGCGCCGCCCAAGACCATGACAAAAGCACTTCCCAGAAGCCATTTCCAGGTGTTACTGACGAAAAATGCCTGTACAAACTTGTCAACTGTGTCTGTGCGATTGTCCCGCTTGAGCTCAAGCGCAGACTCGAGTGAACGCCATTGACGACGGTTTAAGCCCTTAATTCGTCTCGGCCGCAGCCCTTGTTCCAGCGCCTTATCTGCGGGCGTCTTATTGTATGGGTGGCGTCCACAGAACAGCTCGTAGGCGACACAGCCCAAGGCAAAAACATCATCACTCGGCGCAGGCTCTGCACCCTTGAGCATCTCAAGGCTCGCATATGCGGGCGTCAGCGCCCCGAGGGTGCCGGCATCAAATAGCGTTGTTTCACCTGCCTTATTGGCAATACCGCCTTCCGAGACCGCCCTGGCAATACCGAAGTCAAATACCTTTGTACCCTTTTTATTGGTTACAAAGATATTGCCCGGCTTAAAGTCTGAGTGAACAATTTTGTGGGAGTGGGCATAAATCAGGGCTTGGGAGATATCCCAAAGTACTGAGCGTGCTCGCTCGGGCTCCAGACCGACATCAACATGATCACGCAGCAATTTATCCAAAGGAGCCCCTTCGAGGAACTCCATTGTCATGAAAACGCGATCTCCGTCACGGTCAAAATCGTAAACAGTTACAATATTGGGGTGTGCCAGCGTCTGGGATTTCCGCGCTTCCCGCTGAAGGGATATAAAAGCATCGGGGTGTTTCTGAAAGTCATCATTCAGAAGCTTAATAGCTACATAGGGCTCATTATCACTAGCTTCCAACTTTCGTCGGTCTAAAGCCTTATAAACCGCCCCCATCCCGCCCACTCCGAGGAGCTTGTCAAGCTCAAACCGCCCTTTAATCACGGTTTTGGTCACAGCGTTTGAGCCTACAGGCTCAGAGAGTTCAGAAGGTGCAGAGGGTTCAGAAGGAACGCCAGGGCTTACAGGAACTCCGCCCAACAATCCATTTTGCCCAGATTGTTCCTGCGTCTTCTTCAGCCCGGGGCTGAACACCGTAGCATCTGAACCAAAGTTCGCGGCAGCCGTTGGGATTACGGGCTGAGTTCCCTTGACCGGCTCAGCCCCTTTTATCGATGGGTGATCATTTGCTCCAGTCTTGTCCTGCTGAACAACAACGGTGATATCACCGTCTTCTGTCAGTCCATTCTTAGACTGGTCTGGGCCGGGCGGAGTGCCACTCGGCCGAACAATACGCGTCTTATCGTTCAATTCCGCCTCCATGGAAAACCATTACGACACATCCAGATCCGCAAAAGTTATGTTATAGATTTAATCGGTAAGGCAATAAAGTAGGGGGCAAAGTATATCGGACAGCCTATGGGGCAACAATGAAACAATATTCAAATATATTTGCCTTAACGCGCCATCAAAATACCGCATCTAGCCAACCCCCGAAACCACTACCTATCACTTAGCTTTGGTGTCAGATTACATAATATTACAGTGGAATCTTTTCAAAAAAATACCACTAAGTTCTTCAAAAGCATAATTTGACTGCCACTGAATATCCATAACCAAAATCGAGCAAACCGCTCAAGCCTGCCTTCCAATAATTTTTAAAATTAAATAGTGTCAGAGTCAAATATGTGCAGCAGGCATGACACGGTAAGTCACAAATCTGCCCTCACAAATTGGTGCCAGAGTCGATTAAATAACTCGAAAAGAAGTTTGTTTTTGCCTTTCTCTTTGTTTAAATCATCCCAGTTGCCACTGCGACGATACCTGAACTACTGCACTATCGCGGTGGTAAGGGATTAACCACCAACATCTCAAGCCAACCAAAGAGGGATATCCCATGGCTATCTACATGAACTTCAACAACAAAGCCATCAAAGGTAACGTGACCGCCAAAGGTTATGAAGACTGGATTGAAGTTGACAGCTTCAACTTTGGTGTTGGCCGCGGCATTACCATGGAAGCCGGCGCCATGTCAAACCGCGAAGCTTCTCGCCCGAGCCTGAGCGAAGTCAGCTTCACCAAGCGCATCGATGCTGCTTCCGGCGGCCTGTTCAAGTCTTCTGTAACGGGTGACGAGGGTGTAACTGTAGAGATCCACGTAGTGCAGACCGGCGCTAGCTCTGTAGAGAAGTACGCGGTTTACAAGTTGGATAACACCCTGATCTCCTCTTACAGCATCGGCGCATCCGCTGGTGGCGCTCCCCAGGAATCGGTTTCCCTGAGCTATGCGAAAATTGAGGCCGACCTCAATCACGCAGACAAAACCAACAAAAACCCGAAAAACATGCGCGTTGGATACTGCCTGGAAACAGCTACCCCGCTGTAAGCCACCAGAGTATTTTCGCACAGGCAATGGTCTGCAGAAATTCCTGCAGACCATTGCCTAGCGGTTCATTAATTGAGCGCTTTTTGAGCTTTCAACTAAAGAACTGAAGATATAAGAATTACAATTCTACAAGGCACCGTAGGGATAGTTGGGGCTGGCCATGACTACACTGAATCAAGATAGAAGACTGATTAAGGTCGACAGTCCTTTAGGCACGGATGCGCTGATCGCTACCAGCCTGCAGGGCGAAGAACATATATCCAGGCTGTTTCGCTATGAAGTTCAGCTTCTGTCCGATGATCACGCTATTAGCCAAAAAGATATTGTTGGCAAGCCTGCCACTATCTCTGTACATCACTCAGAAACACCTCGGTATATTAACGGGTATGTTACTCAGCTATCTCTTCGTGATGTAAATGCTGAAGGTGTACGCAGCTATAGTGCCACTATTCAGCCTGGGCTCTGGTTCACCAGCCTAGGGGGATCCAATCGGATTTTCGAAAAAAAATCTGCAAAACAAATTCTCGAAGAAGTTCTAGGTGAATACAGTAAGGTTGTTAAATTAAGCGTTAAATTAAATGCTGAATATATTGCCCGGGAGTATTGTGTTCAGTTTGATGAGAGTGATTTTGAATTTATAAATCGCCTAATGGCTGAAGAAGGGATTTCATATTACTTCAAACATGCAAATGGACAACATGAGTTGGTTCTTTGCGATGATAGCCAGGATTTTTATGACTGCGAAAGCGAACAAATTGAATACGATGGAAGCGGCAGTCACCCAACAAAAAATACGGTAAGTAGCTGGCAGCGGAATTTCAACTACCACGGTGGCGGCTTTGAGCTCAAAGATTACTCTGAATTTACTGCAACAAAAGATAATAAGCAGCAAGTAAAGACTACGAGTAAGCTCAATGATGTCGCCAGCTATATGCGTGGGCTTTACGGTTTGAACCATTTTCAAGCTGACGGTGAACATAAACATAAATTCACAGACAGTTATCATAAAGCACTTGGCGAACGCGCCATGGAGGCCCAAGAAGCACTATTCGATGTGAGTCATGGGCGCAGTGACTGCCCGTCGTTCACAGCTGGCGGCCGATTTAATTTTGATCACACCCTGTCATCAGAGAAAGGGAAGTATCTCATTTCTTCTGTACACATCTCTGCCGCTGACGGCAATAGTAACGAAACCCACTTCCATAATACCTTTAGCTGTATTCCCGCCTCGGTAATGCCAAGGCCAGAACCCAATATTTACGCAAAGAAAGTTCACTCCCCTCAAGTCGCACGAGTATTAGAAGTTAAGGCAACAACCTCTGACAGCTCTCAGGACCCGTACACTCAGCTTAAAGTTAAATTTCCATGGAACTCTCAGCAAAATAGCTGCTGGGTTCGTGTGATGCAGTCTTTTGCCGGTAAAAATTGGGGGGCAAACTTTGTTCCCCGAGTTAACCAGGAAGTCATTGTCACCTATATCAATGGTGATCCCGATAGACCCTTGGTTACCGGCGCTGTATACAATGGTGATAACCCGGGCCCTAATTACACCGCGACGCAAAGTGGTTGGAAAACTGAGTACGAAGGCAGCGCTTTCAACGAACTCAGATTTGATGACAAAGGCGGAAGTGAAGAAGTCTATATGGAAGCAGGCAAAGATCATAATTTTGTCATCCATAATGACCAGACAGGTAAAATAGAGAACAAGCAGACCCTGGAAATAAAACAGGATCGCAGCGTCACCGTCACTGACGGTAGTGAAGTGGTCACTATCGCAAAAGGTGATCAAAAGCTGAATGTAGACAAGGGCAATCAAGTTGTCACTATCGGATCCGGCAACCACACTCTAAAAATCAGTAAAGGTTCTCAAACCACTGACGCAATGGGTGCGATAAAGATCTCATCCAAAGCTTCTATAGAGTTAAAAGTCGGTGGGAGCAGTATAAAGCTCACCCCAGCCGGTATCACCATCAAAGGAACAATGCTTTCCTGTAAGGGCGACGCGACCGCAGAAGTCAAGGGTGGCGGCATGCTGACGCTGAAAGGCGGCGTCACCATGATCAATTGATGGGGATAGAGATCAAATGACAGACCTCAATAAAGTACAAGCTCTGACCGCAGAAGAACTTCTTAAAAATTTTGAAGTTAGTGACGAAGCAGAAGAACATCTGGTACCGGATACCGCACCAGAAGTCAGCATTAACCGTCTTATTGATGCAGGCTTGTTTCCAGATGCTATAAAGTTACTTGCTCACGGCTTACCTAAACGGGAAGCCGTTTGGTGGGCATGCCTTGCGGCCCGAGATATTCAAAGCCCGCAAACCGATGAAGATAATGTTAACGCTCTGATTGCTGCAGAGACCTGGGCAAAAAAGCCAAGCGAGGAAGCCCGGCAACGCTGTAAGTTATTTGGTACTAAAACCAAACACCAAACTCCAGCCAGCTGGGCAGCTACTGCTGCAAGTTGGTGCCACGGCAGTCTTGCTGCAGAAGGGGAGCCCGCGGTTGAGCCCCCCGAGCACCTTTATGCCCATGCCGTTGCCGGCAGTATTACTTTGGCCGCAGTGCTATCGGACCCAGTGGATCCAAATAAACGATTCATGCGCTATATGGAACAAGGCCTCGACCTGGCACGGGGCGGAAATGGCAGAGCGGAGGGGTAAACCATGGGCAAGCCAGCTTCTCGTATTACCGATATGCACGTTTGTCCGATGGTTACCGGAACAGTCCCTCATGTTGGAGGGCCGATTTTAAGCCCAGGCGCACCCACTGTCATTATTGGCGGTATGCCCTCGGCAACTGTCGGGAGCACCTGCACTTGTGTAGGCCCTCCCGATACCGTCGCTATGGGAAGTACCACGGTAATGCTGCAAGGTAAACCAGCCGCACGTATGGGAGACACCACAGGACATGGTGGGAAGATAGTTATTGGCTGCCCTACTGTATTAGTTGGGGGGTAAAAATGGTTAGATTCCTTTTACTATTTGTATTAATTTTTTCATCCACTAAGGGAGTACCCATGTCGATCTTTAAAAAGGATGAGGTTTTTTTGTTTTCGCCAGTTAATGGTTACTTAACTTATGAAAAGGAACCTGCTTCAAACACCTCGGTAAAGAGATTAGTAGAGTGTGATGGCAAAAGCTACGAAGACGTTACGATAACCGATAGCTATGGACACTTTTCTTTTGAGCCACTAAAAAAATTTGAGAAAAACTTTCTTCCCAAAGAATTTGTTTCCCACCAAAAAATAATCGTTAACCACAACGGAAAAGATTATTTAATCTGGGAAACTGTAAAAAGAAGTGAAGAATTAAATTCAGAACTGGAAGGTCAAAAATTAGATTTTAAATGTGAAATAACAGATGAATACAAATTTACTCACATGACATTCAACTCCATTGGCACAAACTGCAAATGGGAACCCCAAGAAAACCAGTAAGGAGCTGCCATACACAAAAAAAATATTCCAATTCTGCCAATTCGCCTTTCAGCAGCAATATTAAAATAAATATTAATTCATGGGCGCAAACCTCAACACTTTCAATAAATTAATATCCTTATCACGGACAGAGTAACTTAGCTCTGAGCATCGATCTGTCACAAACATATGCAGGAAGTGTTTATCTTATAGATCTATTGAAAATATCTCACAAAATGGTTAGGAGGACTAAGATGGGAAGTACAATAACACACAAAGATGCGGCATTATTAGCTAGCTCAGTTTACGAAATCCAAAATGATAGATTTACACCACCGACTATTGATCGCTTTAAAAATCAATGGGATTTATCCAATCATGATGATGTCGTGGGGGGATCTTCTGGCACACTTTGGATTATTAAAAAGAGAACTGGATTTGGTATTGTAGCTACGGGAAGGGGAGAGTTTAAACACGATGCGCTTATTCTACTAAGAGGAACAGATAATAATTTTGACTGGGCAACTGATGCAACTGTCGGTTTTTCCTCGTCAGAAACAGGAAGATTTGTTCATACCGGGTTTAACAAGTGCTTCGACACCATATTGCCTGAATTAAAAGAACGAGTACTGTCTTTAGGGCAAAATATAAGAACGATTCACTGTGTTGGACATAGCCTTGGCGGTGCCTTGGCAACACTAACAAGTGAGTGGCTAAAAAAAGCAGGAATATCACCAACGGATGACGTCAAACTCTATACTTTTGGCAGTCCTCGAGTTGGAGCCTTAAGTTTTGTTAAATTAATGACAAGCGAGCTAGATAACGGTAAGAATATATACCGCGTATTCCATAAGACCGATGTCGTCCCAATGGTACCAATGTGGCCATTTTACCACTTACCATATGGCGAAAAAGCATACTGCTTAAACAGCCCTGGAAACTCACCATCCGGGGAATATCATAAAATGGGCAGATATATCGAAAGTGTCAACAAAGCCTCATCTTGGGACACCATGTATGAGCTAGAGCCTGAAATTCCAACGTCAGCAATTGAGCAATGGCTGTCTTCTGAAGGGCCTGTTAGCTTTACTATCAACACAATGAATATGATAAATAAAGCAATTTCTTATGTGATACTTAAAATTCTTAAGCTAACTGGAATTAGTATTCAATTAGGATTAGCATCTGGGGTAACCTTATTAGACATGCTGGCCTATATCCTCCAGCAAGGGATAGATTTCTCAAAGAGCCTATCTTCCTGGGTTTATTACTTAGTAAAGAAAATTATGATTGCGCTGGGAATGAAAATAAAAGAAGACATCAGCTTAACCTATCAATTCATACGACATATCTTAACCACCCTAAAACAAAAAATTGACCTTCTTGTCGAGAAAGCAGCTAGATCAATATTTGGAAATTAGAGCCAATTTACACTTATAAATTACAAGTGAGCTCTCACAAAAAACTAATATCTAGGTAAAGCTGCTTTGAGCTATATGAGTTTGAAAGTCCAAAGCTTGGCATACGTTTAAAGGCTCGATGGTATCAAAATATACCATCGAGCCTCCCTTATATTTTAATGCACCATATAGCTAAAGTCACCTTCCTCTGTAGCAGATACTCTAATCTCTTTAACCTCTTCTCCTCTAGCCATTTTATCCAGGCATTCACTGGCTAGCTCTGGCAAAAGTGTCTTATTCAGAATAACTTCAATATTTCGAGCCCCGGTATCTGCTTCGTGGCAGCGAGCAACGATATTGATCAGAACATCCTCATCATAACTGAATAAAGCACCGTAGTGCTCCCGAACTCGCTTCTCAATCTTACGCATATTAATTTTGCAGATTTCCACCAAATTCTCATCGTCGAGAGGGTAGTAAGCTACTACATTTGCGCGGCCGAGAAATGCCGGTTTAAATTTTTGTAATAGATGCGGACGTACATTATCCAGTAGTACATCTGGCTCAGGCTTTTCCTCAACCTGAGAAAATATCGCTCTAATTGCGTCCTCCCCAGCATTGGATGTCATTATGATAACGGTATTCTTGAAGTCGATATCCCGACCTTCGCCATCCTTGATCGTGCCCTTATCAAACAAGTTGTAAAAAATATCCTGAACACCAGGATGAGCTTTTTCCATTTCATCCAGCAAAATGACCGAATACGGTTTACGGCGCGCAGCTTCTGTGAGAACACCACCTTCACCATAGCCGACATACCCGGGAGGAGAACCCAAAAGCATAGATACCTTATGCTCCTCCTTAAATTCAGCCATATTGATTGTGGTGATATTCTGCTCACCACCGAATAGTTCATCAGCCAAAGCCAAAGCTGTTTCGGTCTTGCCGACACCACTGGTGCCACAAAACATAAACACACCAACCGGCTTGCGCGGATCAGTTAATCCTGCCCGTGAGGTACGAATGGCCTGGGCAACGGCTTCGATAGCATGAGGCTGCCCGATTACACGATTATTCAGGCGTGCGGCTAAGGTTTTAATGGCAACAATTTCATCACTGACCATTTTTCCAACGGGAATGCCTGTCCAGTTGGCAACAACCGCGGCAATAGATTGCTCATCAACTGCCGGCTGCATCAATGGTGTATCACCCTGGATAGCGTGCAAGTCCGCAGTTAAGCTCTTAAGTTGCTGCTGATAATCCGCTAAGAGCGCTTCATCCGGTGTTTCGTCAGTACTCTGAGTTTTACTAAACTCAATATCAATCTGATCCCTAAGGTTTTGAATTTGCTCAATCAACTCATTCTCATTAACAAGCTGTTGTTCAAGGACGAGTAAACGCTTTCCTTCAGATTGTTTGAACTCTGTTAATTCTTTGAGTTGCTCTTCATGCTCACCAAAAGCCGCATTTTCCCGCTCAAGTTTAGCCAGAGTGGTATTGGTTCGATCGATATTAATTCGTGCGTCTTCAATTGCGCCGGGTGTAGCAGACTGGCTGAGAGCAACGCGAGCACAGGCGGTATCCAATAGGCTGACAGATTTATCAGGCAGTTGGCGCCCCGGTATATAACGGTGAGAAAGCTTAACTGAGGCAATAATTGCTTCATCAAGAATACGCACTTTATGATGCTGCTCTAGGGAGGTGGCAATACCACGCATCATATCGATGGCATTTTGCTCACTCGGCTCCTCTACTTTCACCACTTGAAATCGGCGCGTTAAGGCCGGATCGCGCTCAAAGTACTTTTTGTATTCAACCCAGGTCGTTGCGGCCAGTGTGCGCAATTCACCTCTAGCCAACGCTGGTTTTAACAGGTTAGCGGCATCCCCCTGCCCTTCCTTGCCACCCGCACCGATCATGGTATGAGCTTCATCAATAAACAAAATAATTGGTGTCACCGATGCGCGCACTTCTTCTATTACAGACTTCAGGCGGCTCTCAAATTCACCTTTTACACTGGCGCCAGCCTGTAATAGGCCCAAGTCCAGTGTGCGCACGGCAACACCGCGAAGAGGCCCAGGAACGTCGCCACTGGCAATACGAAGAGCAAACCCTTCAACCACCGCAGTTTTACCAACACCAGCCTCACCGGTAAGAATTGGGTTATTTTGTCGGCGGCGAGTCAGGATATCTATACATTGGCGAATCTCTTCGTCACGGCCCAATACAGGATCGATTTCGCCCTTCTTAGCTCTCTCGGTCAGGTTTATCGTGTACTTGTCCAATGCTGGGGCCTTACTCGCTGCAGCTGCAACCGCAGCGGCACCGTCGTCCATGCCCGAGACCGCACCGACATGGCTGGACTCTCCACTTTGTCCAAACATCGCCCGTGCTGTTTCACGGATAGATTCAGGCGCAATTTGTTTCAGTTCAGGGCAAGATTCCAGAATCTGACGTCGTGAGGTTTCTTCCAACAAGAGTGCGGCCAGCATGTGCCCAGAACTAATCGCTCTATGGCCGTAATCAATAGAAGCGAGCATCCAGGAGTTTTTAGCTGCTTCGACAATGGTAGGAGACAAAGCTGGGGGGCGACTGCTTCCGGAACGAAATGCTGCGATAGCAGTGGCAAGTTGCTTGGCAAAGGTCGCAGCATTACAGTCATGCTTTTCAAGCAAATGATACAAGTCTGTATCAGACTGATCCAGTAACTTTAGCAACCAGTGCTCCAACTCAACATTATATTGATTCTGTGATAAACACAGTCCTGCAGCTCCCTCAAGCGAGTCGCGCATATGCGGCGTCATGGTATCGACCAGCCGCTTTAAATCGATATTGATCACGTTGAATTTCCTTTCCTAAATAGTATTGTTAGTTATTACTTATGCTGCAGGTAAAGCTTCATCAGGTGAAATGTTGTCAGCACTCAGGGTAATCTGGACAAGTCTCTCGCCATCTTGTTCGCTAGCCATATGGGTATTCCAGCCAAGCAAAGGTTCATTTTCAGCTTTTTTATTCAGCTGGATAGGGCTCACTTGGCTGGTAGAGAGCGTTACTGAAAGTTCAAAATCTAATTCTATACCGGCACTAAATCTTATAAATTCTTTCAATGCTTCAAGTTTTTTTGTTCCTGGTGCAATGGTCATAAACTGTTCATAGGCCATTGACTCAATAATCACCTGGAATTTATTTTGTGCCTGAAAACAATGAGTTCCTAAAATTGTATTTACGCCCAGGCTATTATTTATTCCTCGAGGAATTTCATCACTGGGTAGGCGACACAAAATATCACTTGGCAACTCATCCCACTGGCCTTGAAATTGCTCAATCCTAACCGAGAGATCGAAATAATGTTTGATCATACTGGATAAGGCAGTCGCTGAGCAGCGTCCACTGGATAAATGCCCCGTCATTCCCAGTAGAGCTTCATCCGGGATCGGCATACGATAACGCATCTCGCTAGTGCCGAGCCCCGCCAATGATGCTAAGGCATGGGTAAATTTATCCGGTTCCCGGGAATTTTGTAACCGCTGTCGCTCATAATTAACTGGCAGTTGGTATTTATGCCAAGCCTGATAAAATAATGAGATACTGCGATGGTTGAACATATCGAGAAAATCACGAAGGGCCGTATTATTTTCCCGGAGTTCTTTTTGCACTAATTCAGTCAGGTAATAGGGCATTACTCCCTGACTACCTATCAATCCAGTGAAGCCCACCTCCATGTGCCACTGATGCGACTCTTCATCACTCGACTCATCTTGTTGAATCGTCTTTTTTTCAAGGCGTAAAACATCTGAGCTAATATATGAGAGCCCAGATTGCGCACTAAAACGTATCAACTCCTTTGCAGGCGGTGCAGCACTGCCTATAGACTCTTTACAAAAATCTGAACCTGCCAAGTGGACTGCGCGTTCAACAAGCCTTACTGACTGAAAAAAGTCAAAACTATAGGGCTCACGACGCAAACGCTCAATTACAGTAAAGCTTTTTCGCCGGCGCGAGGTGGCCATCTCTTTAATTCTCCATCTCGACCACTCATAGTGGCTATTAATTTCGTGAACGAATTAATCGAACAATACAAACCCAGAAAACGCTCGATAATACTGGCAAAAAGTAATGGGCTTGTACCGGTCAGCATCATTGAATCCAGTTCAATCTCCACCTCTGTACCACGGCACAAAACGACACTTTGATCGATCTGAATCGGAGCGGTTACCGGCTTGGTATTTAATTTTAATAACGACTCAATCAGGTTACGCGTACTCGCTGAGTCACGAAAATCGTAAAGCCTGAATATTTCTTTTAGAGCATTACATCCTTCTGAACCTGATAATGACAGGTGGTTCAGATTAAGATGAGAAATCAATCGCCAGTACCCTCTTTCACGGCGCGGTGGCCGTAGTGTTGCTGTCGGTGATACTACACAGCTAATTCTGCTTGCAGGCAAATCTCCATCAACAACTTCCAGGTAAGGTTGAGAGCTACCACTAGGTAATTTTTTCGGTAAATTACGGTTGCAGCAAGTCAGCTTTATATCAAGCGTCTGATCGCTAATCCGGTGTGGATTAAAGTCAAGATCAACAAGATTAATATCGATTTCAGACGCTTGTTCATTACGATGCTCACCTTCGATAACATCTCTTCGGCGACTAAACCAGAATGCCGTCTGCTCCGAGTGATACTGACTGTGCTGTATGCCGTAAAAAGGACGATATCGAGTCGTCTCTCCATCTCCATCGGTAGCCGCTACTTCATCGACTGAGTATATTTCCAGGCCATCACTACGGCGGGCATCTGGAACAACATGATAACTATATTGTGTATGGCTAAGCGGTATCGGGTCTGCACTTTGATTAAACAAATTAACAGCCGGCGTACAACCCAGCGCGAACATTCCTGGGACAAGTTGCTTTTCTAACTCTTCATGAGTTTCTGAAAGATAGAAATATAGATTTAGAGTGTCTCCATAACTATCGTTCAACGCATTCTGTACATTTAAAATATCCAAAAATAAAAATTTTTCAGGAAATGCAAAATATTCAGTGAGCAAACGATAGCCAATGAATGCAGTCTCTGGATAGGGTAGCAACCCTTCATCAACACCTAAGCCCACTTGGTTTATTTCCTCAGGTGAAAGGAAAGTTGGCTTGGGGTCACTCTCGCCGTTGGCGACAACTAACTTTACGCATTTGCTCAACAGTAAATCGTACAAACTAAATATATGCGATGGCTGGCCACGCAAAAAGAATCGGAAACTATCCGGGCCTAACTCTGAAAAACTAATATCAGGACTGAGTGTTTTTAGCGAAAGTTTCAATACTGCGTTTGCACCCTGAATATCATTACACCCAGGAGCTATAAAGGGTCTGGGCATGAGACTCGCGCTGACAGCCTGAAAGGGACAGATTTCTGTAGGATAACTGGTTGTAAAGCGACAAGTTTGCCCTTGGAAGCTATCGCTCTCTAACAATGTCCTTGCCCCTACGGAAGTAATGGCATCTAGGTCCTTCTCCGGTTCAAACTGAACAATGGCACAGGAGGGGATTGGACGAAGATAATGGGGGTACAGAGTTTCCAGCATCGCATCTGTTAACTCTGGGAAGTCATCACTTAACTTCTGCTGTACCCGCGCGTTCATGTAGGCAAACCCAGATAACAATCGCCCTACCAGAGGGTCATCAACTGTATCTGCATCCAGCTGAAGCCTGGATGCCGCAGCGGGATGCATCTTGGCAAATTCAGCAGAAGTTTGCTGAATAAATGCCAATTCACGCTCGTAGAGATCTATCAGTTTTTCACTCATCACATAATCTCAGACACGTCTACCAACTGGGTAACCGGGTTTAGTGCCGAATCAAATACTATAATTTCTGATGCCGGGTTTATATGCAACACAGCTTCCACTCGAAATCGGATGCTGGGATCTTCGACATCCACTTTATCTTGTGTTGTAACTTTTACCGAGCGTATTCTGGGCTCGAAACTTAAAACCGTTTTCTCAATATCCCGACAAAACTGTTTTCGGCTATCTGAAGAGGATAGGTTTACGGTTGATAAGTCTGGTAAACCATAATTAATATTGGATTTTTGCAAGTACTCATGCGCTGCTGGGGCCGAAATACATTTAAAACGTGTATTAAACAAGTATTCCAAATCCCGGCGCACACCCTCTCTTAACTGCCTCAAAACCTGGTGAGACTGATGCATGTCCAGTTTGCTGGAGGACTGTAATAGACGATCCAGGACTGGTGCTAATAAACGTTTTTCTTTTGCCATAATCGCTATGCGGCCCCTACACCGATTGTTGCCAATGCAGTAGTAAGTTTTAGCTCAGACACAAGATGATCTACGGTATAGTGGCTCTTTAGATGAATCACACTCTGATAACTACCGGCTTTTCCGGGCTCGTCTGCAACTCGAACACGCGCCTCACGCAAGGGGTATCTCGCTAACATTTCCCAAGAGAGATCATCTCTACCCGTTGTATATTGATCCAGCCAATGCTGAAGTTGTCGCTCACAGTCAGCGGCATTCATATAGGCACCGACTTTATCTCTAATCATCACCTTGATGTAATGGGCAAAACGGGAAGCACAAAGTATTTGTTGCAACATAGAACTAATGCGGGCATTGGCTGTAGCTGCTTTGGAGCTGTACTGTTTTGCTCGCTGTAATGAGGGAACACTATTAAAGGCACTGTAAGGGGTGTCATAGCAGTGATTTAAACAGGCAAACCCCAGTTCACTTAAGTCACGCTCTGCGAAATCAGTCACCAAAATTGAAGTGGCCATGCGAATCATCCCCGGCGTACTATCCGGCTTATAGGGCACCATCGGCAGCTGAGTGACAAGCCCACCGCCCAAATGATCGCGTGCAACACCCCTGATATGGGAAAACCACCCCACCTCACTAAACTCTCGGAGTAAAACCGCACCCAAAGCAAAGCAGGCATTGCCCCACAAATAGTTCCGACTGTGGGAAGCAGCAACTTGTTCCTGAAATCTTAATCCACGATATGAGGAGAACTCTTGATTATAGGGTTCGCGCATTAAAATTTGTGGAAGAGTCAGAGCTATAAAGCGGCTGTCCTCAAGATCTCTTAGGCTGTTCCAGCGAATATATTCTTTCTGGCGGAACACTTCGGAAAAATTAATGGGCTTAGCTAAATCAGAAAAATGATCAATACCAAATAATTGGGGAGCAGAGGCACAGACGAAAGGTGCAAAAGCCGCTGCTGCTGTGTGTGCAATGCCTTGTAAGGTGAAAACATCATCATACGGATGATCAGGCAGAGGACGATGGGAGACATAGTAATCCCCCAGTAACAGCCCAAATGGCTCGCCTCCTGGAGTGCCGAACTCCTCATTGTATACAAGATGGAAGAGGCCGGACTGGTCGAAATCTGGAGCCCTTTCAATATCCTTGGTCAGATCCTTCCAGCTAGCATCCAGAAGTTTTATTTTGATATTTTCCGTATGTGGAGTATCAAATACCAATAAGGATAAGCCACGCCAACTGGCTTCCAGTCGCTGGAATCGCGGATGGTGTATTATCCGATTTAATTGATCGCAGATAATTTCATCCAGCTCAACGATTATTCGATTCAGGTACTGACGAACGGAGTAATTATCCCTATTGGTACAGGGGCATAATTCTTTCAGCCAATATTCAAATGCAAAAAGGTCATCCAGTTCTTGCAGAAACTTTCGTAGTTCATTCTGCTGCCCTCTCGCCAATTTTTCCGGTAGAACATCAGTCTGATCTTCCGATATTTGGTCATGTGCTGCACGGGGCACCGGTATACTCCAACATGAATTATTATTTGAATAAGTAGCGGTAAACTCAGGCCTTGAGCAAGACCTCTCGAAGAGAAGGTCCACCCCCTACGGAGTGGACCTGGGGTAATTATCCCGCAGACGGGATATTCGCCACCATACGCATAGATGTTGTCAGTTCTTCCATCTGTAGCCAAGGTTTCAGATAGGCAATCGCACTGTAGCATCCAGGCTGTCCAGGAATTTCCTTAACTTCTACCCGAGCCTCAGAAAGCGGGTATTTGGCTTTCATCTCAGGACTGGCATCCGGATTGGAATTGGTATATTGGGAAATCCACTTATTCAACCAGCGCTCACAGTCACTTGCTTCCATAAAGGAGCCGACTTTATCGCGCGCCATCACTTTCAGGTAGTGGGCGATACGTGAGGTTGCCATCAAATAAGGAAGGCGTGCAGAGATAGCCGCATTTGCAGTTGCATCGGGGTCATCATACGCTTTTGGGTCCTGGGCACTTTGCGCACCGAAGAATACCGAGTAATCCGTATTCTTGTAATGACACAAAGGCAGGAAACCCTGAGCACTCAACTCAGCTTCGCGGCGATCAGTAATACCGATTTCGGTGGGACACTTCTGGTCCAAGTCGCCATCATCACTCTTGAAAACGTGTGACGGAAGACCTTCTACCTTACCACCACCCTCAGCACCGCGAATGGCGGTACACCAGGAGTTCTCCGAAAATGCTTTTGTCATGGTCGTGCCCATAACATAAGAAGCATTCATCCAGCAGTACTGATCGTGATCTGCAGGACGGGACACGCCACTCTCGTCCACTTCAAATTCTTCAAAATCAAAAGCTTCAATCGGCTTGGTGTTGGCGCCGTATGGGGTACGTGCCAAGGTGCGCGGCATCACCAGTGTGACAAAACGGGAATCGTCACTATCCCGGAAACTGCGCCACTTGATGTACTCTGCCGATTCAAAAATTCCACCCAAATCTCTAGGCTTGGACAACTCTGTGTAGTCGTCAAATCCAAACATGCCAGCGCCAGCGGCTGCAACGAAAGGGCAGAATCCCGCAGCCGCTACATTGGACATTTTGCTAAGAAGTTCAATATCCTCAGGGTGGCTGGTGAATTCAAAATCACCAATCATCACACCATAAGGCTCACCACCAGCAGTGCCAAATTCTTCTTCATAAATTTTCTTGAAAGTCTGGCTCTGATCGAACTCAACCGCTTTATCCAAATCGCGGAATAGCTCTCGCTTGCTCAAGTTGAGCATGCGGATCTTCATGGTAGCGCCTGTTTCAGAGTTCATTACCAAATGATTCAGGCCGCGCCATGAGCCTTCAAGCTTCTGGAATTTCTCATCGTGCAGAATGGCAGATAGCTGTTGTGACATTGCGTTATCAATCGCACTGACTGCAGCTTTAATTGTTTGGGTGAGGTTACGATCCCAAGTAACAGTCCCTTTCAATACCTGCTCGGTCAGGTTCGCCAGTAAGTCCTGTGCTTCTTGAGGTTCGGTTTGCTTAGTCGCAGCAATTGCCTGATCCAGAAGATTGGCTGATTGCTCTTCAGCTTCACTACCGGCAACATTTTCTACTTCAGTGCTCATTCTGAATCCTCTCCTTTATCCTCGTTCAGGCCCAGTTGCTCGGATATAGCACTTACATTCTCTGTGCTTTTAAGAATATCCTCGAGCACCTTCTCAAGCTCTTCTGAACGATCAGCCTTACTCAGTAAGTCACGCAACTTGCTGCGGGCTTCAAGTAACTGCTTGAGCGGTTCCACCTGCTCAACAATCTGCTCAGGAGAGAACTGATCCATGTTATTGAAATCGAGATTAACTGCCATTTTGCTGCCATCACCGGATAAGGTGTTTTCCACCTGCAGGTTTAGCTTTGGCTTAACCTTACCCATGACATCGTTGAAGTTATCTCGATCAATCTGGATAAATTTACGATCTTTCAATGCCTTACGACTCTCTGCATTGTCACCAGAGTAATCGCCCATCACACCCGCCACAAAAGGAAGTTCCTTTTTAGCTTCGGCTCCATTCGTTTCAACATCGTAAGTAATATGCACACGCGGCTTACGCACGCGCTTGAGTTTATTGTGGATGCTCTCAGACATCTCAGGTCTCCTTTCCGACTTTAGGGACTGCTGTTCTTAGTTAACTACCAACCAGCGCTGGCTTCTTCTTGCGGTTGCTCACCCCAACCCTCATCAGAGACTGGCGCAGACGCACTTTCTGAAGGCGCATCGGCGGCAACCGCAGGAGCTGATGAAGTGCCACTTGTTGTCACTGGTGGGGCTACATATTTTTGAGTATCAGTGCCATCGAGACGTACTCCGGTCAGCTGGGAGTACATGGCCTTTGATTGGTCGTCGGGCAATAGCTGCGACATCAATTCCGAAACGGTCATACGCCCCCAGCCGATCAACCTTTCCAACCCTGGAGCCAGTGGGGTATGGGGCTCATAGGTACGAAAATACTTTGCCGCCTGCTCTAGCAACTTCAAAGCATCCTCTCTGGATGTCACTGGTCCACTGGGAATAGGTACGCCGACCGCAGCCATAGTGACTGCGGTACTATCAATCTGCACCTCTGCCACCGGCTCATTGGCGCTTGAACTACTTTGCTCCTCCTTCGCCTGCTCTAAGGACTCAAGGTGTGTCTTATAGATAAAACGACTGGTGCGCAGAACCTCATCCAACAGAGAAGAAACATTGGTCGACGGTGGAGCATCATGGCCGCAGCTCTGGCGCAAACTACTATTGATGGCTTTGTAGTGGTCAAACGCCGACTCAATCGTTTGAACCAAATTTTGAGCCCATTCAGCGCTCGCACTGTTTACACATTGATCTATAGCTTCAAGGTTGTAACCCAGGGTTTCAATCCGAGCTACTTTGGCATCTTCATCGGCGATCCTGTCAGCATCTCTTGCCTGTTGGAACTGGACGAAGGAATAATCTCCGTAATCTCCCTCAGGCGTAATACCTGCACTGCGGATAGGCATCATCAAGGTACCGTCGCCGCCATCGCCATTCAGGCCGGTCAAGGGAGCGACCTTGGTTTCAAGGCCATCTTCATCCGGAAGGGGGTACAAACCATCCCAGAACTGTTCGACAAGCTGGTCAATCAGTTGCAAGCCATCTCTCAACCCGGTAAAACCTTGCAAGCGAATCAATGCTTCGGTATACCAGCTTGCCACCTCTAAATCTTTGCTTTTTTTGCTGAGAATTTTTTCCGCAGCTTTGGCAACATCTTTCCAGGGGGCAAGCAAATCCGTGTCGACATCATCAAACATGGCCGAGCGCTCAGCGGCCCGTGCACTATTCCGTGCATCTTTGATTGAGTAATAGTCTGAAGTTGGCGAACGATCCTCGCGGATATCTTCCCCTACAGGATTATCTGCCGAGATTGGGGCAACTAATTCATCGATATTTATCGTGTTTGGGAATGCCATCAAATAAAGTCCCTTATACCGAATCAAATGCTTTAATCAGAATTCTGAGAAGAGTACACGTTGTAGATATCTAATCAAGGCAAATGATGCGCTGGATACCCATTACTTCGAAAAACATGCACTGTTGACAATTGTACGCGATTTATTTTTGTTAGATTTTGGCTTCTTATTCCAAGCTATTACGCAGGAACTGTTGTTGAGACACATTTATCCCTATTGGTCACTGCCTTAAATGTGGCAAAAATTTGCACAAACTCTATTTTGCTTTTTGGAAAACTCTCCTGATCAGACCATAAAAATACCGAGTAAAAACTCTCTTGATTCTGAAAAAATGTGACCTGGTAACAAACTGGCGTATTGGCCACATCCGCGGACATCTCAAAGACACAGCCTTGCAGATCATTACTCTGCGTAGATCTGGGCCCGGATATTAGTTTTCCGTTCGCTACCCGTGCCAAGCACTGCTGAATCTGAGCTGTACCAAACTCATCAATAGTCAAGCTCTGGGGAAGCTGTTTTCGTAGCTGTCGCAAGACAATCAGGTAACGATTTGATTGCGCGCTTCCCGCCTGAAGTTCCGCTTCATTATTCAGGTTGTCAAATGCTTGCCAACCACTCGGAACACCTATAGATATCGCTTTATCGACACTTTGTAAATAGTCAAATGCGCTGGGTAAAGGCGGATCACCTGAATTACTGGACTTCACAGTACAGTGCATTAACTGATCGCCCAGACACAACTGTGTATGCCACCCAGCCAGCCAGAATTTCTTCATCATCTGGCAGGCCTCCCCCCTATCTTCCGTTACTTTTATCTGGGGGTTCAATCCAGCCAGGAGTCCTTTAATTTGGCCAAACCCCAAGCCAAATTCCCGACCCAATGCGGCTATCGCATGACGTCGTTCTGCAGAACCTCTAATTTCCCCGGTAAAAATTACCTTATAAGACATATCAGTAACCTTAGCTTCCTGCTCTGATACTTTTTGTAAACCAGAACTCTCGATTTCCCACTATCAATTCCAGTCAAACTCTACTCGGCAAGTGATCCATTTAACTGCCTAGTCCAGTAAACCCCACTAAAACTGGCTAAACATTGATTATTGTATCAATGAAGTATTTGCGTCTGGTTGCTTTTGTGTAAAGCACTCAGTTTCGATGATTGCTGCAGGGAAAAAAGGTGTGCATAAATATAGGGAAGATACCCTTTATTACGTAAACTCAGAAATTCAGCCTGTGCAAGTTTTCCGAGCCGCTCCTCAGAAATACAAAAGGCGCCCTTAAGTTTATGCTTTGTATTACCTGGCAAGTCGACAAGTATCACTTTCTCTTGAAGCAAACCCAACTTCTGCAGACAACTCACAAATTCCCAATCCTGAAGGCGTCGAGCATGCATGACTTTCAAACGATGCTGCGTTTCTAACAGATATTGGCTGGGTTCCCCTTTGTCATCAAATAAATCAACCCCCTCAGCCCTGCCCTCACCCAAGAGTAACTGTGAGGTATCAACGCACACATATGCACTCGTAAAATCACCCGGTTTATACCTCAGATAAAAAGGATGATTTCGGATTGCAGAGGGAATGTAATCACCCTGCCACTCACCATTCTGCCAAAATAGATTTTGACCTGGTTTAACTCCAAGAAGAGCGCAGCTTTCGAGCCTGCCAGTCTCTTTTGAGGCTGTAAAAATAATAGGGCACGCTCTCGCTAGCGGGTTAAATTCAGCCAGCGAAACTGTGCAAATATGCAGATCATGGCTATGTGAAATATCAGCCTTTAAAACTTGATATTTACGGTGTCTTTTTTTATCTAAAATAACCAGCTTTTTCATATTACACTCCCGACGACTTAAGTCGCATTTTGATGCAACCGGGCACCCAGCATAGAGCTGTAAAGTTCTGGACTCGGCAGAGAGGGACACAGCAAAGTTGTGGGCGCCAAGTGCTGCGATCCTTCACTCCACCACAAACTATACGCAGAGAAATGGTTCTTGCTCACCTGTCCCAATAAGCCAGCGTAGCCCCTTTCTAGGCTCTTCGATTGGCTGGTCGATACAATAAAATCACCCTGTGTCGGTGGTAGGGAAATTATTCCTGCTCTATCCGGGGGAGCACTGAATGCCTCACATAGTTGGTCCGCATGTAACATATTCTGCAAAGCCGTAATGGCTAGCTCTGACAGATTTTGGAACCAATTCTTGGCATCTGACATAAAAGCAAATGCATCGATTACTGGAGACAATGGTGCCGCGAATGTCAGAGGGAAATAGCGTCCAACACTATCTACACTCGGAACCAGAATTCCAGCCCAGGCATGATTATCAATAATGCCTTTACCATGAACAAACCGCCATACCGGGCTGGTCAGGTAGTAATCCAGCCATTCTTGCCCAACGAGTTCACGGGAACCAAAAACTGAACGCTGCAACCAGCCATCCCAAACAGAAACAAAACTGCCAGGTAATTGGCGCTGAACGAAATCACCATGTCCCGGCAATTTACCGAAAATACCTACTGTATTATGCAACCTACTCACTCCGCTTAAAGGGTCTCAGGACATCGGTAGCCGCGTAGTAAACTGCGATCAAATGGATTATTCACATTAGATGCGATCAATTTAAACTGGGCTCTGCGACCCTCTTCAGTAAAAGTAACAAAATGCTCAGCATTACTTCTACCTGCCTCAAGATCCGAACTGGCCAACAAGCGGTACCAGGCCCAATCACCTTCAAAGTGCTTACGATGTACCGTTTCATTCAAATCTTCAAAAATGATACGTACCCGATTACTTTCACCGCCACGCCAAGTTAACTTTTTAGCCGTTTTTGGCCCATGGGAATAAGGCACCCGTTGCTCCCCAAGCTCCAGTTCAAAGAGACGCACACTGGAATCCAGCTTTGTAGGCTCAATACGGAATGTGTAAGAGGCAGCTCCACCAGTACTAAAGAATGTTTTACGAATACGCTCAGCTCGCCTCAACTGTGAAAGGGCTTCACGGGAAAGGTGGATGCCTTGCCCTTCCACATATTTTATTTTCCAGTTTCTGGTATCTACGAATGGCTTCAGGAACTGATCAACAAATTTTTCTTCAATGCCCCCGGGCTTAAAATACTGATTAAATTCCATAACCGGTACTTCTTGCTCGCGATCACTACGCAGTGGATAGCGATTGGCAAGACTGTTGCTGTAACTGTAGTAAACCTCCTCACGCCACATCCGATTAATATGGGCCTTGGTTTTGGCCATAACCAATCCCCAGGTACTATCTGCAATATCTGTCAGCCACTGATCGAAGGGTGCCGGTGCATTTGCAGCCTTAACTCTCAGCTGTTTAATCGCGTCACTGCCGCCGGCAAAACGCGCTGTGGCACGAGCAAAAGCTGCTTGGTTTGAATCTGGCGCACTATCAATCTCAGTCAAGTATTCCTGAATCTTATTGATTGTGACCAGATACTCTTGGATACGAGCAGGTCTGCCCTTTTCGCTTTGGGTGATGCGTTGAATCTCTTCAAACCTCACATCCACTATGTTGGGCTTATAACGGTCCTGCAAAGCACCCGCAGCGCTACCTATTGCCACACGCCCCAACTGGCGAGTAGTGCTGGATACTGGCAGTGGCACTCCCGAAGCATCTACGGGCACTTCAGGGCGCAACGTCAGCCGCGTATTATCCGAAGTGATCTCTGTTATCGCGAGCAATGGCGAATAAATAGGGTCCGATAATTTCGATAACGTTTCCAACGCCTGGGAAGTACTACTGAATTTCTGAATTTTGAACCCACCGAGAAAGCCCTGCCAGCGCTGCAAGTATTCTCCCAGATAAATTCGCTTCACTTCCTCTCCCAATTTTTCCCTATCGGCCTCGGTAAAGTCCTCACCACTGAGATCGCCGCCGTAAATCCAACGCTCTTCAGCCATACTCGTCATCAGCTGCGAGTCAGCACCAAAGTCCTGGTCTTTATACCCAGATTTTGTGTAAAGAAAAGGGATACTAAAGCGTGAGTTATTGGCTCCCATACCAAAAACCTGCTGTGTATCTCCACCAATCTCCTGATAGAGATCAACAGACGTCTGCCCAAAATCACTATTTTGTAGCTGGGCAAATAGACGCTGTGGAACCGGTATACGGCGCAATTGCTGACGTGCACGGGCTACCACTCTGTCATTTTCCTGGATAGTACTTGGCAGTGCTTGAGTAAACAGCTGGTCCAGATGAAAACGCAGGTTTTCTTGTTGCTGGGCTTCGCCTGGTAGTTGTCGTTCCCAACGTGCGATGTAATAGTCCTCGATCGTCTTGAGATCAAGCTTATCCGTATTAAAGAACATCAAGTAGGTTTTAAGTGTGCTCACCAGCCCCGGGTCGTTGCTGCCAAGTCGACTTAAATCACTTTCAATGTCACGCAACAAGGCTGGAAGGAAAACACCTTCAAGTTTATACCGATACAGATCATTTGCTGCGCTATCAATCCTGCTATCGTATAGGCCCAAATTGCCAATCCATGGGTGCTCTTCACGATCGTACACTGCGCTGGCAGTCTTGAGCGGTTCAAGCATTTTTAATGCATTGATTGAGGTGATACTTTTTCCTTTCAGCTCACCTTCGGCACCCTCATAAGCGGCAAGGTTGTCCCTCACCTCACTCATGGATGATTTATTTTGTGCAAGGCTGCCACTCCACAAGAAAATAGCGCCGACAAAAGCCGTTGTCAGTGATGCAAAAACACCCCGCCTTAGCCACAAGTTTGCCGACTCTATCCTTCTATTCACCCCTACAAGTTCAGCTTCGGGAAAAATGACATCCATCAAAAGCCGATGTAAGAAAAAGCTCTTGCCGACTCCCTGGAATTTTTGTCCCGCGCTGCGTTCCAGTCCAAAATCCGCAGTAACGGACGACATCATACGATCAACCGGGCTCCCTTCCTGGGTTCCACTGGTAAAGTAGACTCCCCTGACCATGGGCACAGTTTCATAGCGATTCGGACTAAAAGTCTGCTTTACGAAATCAGTGAGTATGTCTGTAAGGCTCTCCATACGGGCAGGAAAACCTTGCAAAAGTGCACGTTTTTCTACATTGCGTTCATGGTGGACACGCCACAATACTCGCTGATTTAAACGCTCTACGAGCTGTTCAAACTCCGCTTTAAAATTATCGAGAGGGGCCCCATGGGTGGCATTCGCTTCGCGGGGGAAACTCATTCCCCAGACCTGCTCACGCTCCGCTTGAGATAGGTTATCGAAAAATTCAGTGAAACCCGCAACGAGATCACACTTGGTAAAAGTCAGGTAAATAGGGAAACGAATACCCAATTCCTGCTGTAATTCATTCACGCGCTGGCGAATGATTTTAGCTTGATGCTGGCGCTGCTCTTCAGTTTGCACCATCAAATCCTGCAAACTTATGGCAACGAGGGCACCATTGATTGGGCGTCGACGACGGTATCGTTTAAGCAAACTCAGAAAAGCTTTCCAAGCACTGTTATCGTAAATCCGATGGCTATCTTGAGTCGTATAGCGTCCGGCGGTATCGATCAAAACGGCATCATTGGTAAACCACCAATCACAATTCCTAGTGCCGCCAACACCCCCGAGTGCTTCTTTCCCGTGACTCTGAGCCAAGGGAAACTTCAACCCCGAATTGACCAGTGCTGTAGTTTTACCACAACCGGGGGGGCCGATAATGATGTACCAGGGAAGCTGATAAAGGGACACTTTACCTTTATCAGATTTAAATCGCGCGTTGCGCAGCACATCCATCGCCTCGCGAAAACGCCCAGCCAGAGCGCCCAGCTCTTCGCGGGAATGCTCTTCATCCGGATCGGCTGAATCCTCCGCTTGAGACTCTTCAATACCCTTGATCAGAGCTTGATTTTGACGCCGTTCAACCAGCCACTGGCTTATATTCCAGACCAGCCAAATAGCAAAAACAAAAACTATGATGGTTGTACGAACCGAATAGGAAAGTGTGGCGTTATCGCTGCCAAACTTGATGTAATCCGCCCCGAACCAAATAAGAAGGGACAAGGCTGATAGCCCTATGAGCCCCAGCACCCACTTGTTGGTAAAAAAATTGCGCAAGCGTTTCATGAATTGCTCCATCTTCCAGGCACTCAGCTGTACCCCGGATCAGTATCAGCCCAGTGCTACCCTTCCCCTTGCGGAGACTCACTATCACTTTTGGACAAATCTAGAATTCGGTCTGCAACCGGTGTTGTGGTCTCATACAGCCACCAGCGATAACCACTATAGGTTGCAACCAGCAACCCCAGTACGACACTCATAATGACCCATAAAGGGATGTAATGAATCAGCCCGGACTTGCGCTCTACACAACCTTGCCAGCGCGGCGACAAATCCCTGTCCATCGGTTGCTTGTGCTGTTCTATAGTTCGGTAAAGCTCATCCCGGATCTGCTCTATCTGCTCATGTCCGCGCTGTACAAGCCGATACTTGCCCTGAAAACCAAGACTCAAGCACAGGTAAAACAGCTCTAACAGTTCCAGGTGCGTGGAGGGGGTTTCCAGCATTCGCTGCAGAATGACAAAGCACTTCTCCCCTCCAAATGTTTCTTTGTGAAACAGGCTGAGCAAAGAGTGCTGACTCCAGCCACTCGCTGTACCCCAAGGTGTGGTTAAAACCACTTCATCCACTACGGTGCACAGTAAATAACGGGCGGTAAGAACCGATTCAGGCGTTAGCGCAAGCTGCTTTGCTTCGCGCTCAAAGCCCTGTATCTCTTTGGTAAGCCGTTT
The DNA here is from genome assembly GCF_023895975.1 of Microbulbifer okhotskensis. Taxonomy (GTDB): domain Bacteria; phylum Pseudomonadota; class Gammaproteobacteria; order Pseudomonadales; family Cellvibrionaceae; genus Microbulbifer; species Microbulbifer okhotskensis. The sequence continues at coordinate 32,773 of NZ_JALBWM010000003.1, forward strand.
GTGCAGATCTGGCACATTGGTATGATTCATCGTTGTGCGTAATTTGATAATTACACCCAACAACTTGGAAGCAGCAGAGACCAGTGGGTTCAAGCTATTGCGAATTTGAACCTCTACAGGCGCGTCTTGGTTGGCAAAAAACTGCGGCTGAGACTGAGGCGCAGCTGCCGGAGCGGCTGCGCCCGGCGTGGGTATCAATACTGTTCTGTCGCCAGCACTGGGAGCTCGCGGTGGCGTAAAGCTCTCATTACTCATATCAATTATTCCTTATGGCCCAGAGTTCCATGGTCAGCCCTGGAAATTCTGCGCCAAGATGTACTGCAAAGCCACCCGAGCGGGTCATTGCTTGCCACAACTCACCACTTCGCTCAATTTCAAAGTAAGCAAACCCTGCGTGGTAGGGAATCTGTCGTGGAGCCACCGGTAGCGGGCGCAGCGATAACCCAGCTAACTGGGCGGAGATTAACTCCCGAATAGCCTCCACAGGAGCCACTTTTGCCTGACTTGGGAAGCGGCTGCGGAGCAGATCTCCAGGCATATCTGCCTTTACGGCCATAACAAAACTGGCCGACTTTAATAGAGAGGGATCTGTAACTGGCGCGACAAAAATACCAAATTTGCGCTGTACCAACTCCATCGCAATCGCCGTTTGCTCCAGAACGGTGGAGAGCGACTGTCGCAGCCCAGAAAACAGACCGGCGAAACTTAGCTGAAGATTTTCATGCGAATAATTTGGAATTTCTGGGGGGCGCTTGGACTGTGAGGTAAAAGTCGACAATTCACCGACCAATTGAAGTAATTCAAGAAACAAACTGTGTGGGTGTAAACGCGGTTGCGCCGTGATCTGTTTTAACAGTGGCTCGAAACGGTTGATTACCTGCAGCAGTAAATAATCGGCGATCTCTGCCGAGCCGCTTCTTCCGCTATCGCTAAGACGATGACCCAAGGCCGAACCACGATGGTCCAATAAACCTTTGACCTCTTCGATATATGCGTTGATCACAGACGACGTCTCAGCATTCAGGAGCGGAGGGATATAATCTGTATCCAGCTCAACGGGCTTTTCCGGCAGCCGCTCTTTGATTCGGGTAACACCAATCGCCGCATAACCACTCAAATCATCGCTTTCCAACTTAAGGCAGACTCTCAGCTTTCCTACCTGTATACGGGCGGATTCACCGGACGATGCGGCACTATTTCGCGCATCAAAGTTTGAAGCTTGGTAACGCGCCTGGGGAAAGTCTTCCTGATCCCGAATTGATTCCTGGCTTCCGGGGCGCTTCATTGGTACACACAGGTAAACTACTTCATCGCGAGCATTAACTGGAACATCCAATACATCCGGCAAGTGCTCATTTTCGGGAGCAAGAATCGGGGTGCCATCAGGGAAAATAGCTTTTACCCTTGAGAGGGATATTTTTCCCATTGAAAGCGGTTCACTATCAATAGCCAACTCCACTACGCCCCAAGTATAGGGCCCGAGAGAAGCAGTACGCGCTTCGACAAGCTGTTCGAGATAGCGATCCTGCTGCTGGAAATGTTGAGGGCGTAAAAACATACCCTCACTCCAGACCACTTTATTGTTTGCCGACATAAATGTTCCTTAAAAAGCTCGCGTAACATTTCCCAGGCACGAATCGCCCAGGTCCGAGCAGAGTGCTCTGCTCTACTGAGACTGCTGCATATCAGGGAGCGTTTTTTTCATTTTTTCATAATCTTCTTTGGAGATGGTGACGGTATCTCCATCAGAGCTATCACGCTGCGAGAGATTGGATAGCTTTTCTGGACGACGCTTGGCAATCTCATCGGGGGTACCGATTCTGATGTCCGCAAGCGATATTTGATATTCGTTTTTCTTGTGATCCATAATTGGCAGGACTATTAACGCCTCTGCATCTTGATACTGAACAAATTCAGCCAAAAGACCGATATATTTCACATCCGGTGTCAACGCCAGCTCTTCAATCCGCTGTTCTCCTGGAGCAAATTCCTTGAGGATGACAGTATCAATCAAGTCTTTTCCGAGTCGGGATTGGGCATTCTCATAGAGATTTAGAAAATCTTCCCGAGCAAACTGACGCTCATCCGCAAGCATAAAGACCCGAACGACCACCGGCGACGCACGGCCATCATCATCTGGATTCACATTGTTCCGAGTATCCACTACCAGCTCCACAGTGGTATTCAAATTCAAAGTACGCCTAGTGGTCTGACATCCGACAACAGTAAGTGCCAAAACTCCAATTAGACCGATCTGAAATAGTTTTTTAATCGACACAACCAACTCCCTCTTTTTCGTCAACTTGTTAATTTTTAATGCTTCGTGCATTTTTCAATTCTGATAATTGATTTTCATAAGTTACTGCGAACTCATCGCCAAATAATTTACGATAACAGCTATCGGGGTCTCCCATCAGGTCTTTATACATCATGGTGAAACCTTCCCATTTTTTTGCATTTTTATTGCCAAAAACTCCAGAAGTATTCCCTAACCTTCTCTCAATATTATCCGGGCTGAAAAATTTCAGCATTGCGTTATAGCCTGCACGCATACCCGCCAATACGGCAACTTGATGATCGGACAAATCATCAAAACTATCCTTGACCGCCTCTGACGGGTTCATAAATGCGCCGGTTCCCGCAAACATTGCCTCCAGTGCATCCCGTTCGGTAGCGCTAAACTTGAGCGGGTTATTGGCCTCTGTCTGAATCATCGTTCGCTGCACGCGTAACTCATTTTTTATACTATTTCTAGCCCGTAAAAGATCAATCAAGCGGGCAGTGGTCTCCCGTACAATTTCCGCTGCCTGCTGGTCCGCCTGCTGTAACTGTGTGGGGCTCATATTTAATCCCAGTGTCGCGGCAAAAACGCTGGCACCCACAGAGGCGACTGGCTGGCCTTGGCGTTGTGGAGGCACCTGCCCTTGTTGCGGTATCACTGGGGCCTGTTGTGGGGTCGCGGGAATCTGTTGCTGTTGCTGTTGCTGTTGCTGTTGCTGTTGCAGATGAGAAAAGTTCTGGGCCTGAGAAGCTAAATCTATCGGTGCGGAACCCTGTCCTTGCCCTATATCAAATCCCGGTGCCCCATCGACTTGCTGCCCCTGTATCGCTGCAAAAGAGTCAGCAAAGGGATTATCCTGTGTCGATGGTGGAGTCGGTTGTGGTGTGGAAGAGTACTCTGCGGGTCCCGGCGCTATTGGTTGCGGCTGTAGTTGCGGCTGTAGTTGTGGTTGTGGCGGCACAGCCTGGGGCGGCGGGGTAATCGCAGGTTTTTGCGGCATACCTTGATACTCCGCCATAGGAGCTTGATGAATCGAGGGCTGTGGTATCACTGGTGGCTGTGGCACCGAGACTGTTTCAGCAACCGGCTCTGGCACTCGCTGTGGGGTAACCTGCATCGAATGGCGATCAGCCGGTACGTGGTCCTCTCCACTCCCATCCTTCCACCATTCATCTTCAGACCACTGATTAGCGCTCTGCTGTAGACCCGCAGAACCTACCAAGCCTCCCAGTGATGCACCTTCAGAGGCTCCACCGCCCATGTTGGGCTGTTCAAAGGCAGCGAGAGGATCCAGTGGCTCAGACTCTGACGCGAGTAAACCGCCACTGTTGGGCGAGCCTTGACTGTTCGCTCCGACATAGCCCCACTCGCCAGTTTGAGAAACCTCTGCAGCAGGTGCCCCGGATCCAGGCTCAAGCCAACTATCCAGTTCTTTTGCTTCCGCCTGGCTTTGCATTTTCGCCATAGCACTGGAACTAAAAGTTGTGCGATCGGAAGTATCCAGGAAATCAGCACTATCCAGCCCCTTAGGCAAATCGCTTCCCGCTTTGGGCTGGCGCAAGGCTACTTTTAGCCGATATTCGCCAAGAACTATAATATCACCCTCTTTCAAAGGGACCTGGTTACCTTTCCCCAGCGGGCTTTCCGAGTCATTGTAATAAGTACCATTGGTACTTGTATCGATCAAAAAATACTGACTTTCTACAAAAGCAATCTGCGCATGCTTTGAGGACACCACTCGATCAGGATCTGGCAATACCCAGTAGTTATCGGCAGAGCGCCCCAAACTTCCGCCTGCTTTTGTAAACAGTTTCGTATGCTTGAGCATATTGGCGCCGGATGGGTCGGCCAATACAGATAAAATTAGATCCATTTATTCCTGGCTCACTATATAGTGGTTTGTTCGCAGCCTTCAGGTAATTTTTTACTTGCCGCAGTCGGCACAAGCTCTCCGAGATTCTCGCTAAAATTTGAAGCAGTCATCGCTGAGATACTCAAAGTATTCAGCTCCAAGGGCCTTTGAGAGTACCACCCTCCAGAGAAATTAATTTGGGAAGGACCACCTGATCACGCCCTTGCACGGAGCGCAGGGTACTAATTCCAGCCCGTATAAACTTCGCTGCGGCCCTATCAGTCAGCAGGGCTTCTGCGCAAGGCGTTAACCATTCACCATGGGGCAGTTTACGTAAGTGCAAAGGCAGGTTTTCATAACGCGCCGCCTCAGGCAGGTTTAACTTTCCACTTTGTGAAAATTCCTGGCAGAGCGTCAGCGCCAACAAATAAACACTATTTCCCCACAGATAATATTCGTGGCTCTGCTCAGAAGTTAGCTCTTCGAAATTAAAGTACTCTGTAGTCGAGGCCTCTTTGCCAAAAGGGAGACGCAACATAAATCGGGGAGCAGCTAGGGCAACATGATTACTGGCAGAATATTCCCGAACAGCCTGCCAGCTCGCCTCAAATTGGTCGCTCAGCGGGTAGTACCAATCATCAGGGTCAACGGAGCCCGATAAGTTGGGGCAACCGGCAAGTTTGGTCTCCCCGCCCAGTAAAAGTGCACTTCCTGCAGCCTCGGCAATAGTTGATAGATCTATCAATAAGTGGAGATCGCGCTCCTCATCACTAATAAAGTAATCTCCCACAACCAAGTTGTAGGGGATATTTCCAGAAATGGTTTCACGCTCGACAAGCAATTTAAATACCTGTGATTTCTCCAAATCACTCTCTGCTTGGGCAAAGTCCGCGAGCAACTCCTCTTTACTGACATCAACCAGATACAAATCCAGATTGCCATGCTCTTCAATTCGCCTTAGCAAAAATTGAAAGCTTAACCAGCTGGCCTCCAGCTGGCGAAAATCGCTATGGTGCATCACCTTGCGCATAGCATCAGATGCCGCCTCCGCCAGTGCATCCAGGTATTCGCCTTGACGAGGGTCCTCGCTCTTCTGTACATAGGGGGCGACAATATCTTTGATCAGTTGATCTACCTGGAAGGTATTCTGGCTCTCTTGGGCATGGCGCTCTCGGCCAGCGGCCAGGATCTCATCCAGTATGGACTGCTCACCATAACGACCGGTTCCCTCTGATTGCGAGGCTAACTCTGGCTTCCACTGCTGAATCTCTTCGGCTGCCTGCTGGAATTGATCTGGGTCAAGCAGCCTCTGCTCCAGTTCAATAAATTTTTTAAACAGTGGCAGTCGACTGTAGAGGTAATCCGGGTGCAAATCGTCGAAACAGGGCAGTGCCAGGGGTTGCTCCATAACCGGCAACTGCAAACTGACTCCGAGATCGGCAAAGATACCTTCGAAAGTATCCCGGTTCAGCAGATATACCCGGCGGCTGGAAATCGTGTCAGGCTCACACAGGCGGCGACTTGCTCTACCGCTGAAGTCACCAAGGATCACTACTTTCAACTTATCAGTGCTGAAATCCATAACGGGTTTCTCCTTATTGTTATCGCCGAGAATCTGGTATCCCGTTGAAACGGTGGGCCTGCTCACAATTTTTCACCTGACGACAGGGCTAATATCCCTGTTTTTTGTGTTCTTATTAACACCTAAATTGAACTCATTGCCTTAATCTAGGCGGTTTCATTAGGCTCTTTTTCGATATTATTTGACTTTTTTGGGCGCCCGCGCTTTAACGGCCGCACTCTTTGATTGACAATTTGTTCGATCTTTTCTTTAAAAACATCCCCACCGAGCACATGACCCAGCTTTATCGTTTCAGCGATATAGTCGAGCAACTTTCGATCAAAGCTATATTGGAATAATTTCCGATAGGACTGCGCCCTTTCAAGAACCGCCTCTCCCAGAGACAGATACAAGCGGTGGTCCTTAATCAAATTATCTTTCTTACTGTTTACGTGGTGATGAAAGCTTGACCACTCATAGTCCTCGAGTGAGTCCGCCAACCCCAAATACAGCGGGCGCAGCTCCACGTAGCGATAGCAAGTCAGCAGATAAGCGTCTGAGTCGATCAGACTGGACTTATAACGCCCTCGCCAAATCGTTCCTGAGCGCTTGTAGCGGTGGTTTACAAACTGCACGTAGCGGCGCCCAAGAGATTGCATCATAGATGATATCCCATCCGGGATGGTGGGCGTAGCTATGATCTGGATCATGTTGGGCAACAAAACATATGCGTGAACATCAACGCCATATTGGTCTGACGCGTTACGCAAACTAATCAAATAATATTGGTAATCCTCCTCATCAAAGAAGCACGGCAGATTGTTGTGGCCGACCTGCACAATGTGTTGTGGAACATTTATTAAGTTGAGCCTGGGCAAACGGGGCATTTTGCCTGTGGGTCCTTTTTTAGCGGGCTTGAAGCCTTTTCTATTGAGAGATAAAAGTCTTATTATCGCAAACCAGTGAAAAGTATTTCAAACTTGGTATGCGAGCAAGTTAACATTACCCTCGGTGATCGGCTGTAATAATATTACGCCGCATTGTATTGCTTTTTATTAAAGGGGAGTTGCACCAGACATGGATCAGATAAGTCTGGCGGTCAACGGGCGTACTGACATCGGTCAGGTTCGTGAGGAAAACGAAGATAGTATTCGCTGGTTTGCCTCTGCAGACCAGCCTTTTGCGTATATCGTGGTTGCCGATGGCATGGGAGGCTATACCGGGGGTGCTACCGCCAGTAAAATTGCCGCTGAAACCGTTCAAGCTCACCTCGACGACCTTCTGAAACATACGTTTTTCTCCTGCACTTCAGAACAACAACAACTGATTCTACGCGCAACATTGATAGATGCGGTGAACAGTGCAAACACTGCTCTTCTCAACACGAAAAACCTACATCCCCAATTCTCCAACATGGGAACCACTTTGGTGGCTGCGGTCATGTGGCGCGATTTTTTAATCGTTGCACATATCGGCGATTCTCGCGCATACCTATGGAACAATTATGGATTGCAGCGCCTTACAAGAGATCACAGCGTTGTACAGGAAATGGTTGATAGCGGCCAACTCACCCAACAACAGGCCAAAGAATCCAATGTTCGCAATCACATCACCCGTGCACTGGGCGTTTCGGGAAATGTCGAAGCCGATATCAACAGCTGGAAACTCACCCAAAATGCTCTTCTCATGGTTTGTAGCGATGGCCTCACAGAGTATCTCGATGATCATGCAATAGAGCGGGTACTGGCAACACATCGCCCTGCATTAGAGTGTGTTTACCGTTTTATTGACGATGCAAACCGTCTCGGTGGACGGGACAATATAACCGCAGGAATCTTGGAGTATTCGTCACAATCTCTGCGCCAAATACTCCCTCATGAACAAAGCGTTACTGAACGTCCCACCCCACCCGACGTAACAATCCGAAAGTTACACCGCTAATTCGATTTACCGGACGCTGCAAAATGACACCGGAACGTCTCACCCAGCTAATACCCAGTTTGCTCGATACCCTCAGCCCTCTGCCGATAGCCTTCTCCCACGGGAGCCCTGCTTCGGCCTGCCGATGGCTCACCCTAATAGAGCAACTATCCCAGAACATACCCAAGCATTCGCTGCGAACAAACCTTTGGCCCGAACTGCCGAAGATAGAGGCCAACCTATATAGTATCGATACCGCACCCACAGTGCCCTTGTTATACGATGTCAGCGGTATTCCAATACAGTTCATTAATGCTGCCGGGGTTAATCCTGAAAACACGGTGGTGCCCGCACTGGATCGCTGCCATCAAGCCGCTGACTACGTTATTTCCTCAACTGGAGAAGTGGCCTTTGAGCGCACAGACGTGGCCATACCTGGGCCTCTTCCCTTTAAGTGGAAGCGCTATTACCGCTCATCACTTGGCCAGGATACGGGTATTGGCGCAGGCTGGCGGCATTCATTGAGCGAAAATATTGTCGTGCATGACAATAGAGTTGACCTGTATACCGCCGAGGGGCGAACGGTGGAGTTTAAATTACCAGCCATTGGTCACGGCTGTTATAACCGCTTTGACCGTCTACTTCTTTTCAGGCAGAGCTTGCACAGTTATCGGTTGACGACTTTTGATCAGTATCACAAGGTTTTTCGTGCCGACGGCGTTAATAGCGCGTTGCCACTGACTGAAATCAGAGATCAATTTGGTAATGTCCTGACAATCGATTATCAAGAGGGGCTACCCAAAAAGATTGTGAGCTCCTGGGGACGTGTTATTGAATTTGACTGTCAGAACGGTCATATCTGCAACCTAATCAATAGTCACGCTGCGGAAGGACAAAATAATCTCTGTAGTTACGATTACCAGGAAGGTCAATTAGCGGAAGTTCACGCCGGGCTGAAAAGAGAAAAATACCAATATAAAACGACACAACTGACACAATTGCTTAATAGCCAATCTGGTATCTGTCAATTTTCATATGATGCAAACGGTCGCTGCCACTTAATAAAAAGCAATGAATTAGTCTCTAGCATCAGCTGGCCATCAAGCAAATACCGCTGCACGATCAAAGCAGACTCCACAAGCCCCATCTACCTGCGCTTCAACAAGTTTGGTCAGCAAATCTCTGAACAACAGGCATCGCGCAAACTCAGCTGGCTGTTCGATTCGTACGGCAATCTCTGCGAAGAGATTAAGGCGGATGAACAAAGAATTTTTTTTCGCTACGATGAATTTGGGCGTCTTCTACGCCGCACCTCCCGCGGCGTAAGCAACCGGTACGAATATGATAATTTCGGCCTTTTGAGCGCGGCCCTGATTAGTGATGAAATATTATGGCGGTACCAACTCAACGACAAAGGTCGCCCCGAATGTATCACCGACCCTGAAAACCAAACCTGGAAATTTCTCTACACTGACCGGGGACAGCTCACACAGATCAAAGATCCTGAGGGCGGCAAGGTAGACCTGGCTTGGGATGGGCAAGGGCAGTTGCAGACACTGCGCCGGGAGGGGAAACTATGGCGCTTCGAGTATGACCATTGGCAGCGAATGACCGCCCTTGTTATCAATGGCGACGTGTGGCGTCAGTGGAGTTATGGTGGCGCGGGTGAGTTGCGCGAAGCCCACATTGGCATTCATCAGTACGGCCTAGACTACTCCGAACGCGGCTTGCCAAGTGCGGTCCACGGAGATAATGGCCAAAGTATTCTCTGTGACTATGATAAGGCAGGCCTGCCTTATCATATTAGTTTTGCCGATGGAAACAGCTGGGACTTGTGCTTTAGCCCCCAGGGCCAGCTGACTTCGCTACAAACTCCCAATGACAGTTACCACTGGGAGTACGATTTGCATGGACAATTAACCTGCCATAAATCTGCTCAAAACCATATTTGGCATTGGCACTACAACTTGAATGGCAGTTTACGTGAATACTGTGACAACGATTGCCGCTGGTACTTTAGTTATAACAGCAACGGTGCCTTAACTGGGATCCGAAATAACAGCGGCCAGAACAGCGAATTTCACTACGATCAACAACAGAGACTAACTCAAGCGAACAATTCGCACTCATCAGTACGCTTTAAATATGATCGTCGCAATCGTGTCATTGCCGAACATCACGACAACCCAGAAGTTCGCGATTTTGGCCTGCGATATCAGTATGACGCCCGAGGCTGGCTAAAAAGTGCCAGTTCCGACAACCTTGACCTCTCATATACTTTCGCCCCCTGCGGAGCCTTGTATGGGATTGATGCCAATGGCGAAGCTGTATTGCGCACAGAAACCAAGGGCCAGGACCTCCTTCAGGTACAAGGGGAAGTCCGCAGTCATCGCAAGCACCAGTTCGGATATTTTTCCGCCCTGGAAAGTGGTCAGGCGCTCTCCTGGCACTTTGATACGATGCCCCCCCTACAACTTACGAACCCATTGAGAGGCCATCAAGGCCTTACCCAGCCTCAAACCGAGAGCGACAAGCGCGGTAATATCACCTGTGAACGCGATATCCCCGGCCGCAAGGACTACCAATACCAATACGATGGCTGGGGCCTTATGAGCCACGCGGAGTGTGGCGAATTCAAAACCTATTTCCGCTATGACCCTTTTGGGAGAAGACTGAGTAAAACCTGCACCCACAGAAAGTCGACCCGTCAACGACGTATTGTTACTACCTGGAGCAGTCTGGGCATTTGGGGAGAAACCCACAATATAGATGGCAAATCCCGTGACATGGGTCATTGGATTCACCAACCACAAACCAACAGTATCCTCTGCCAGTGGACTACCGGCAGCACTGAACACTATCTCACCGATCCCGATGGAAGGCCCCTCGCTATTTTCGATGCTCAGGGCGCACTGCAATGGTCCCAAGGGAGCGAGAGAGGAGAAAAGGATAAGGCCCCCTACAGCCACGGTCCCAGTACATGGCGTGGAACAAACCTTGTCGCAGATGTGGAGACCGGACTCTGGTATCACCCATCTGGATATTGGAGCCCAGCCCTCGGCATCTGGCTGAATGGCGATCGTGCACTTAATTTGACGAGCTCGGGAACCTCACTCGGACAACTTTAGCCGGTGATAGGAAAAGGCCAATATAGGCCTTTTCCTATCTGCGTTTACGGCACACTCTCCACACGACATATCCGGCACTTAAACATCTGAACTGTGACTAGTTAAAGAGTTGGCCAGGCGGTTCCTGCAACTTTGGATAACCTAAAGCCACCGCGATTACCTATACACTATTGTTCTATCCATCTGTTCGACAGGGCCATGAAAGAGTGTCCAGATTTTGAGATTGGCGGTGTCACCGTTAAAAAGGGGGAATCCTGCCATATCGATTTACCGGTTGTCAGGTTATATACCAGTACGGAGATGGCAATCCCGGTATACGTGCAACGCGGCAAGAAGGACGGCCCAAAGATATTTGTCTGTGCAGCAGTGCATGGAGATGAACTCAATGGCATTGAGATAATCAGCCGCCTGATTCAAAGTAGCCGGCTAAAATCCCTCCGCGGCACGTTAATCGCAGTGCCTATGGTCAATGTCTACGGGGTATTGCAGCACACCCGCTATTTGCCAGATAGACGTGACTTAAACCGTTCATTTCCAGGATCGGCGAAAGGCTCCCTTGCAGCGCGAATGGCCCACATGTTCCTTAAAGAGATAGTGGCCAAATGCGACTATGGTCTCGACTTACACACCGGCGCGGTTCACCGCAGTAACTTGCCGCAGATTCGCGCCAACCTGGATGATACGCAGACACTCGAAACGGCCAAAGCCTTTGGTGTACCCGTATTACTCAATGCTTCTATACGCGATGGCTCCCTGCGCCAAGCGGCAGCAGACCTCGGAGTAAAGGTTTTACTCTATGAGGCGGGAGAGGCCCTGCGATTTGATAAACTCAGCATCCGGGCCGGTGTGAAAGGCGTGATCAATGTAATGAAGCACCTACAAATGCTCCCCAAAACTCGACAAACCAATTTTATTGAACCCTTTGTGGCTCGCCGCAGTGGCTGGCTTCGTGCGGGAGATAGCGGTATCGCCAATCACCTGAAGAGTTTGGGGGACCAAGTCCATAAGGGTGAGCTATTGGCAACTATTGCCGACCCCTACGGCCAGGAACTCGACCAACTACTTTGCGGTGAAGACGGTATCATTATTGGTTGCCAAAATATCCCCCTGGTGCAAGAAGGAGAGGCGATGTATCACATCGCCTACTTCCGTGAACCCGAGGGTGTGATCGAGAACCTGGAATTACTTCAAGATAGCCTGCTACCGAATGAGAATTTTTGAGCTATTGCTTCTTCAGAAGCTCCAGTATTTCTTTACTCGGATAGCCTTTAACTTCAATCCCCGCACGTTTCTCAAATTCCTTTACGGCTTTTCGAGTCCCAGGGCCGGCCTTACCGTCGATATCCCCCGTATAAAATCCCTTTTGCTTCAGCAGTTTCTGTAGCTCTTCCACCTGTACGCTATTCAGTGGTGTGAAGGGGCGCTGCCAATCATTCACCAGTGGAGTGGCTCCACCAATTCTGTCTGCGAGTAAGCCAATGGCTATCGCATAGCGATCCGAATTGTTGTAACGCTTGAGCACGAAGAAATTTTTGAACACCAGAAATGCGGGACCATTGCGCCCAGCAGGCAGCTTTATCTCAGCAACGGCTTTTTTACTCGGGAAGGACTCTCCGTTTGCGCGTTTAACGCCAAGCTTCTCCCATTCCGCCACGGTCATTTTCCCAGCGGGCAACTTGCGTGCGGGAATACTCACCTCGTATCCCCAGGGCTTCCCCTTCTGCCATCCGTTACTTGAGAGCAAGTTGGCTGCAGTCGCTAGGGCATCGGGAATAGAATTCCAGATATCGCGCTTACCATCTCCATCGATATCCACTGCGTAAGCTTGATAACTGGTGGGAATAAACTGTGTATGCCCCATAGCTCCAGCCCATGACCCAAGCAGGTGCTTCCCCTCAACATCCCCGGCTTGCAATATCTTTAGCGCGGCTAACAATTGTTGGCGGCCAAATTTTTTGCGCTGAGGATCTGCGTAAGCCAGTGTCGCCAGGGAACGGACTACACTGCGCATCACTTGATCATTGCCTAAAATACCGCCGAAACTGGATTCCACTGACCAGATCGCCAGAAGAATATTCGGCTCCACCCCGAAACGCTTTTCAATTTTATCTAGCCAGGGCTTCATCTTCTCCTTTTCCTGCTGACCGCGCTCAATTGCCCTTTTTTGTACTCGATTGTCAAAATACTGCCAGACCGGCGCTTTGAACTCCGGTTGATAACTGGCGCGATCTAGCACCCATTGGTCAGGGGAGGTGATGCCTCGGAAGGCTTGGTCGTAGACTTCTGCAGATATGCCGCTTTTAAGGGCCGTCTTACGAAACTCTTTTACCCATTGTTCAAATGCCGGATCGGCCTTCTCTTGCGCCTGGGCACTGGAGAATAGCAATACCGCACTGACAGTAAGGGCATAGGATAAGTATTGGAACCATTGCAATCTGGGCATGGAGTTACCTTCGACACAACTTTTGCTCGCTCAAGGGTAGAACGAGCCACCCCTATCCGAAAGGTGAATTTGCCGCTAAACCGCTGAACTTTAAACCACTATTAAACTGGACAGTCATTGCCGGGGGAAGTTCGCACTGCTCACTGCTGCAGTGAGCAGTGCCGCAAAAAATGAAAAGACTATGGGATTACGTAAAATAGCACCGCAAAGAAATGCAGAATACCGCCTGCCAGCACAAAAAGGTGCCATATCGCATGATGGAAACGGAGACTGCGCCAGAGGTAAAAGGCAATACCGCCGGTGTAGCAGAGTCCCCCTAAAACCAGCAGCCAAAGCCCACCGGTTTCCAAGCTGTCTGCCAAAGGCTTGATCGCAGCAACCACCACCCAGCCCATCAAGGCACTGAGAGTGATCGACAGGGCGCGATTTTTTTTCAGGGGCGTAAACTGGATTATCAAACCAATCAGCGCCAGCCCCCAGATAATCCCGAACAGCCACCAGCCCCAAGGACCTCGCAAGGTAACTAGGGTAAACGGTGTATAGGTTCCCGCTATCAACAGAAATATCGAAGAATGATCCAAGGTTCGTAATATTGCCTTGGCACCGATATGACTGACTGCATGGTACAGGGTCGAGGCGAGGAAACAGAGAATCAGGGTGGATGCGTAGACACTGGCACTGACGATGTGCCAAGTATCGCCGCGCAGGGCGGCAAACCCACACAGAACCCCGAGGCCCGCAATCGCTAAAAGGGCGCCGACGCCATGAGTCACACTATTGGCGATTTCTTCTGCAAAACTGTAGCGACTGACAAAGGAGACGGATGAAGACATAAATTAGCCCGGTTAAATTCAGGTCACAAGCCTGCATGCAATGCTCGACCAATAACTTGGAACAGGTCTAATGATCAGAGGCCTCACTTAAAATAGCAAGGCCACCACTAGGCTGTAAACTCACATCCAGGCAGTCAGCGCTTAAATACTGGCGCTGTGAATACCCATTTCGCAAAGTGCCGAGGATTCCCGAACAATCGTTTCATTCCGATCGGGGCCAGTAGAGACGATATCTACAGGAGCGCCCACCAGTTCTTCGATTCGAGCTATATAGGCGCGCGCATTGGCCGGAAGATCCGCTTCGCGACGCACACCAAAAGTATTTTCCGTCCAGCCCGGCATGGATTCATAAACCGGCTCAACGTTTTCCCAACCTGCCGCGTCAAAAGGTACTGGCATGTCTTCGCCGGCACTGTTGCGGTAACCGACACAGACCTTCACTTCTTCAAGGCCATCGAGCACATCCAGTTTGGTCAAGCACAGGCCAGAAATACTGTTGATGCGGATCGCGTGACGCACGGCGACTACATCGAACCAACCGGTACGGCGCTGGCGCCCAGTCGTAGCGCCAAACTCATGGCCTTTCTCGCCCAGGTGACGACCAACTTCACAATCCAATTCAGTTGGGAAGGGGCCACTGCCAACGCGTGTGGTGTAGGCCTTGGTAATACCCAGTACATAATCCAGATACAGAGGACCAAAACCTGAACCAGTCGCGGTGCCGCCAGCGGTGGTATTTGAAGAAGTTACAAAAGGATAAGTACCGTGGTCGATATCCAAAAGTGAGCCTTGAGCTCCCTCAAACAGGATATGTTCGTTGTTTTCACGGGCCTTGTGCAGATGATCAGCCACATCCATCATCATCGGTAACAATTGATCACGCCAAATCTTGGCCTGCTCCAAAGTATCTTCGTAGCTCACCGGGTCAACTTTATAGTATTGAGTCAGGGCGAAGTTATGGTAGTCGATCAACTCCTTGAGCTGGCCGCAGAAATTATCCCAGTTACACAGATCGCCCAAGCGCAGGCCGCGGCGGGCCACCTTGTCTTCATAAGCCGGGCCAATACCGCGGCCGGTTGTGCCGATTGCTTTATCGCCACGCGCTTTTTCGCGGGCCTGATCAAGAGCAACATGTACCGGTAGGATCAACGGGCAAGCTGGCGACAGACACAGTCGTTCACGCACGGGCACTCCGCGTTCTTCCAGCTCTGCCATCTCTTTCAGTAGAGCTTCGGGCGACAGTACCACGCCATTGCCGATCAGGCAGGTAACACTGGGGCGCAGAATACCCGACGGTATCAGGTGCAGTACGGTTTTTTCGCCGTCGATAACCAGAGTGTGGCCGGCGTTATGGCCGCCCTGGAAGCGCACTACCAGCGAGACCTGCTCTGTCAGCAAATCGACAATCTTACCCTTGCCTTCATCGCCCCACTGGGTACCCAGTACTACTACGTTCTTGCCCATCTGTATAAATCTCTAACTCAGGTTTCTCTCTGCAGGAGCCGGAGCCCCACATAAATGGATGTCTGCGGGCCTACCCCGCTCGGTGTTAGGCACATCCACTGCGCCCCCGAAACAAATTATTGCCGCGGTTTAACCGCCCAGGAATCCCCTTCGGCAACCAACTCGCGATCACAGCGCGCATCCAATTCGCTGTCCGCTCCATCGGCCAGGGCAGTGATTACGATCTCGCCTCGACCACGCAACTCATTAATCACATCCCACAGTGCAGCCCTATCAGGGCCATTGATATCGGGTGCCAACACCGCGGCGCGCTCATCAGCTGAGGCGCCACCTAAATTGCTCAGTGCCATCAGGTCACTACTGAAGCCGGTAGCCGGGCGGTCACGCCCAAATACCGCGCCAATGCCGTTATAACGCCCGCCGTTGGCCAATGCCTGACCGTGACCCGGCGTATAAGCGGCGAACACCAGTCCGGTTTCATAGTCGTAGCCGCGCACTTCACTCAAATCGAAAAATAGCGTCACGGCCGGGTAGCGCTTACTCAGCGATTCGGCCACCTGGCTCAAATCAGAAACTGCTGCCAGCAGTTTCTCTGGAGCTCCGGAAAATAACTGGCGAGCCTTGCCTAAGCAGCTCTGGTCACCGACCAGCCCCGGGAGAGCCTTAAGCCATTCGGCTGCCTTTTGCTCTGCCACATTGCCCTCAACCCACTCGCACAGGTCTGCAGTCGCTTTGCTCTGCAGCATTGCCGATAGCGCCCCGCGCTGCTCATCGTTGAGACCCGCAGCCTCCACCAGGCTCTGATAAATGGCCACATGACCGAGATCCAGATGGACCTGATTGATCCCGGCCACCTGCAGGCTTTCCAGCATCAACGAGATAACTTCAAGATCCGCGTTGAGGTTGTCCACACCGAAGAGTTCGGCACCGATCTGGATCGGCGCCCGTGATCCCATGGGCGTTCGCGGTCGGGCATATACCACCTGCCCGGCATAACAAAGCCGGTTTGCGCCCCGGCGCGGAAAGCTATGAGCGTCAATCCGAGCGGTCTGCGGAGTCATATCTGCACGTATGCCCAAAGTGCGGCCAGACACCTGGTCAGTGACCTTAAACGTGCTGAGATCGACATCATGGCCCATGCCTATCAAAAGGGACTCTGTGAATTCGAGCATTGGCGGTATCACCAACTCGTATCCCCAACAATGATAGAGGTCCAGTAGTCGGCGGCGCAGAGTTTCAAATTGCACGGCATCGGCGGGCAAAATTTCTGCAATACCATCCGGCAACATCCAGCGATCGGCTTGAGTCATGATGAAATGAATTCGTCAGCGAAATTGCGGTGCCGCGGCACTCCCCACAAAAAAACCGGGCTAGGCCCGGTTTGCGTGATTTTAGCATCAACTGCTGACAGGAAGGTAGGGTTATTAAAACTATCCAGGTGCCAGTAGCACCGGTCGCCCGGTGCCTTTTACAGCCCTGAGTCCTACTTTCCCTTCGGGTCTTTCAAATAACGGAAGAATTCACTGTCCGGGTCCACCAACAGCATATCCGACTTACTTTGGAAAGATTCCCTATAAGCTTGCAGACTGCGGGTAAAGCGATAGAACTCGGGGTCTTTTTTGTAAGCCACAGCATAGATGGACGCCGCCTCGGCATCCCCCGCACCGCGCAGCTCTTCGGACTGGCGATAGGCGTCAGATTCAATCACAACCTTTTGGCGATCCGCGCTAGCGCGGATACGCTCGCCCGCCTCTTCACCCTTGGCGCGGTGGTCACGAGCTTCCAGCTCGCGGCCGGCGCGCATGCGCTGGAACACAGATTCAGACACTTCTGGCGGCAAGTCGATACGCTTTACCCGAACATCAATCACCTCCACACCCAGGTTCTCTTGCGCAACCTGGTTGAGATTCGCGGTGATATCAGCCATCAACTTGTCGCGCTGATCTTCCTCATCCTTTTCCCTGGCTGCGGCTTGACTTGGAGCCGCAGACTCAGACTCAGACTCAGTCGTTTCGGTAGACTCACCGCTGACAACTTCGTGCAGGTCACGGACACCGAACTGGTTACGCAGGCGATCATTAATCTGCTCTGAAAGAAGCCGCACCGCATTGCGTTCATTACCGCGAGTGGCCGTATAAAACTTACCCACGTCGGAGATTCGATACTTGGCGTATGAATCAACCATCATGAACTTGTTTTCACTGTTGAGCATGCGCACAGGGCTTGAGTCCACCGTTTGAATACGGCCATCAAACTTACGCAACCTCTCGGCAAACGGTATTTTAAAGTAGAGACCCGGTTCGTAATAAGAATGAACCAACTTACCAAAACGCAGCAACACCGCCCTCTCTGTCTCCTTCACCACGAAGGCGCTAGAGGAAAGGACCAGTACGCTGAGCAGAACGACAACGATAATACCTAGTGTTCTGTTATTCATTTCATCCCCTCTCTAACGGACAGTCTGGCTGCGGCGGCTGTTGGCGGTGTCGTTGCGCAAGCGCTCGATAATACGCTGGTAGACTTCCTCAATGACCACCGGAGAGGTGCCTTTGCCCTGTACCGTTCCGGTTGTACTTTTCTGGCCCAACTTATCTAGGGGCAAGTACATCATGTTGTTGCCACCCTCGACATCCACCATCACTTTGGAAGTGCTGGACATCACCTGCTGAACCGCATCTAGGTAGAGACGCTCACGGGTTACTTCTGGGGCAAGTTCATATTCGGCCAACAGCTTTTCAAAGCGTACGGCCTCACCTCGGGCACTGGCGACAACACGAGCCTTGTAGGCTTCGCCCTCTTCAATAATGCGCTGCGCCTGACCGCGGGCTACCGGTATCACCTGGTTAGCGTAAGCCTGGGCTTCGTTCTGCAAGCGAACCTCATCCTCACGCGCCTTGGTTACATCATCAAAGGCATCTTGGACTTCGCGGGGGGCCTTCGCATCCGTCAGGTTGACTACGTCGATACGAATGCCGGTCTGGTATAAATCCAGATACTCCTGCAAGCGTTTTTGGGTGTCGGTAGAAACCTGGGTCCGGTTCTGGGAGATCACACCATTCAGTGTCTCGGAGCCCACTACGTGGCGCAAAGCACTATCGGTAGCCTCCTGTAAACTCTTCACCGGCTCGCGGACACGCAGTACATAGGACTCGGCATCGCCAACCTGCCACTGCACCGTCAACACCACCTCTACGATATTGGCATCTCTGGTCAACATCTGTCCGGTGGTACGCTCGGTACGTACCTCAGTCATATTGACCTTTGTGACATCGTCAATCAACGGCGGATTCCAATGTAAACCGGCAGTTTCTGTGGAGTGGTATTTACCCAGGCGCAGCACCACCGCTTGCTCGTTGGCATTTACCTGATAAATTCCCAGACCGGCATAAATCAACACGGCCAAGCCAATGACCAATACCCAGGGAAAGTTTACAGAATCGCCCTTGGAGCTACCGCCACCACCGCCAAACAAACCTCCCAACTTTTGCTGAATTTTTCGCAACAGTTCGTCGAGATCCGGTGGGCCTCCGCCATTCTTGCGGTTGCCGCCACCACCCCAGGGGTCTTTATTGTTGCCACCCGGCTCATTCCAGGCCATTTAACTTACTCCAACTATGATCATTTAATCTTTTACTTCGGCGGATTCTAGCATCCCTTGCCGACAAAATATTGCCGCCAGCCCCTTGCCTGAGGCAAATGGGCCAAACCAGGGGATCAACTCCAGCGAAACCAAGGTATATGGTACTGAGTACCACATCCCAAAAACTATCGTAGATACGCTACTCTACTCCTCCGCCAACCACTCAGGGGCCTCGCTACCGCTCATATATGGTGCCAGTAGACGCTGGAAATCACTGCGCGGCAAGAGTATTTGCAATTCACAGTCGCCGTTATCTCGGTAGGTCTCAGACTGAACCGCATTGATTTCAAACAGCTGAGCACGCAACCGGGATTGGTGAGGCTTCACCAATAGCTGCCCCCGCACCATTTGCTCACCTAGCCGCTCGGCAATCGCTTCAACCAAAAGCTCGCAACCAGCGCCTGTAGCAGCAGACAGCCAAACCGCCAGGGGCACTCCCTGCTCATTCCGGTCGATGCGCGGCTCAAAGTCCACGAGTAAATCAATCTTGTTGTAGACAATTAATTGCGGTAACTCTGCAGCATCAATTTCTTCGAGTACCGTTTGCACCTCTGCCATCAGGTGCACGCGATCATCTGCAGCCGCATCGACAACATGCAACAGTAACGTTGCACTGGCCGCCTCTTCCAAGGTCGCTCGGAAAGCCTCGACCAGCTTGTGCGGCAAGTGCGAGACAAACCCCACCGTGTCAGCCAATACCATGGCGCCAACATTGGGTAATTCAACCCTACGCATCGTCGGGTCGAGTGTCGCAAACAGCTGATCCCGTACATAAACATCGGCGTTAGTCAGCTGATTGAAAAGTGTCGATTTACCGGCGTTGGTGTAACCCACCAGAGATACCGTCGCCAGTTCAGCCCTGGAACGTGCGCGACGCCCCTGCTCTCGCTGACGACGCACCTTTCCCAAGCGCTTCTCAATAGAGTCGATACGCGCACGCAATAAACGCCGGTCAGTTTCTAACTGGGTCTCACCGGGGCCCCGCAAGCCAATACCGCCCTTCTGGCGCTCAAGGTGAGTCCATCCGCGCACCAGTCGTGTGGCCATATGGCGCAGTTGCGCCAATTCGACTTGCAACTTGCCCTCATGAGTTCGCGCACGCTGGGCAAAAATATCCAGGATCAGCCCGGTCCGATCGAGAACCCGGCATTTTAATTCGCGTTCAATATTGCGCTCTTGGCTGGGAGACAAAATGTGGTCAAAGATAACCAAAGCTGCGTCTTGCTCTTTGACCGCCTCACGAATTTCTTCCAGCTTGCCGCGTCCAACAAAAGTTTTTGGGTCGGGGGCCGCGCGCTGACCAAAAATAAAACTGACAGGATCCGCCCCAGCGGAGAGGGCCAATTCCTCAAATTCACGGGGGTCTTCGGGGCTGTCGATGGCGGAGAGTTCAAGGTGTACCAGCACTGCCAGCTCACCGGATTCCGGTCGATCGAAAAACAATGGGGATTCTCTATTACGAAGAGGGCGCCTATCAGGGCCCTGACTGAGATAACAACCGGCAAGCCCAGAGATGGGCTCACCAAGCTGCTGGCACCCCACCAACGTGGGGCACAGGTGATATGGATACGGATCTCTTAACTAAAGGATTCGTGTTCACCGCCTTCACCGCCGCCTTCACCACCTTGCGGAGCTGCAGGGTTTAGCAGGGGGACGCGTACCGCGCGTGACGGAACAACCGTTGAAATGGCATGCTTATATACCATTTGGCTCACAGTATTTTTAAGCAACACCACGAACTGGTCGAAAGATTCTATTTGCCCTTGGAGCTTGATGCCGTTTACCAGATAGATAGAAACCGGTATACGCTCTTTGCGCAATACGTTTAGGTAAGGGTCTTGTAAGCTGTGCCCTTTTGACATCTTTTTTCTCCTTTTTCAAAAGCTGAGTGCGGTATACAGGCCACAATCGCACCCGCGAAAAGCGCGGATCAAAAAACGACTGAGGTTGAATACGCGTATAAATAGTGTAGTAGTGAGCCGGAAAAGGCCGGACTCTGCGAAACTGACTGAACAGGCTTGTCGTTTAATAGCCCAACCACGTTATGGATGCTTAAGCGAGAAATTTCAAGGCTTCAGGCAATATTTCGTCATTCCCGCGCACCCTGCCTTTTTCATCCTGAGTGTACAAAGTTAGCAGGTCCGGCCAGCGCCGCAGCCAGGTCAACTGGCGCTTGGCAAGCTGCCTCGTCGCCGCAATTCCAGCAGCGACCATTTGATCGTAATCAATCTCGCCGTCGAGGTATTGCCAAACCTGCCGATAGCCCACCGCGCGGATCGCTGGCAGGTCCTGGTGTAAGTCGCCACGCGCACGCAAGCCACTCACCTCCTCAATAAAGCCCGAGGAGAGCATTTGCCGAAAGCGCATTTCAATCCGCTGGTGCAGCAGGGCCCTGTCTCGCGGCATTATTGCCAGCTGGCTCAGCTGATAGTGTTGCTGTATCCCACTCGCCTCCTGTTCCCGGTGCAACGTCGAAAGTGGCACACCAGTGAGCCGGTAAACCTCCAGCCCCCTTTCTATACGAACCGAGTGATTCGGGTGCAGTTCTGCCGCCAAGTCAGGGTCGATCCTGGCGAGCTCAGAATGCAGGGCCGGCCAGCCTTCCCGTTCAGCACGAGCTTCAATAGCCGCACGCACTTCTGCGTTGGCTTCCGGCAGTTTTGCCATTCCCTCCAACAGAGCACGGAAATACAACATAGTTCCGCCAACCAGTAATGGCACCTTACCAGTCGCTGTAACTTCTGCCATCTTTCCGAGGGCGTCTTTGCGAAAGCGACCCGCCGAGTACGACTCTGCGGGGTCACAAATATCAATCAAAGCATGAGGGTAGCTGGCCAACTCGTTCGCGGAGGGCTTTGCCGAGCCTATATCAAGGCCGCGGTAAACCAGTGCCGAATCAACACTGATTAACTCAACTGGCAGATGGTCGGCCAGCGCCATAGCCAAGGCAGTTTTGCCTGAAGCCGTCGGACCCATCAAGAAAATAGCCTGAGGTTTTTCACCCGGTAAACGCTTGCTCAAATCACTACCCACTTCCACTGCGCCGCTATTGGCCACGCATAAACCACTTATCCATATCTGCCAGCTTAACCTGGGTCCAGGTCGGGCGGCCGTGGTTGCACTGGCCGCTACGCTCTGTCGATTCCATATCTCGCAGCAAGGCGTTCATTTCCGGGACCGTCAGACGTCGGTTGGCCCGTACAGAACCATGGCAAGCCATGGTTCCCAGTACTTCATTAATGCGCTCGGCGATACGTGCACTGTCTCCCTGACCGAGTAAATCAGAGAGTACATCGCGGACCAGCTGCTCCACTTTCGCGCCGTGTAACATAGTTGGTACTTGACGCACTAAAAGGGTTTCAGGGCCTGCTCGCTGTAAAACAAAACCGAGCGCAGTAAACACCTCACTGCGCTCTTCAAAGCAATCCGCCTCCCTCTGGCTGACCGCCAAACTCACGGGAACCAATAACGGTTGCGCCTGGATTCCGCCCGCCCCGTAAGCCACTTTCATCTGCTCATAGACAATACGCTCATGCGCTGCGTGCATATCTACAACAATAAGCCCCTGCTCATTCTGCGCCAGAATATAAATCCCGTGTAACTGCGCCAGGGCAAAACCCAGGGGTGGCACTTCACTCCCGACCTCAGCTGCCGGGCCAGCGCTAACAGAGGAAACTGTCGAGGTAACGGCAGCCACCTCGTGTGGCTGCACAGACTGAGATGATTCCTGGAAGGGTTGGTGCAGTGCACCATATGTGTTCATTTGCTCACGCAAATTGGAAGGCGAGGGACGATTGCTTAAGGGCATCTTTTGCTGCCCGGCAAACTCACCAGCCCGAACACCGGTTACCGGCTCCTGCGGTTGGTGCCCCGACTCAATTTCCGCCTCAACTTCCGACTCATCTTTTTGACCCGGACGTACATCTGCCAGGGCCCGATGCAAACTGCCAAACAGGAAGTCATGCACCAAACGGCTATCGCGAAAGCGTACCTCGTGTTTGGTAGGGTGCACATTGACATCCACAGAGGCCGGGTCTAACTCAAGGTAAAGCACGAACGCCGGATGGCGCCCATGATAGAGCACGTCGGCAAAAGCGCGACGAACTGCGTGGCTGACCACCTTGTCCCGTATGGCACGACCATTAACATAGAAAAACTGTAGATCCGCCTGAGAGCGGGAGAACGCGGGTTCCGCCACCCACCCCCATAGGCGCAAACCGCTGCGCTCTACATTGATATGCAAGGCATTTTGCATAAACGCCGGCCCACAAACCTGCG
Source organism: Microbulbifer okhotskensis (assembly GCF_023895975.1). GTDB lineage: Bacteria > Pseudomonadota > Gammaproteobacteria > Pseudomonadales > Cellvibrionaceae > Microbulbifer > Microbulbifer okhotskensis. The sequence continues at coordinate 56,173 of NZ_JALBWM010000003.1, forward strand.
CAACACGGCGCTCCATTTCTACGCGCCCGGTGCCCGCACGTAAATTGTGAACACCTTTACCATTGTGTCGCAGGCTGATGGAGACATCGAAACGAGATAGCGCCAGACGTTTGATAGTCTCGTCAATGCGGTTGAATTCGGTTTTTTCGGTACGCAGGAACTTGCGCCGGGCGGGCGTATTAAAAAACAGGTCGCGAACATCCACGGTAGTGCCACGAGGATGGGCCGAAGGCGCCAGCTGCGCCTCCATATCCCGACCCTCAGCACTGACCTGCCAACCCTGGCCGCTTTCATCGCGACTACTGGTCAGCGCCAGGCGTGCTACCGACGAAATACTCGCGAGGGCCTCACCGCGAAACCCCAGAGTGGCCACCGCTTCCAAATCTTCAAGAGCGTGAATCTTGGATGTCGCATGGCGGGCCAGGGCCATGGCCAAATCCTCACGATCAATACCCTTGCCATTGTCGCGTACCTTCATGCGCTTGGATCCGCCGCTATCCACATCAACTTCCAGGCGTGTAGCACCGGCATCCAAACTATTTTCCAACAGTTCCTTAATTACCGATGCCGGACGCTCCACCACCTCACCGGCGGCAATCTGGTTGGCGAGACGAGGGGATAGTTGCTGGATTTTTTCATGCATGGATTTGGCCTGTTAATGCTGCAGTGACCGGCCCGGTGCTCGACCTTACCGATCTCAGCCAGAAGGAATGCTCAGGGTCTGCCCTACCCGAATGACAGAATTGCTAATATCGTTGGTTTTCATCAGGGTGGCGACAGAGACATTATACCGCGCAGCAATACCCGAAAGCGTCTCCCCGCGGGCAATCACATGGCTGCGGGACTCGCTGCTTTGACGGGAAGCGAGCCAGGTATCCGCCGGTGGGCGACTTTTAAAGTGCGCCACTATACCGTCGCTGAGTTTCTGCGCCAGTTTCCGTTGGAATTTTGGGTCACGTAGGCGCCGGGCCTCCTGGGGGTTGGTAATAAAACCCGTCTCCACCAAAATCGAGGGTACATCCGGCGAGCGTAGTACGGAGAAGTTAGCCTGCTCAACCCGTTTCTTATGCAGGTGGGTGACAGCACCCAACTGAGACAACACGCTGGCGCCAATATCCAAACTGGCGTTCATGGTGGCCGTCATGGACAAGTCCAACAACACTCCCGCGAGGGTGTCATCCTTATCTCCAAGGCTCAAACTGCCGGCACCGCCGATTAGATCGGATTCATTTTCCCGGGCGGCGAGAAAGCGGGCGGTTTCACTGGTAGCACCACGGGATGAGACGGCATAAACCCCTGCACCTCGGGCATCTTTGCGGGTAAACGCATCCGCGTGAATAGAAACAAATAAGTCAGCGCGTATCTTGCGCGCAATATTCACCCTTTCGCGCAGGGGGATATAGTAATCCCCGGTGCGGACCAAAGTAGCGGCAAAGCCCCGCTGACTATCGATACTTTTGCGAAGTTGCTTGGCAATCGCCAGCACCACATCTTTTTCCCTCAGCCTGCCAGGTCCCGATGCACCTGGGTCCTCGCCACCGTGACCTGCATCAATAGCGATGACAATATCGCGCGCACCACTGACCTGCTGAAGGGTCTTTTCCCGGTTCTCAACTTTGTCATAGAGGTCAATAACCAGACGGTCCGGCAAGCTTTCGTGACGCCGCAAAGCAAAGCTGCGCGGATTGGCCTGCTGCTTTAAATCCAATACAACACGCAGATCTTTCTTATTTTGCCGAGCATGGCGTACCCGGTCGATAGGCGTATTGTTCAAATCCAGCTGATCCAACTCTGCCAGCAGATCGGTATCAGACAAATCCACAACTACCCTGTGTGGATTGGCAAGGGTAAACAATTTGTGTTCTGCGGGACCGCTCAAATCAAAAACCAGGCGCGTGTGATCCGGGGCGCGCCACAGACGCACACCTTCCACTTGCGCCGCCGAAGCCGGCAATAACATTGCCAACCACAGTGCGACAAACAACAGAGACCGCCATATAAAACTCATTACTTCCCAGCCCCTTCGCTTATTTTTTTTCGTGCATGCCGATACCCGGTTCAGCGCTGACTTTCCGTACCAGCTTCTGTAGGAGGTCAATTACCCGCCCCCCTCGCAGAGAGTGGGAAAACAGCCGAAGCCGACGGCCGCTATCAGGTACTTCCAACTCTATTTGCAGGTCTGGCGGCGGCAGTATGCCCTCTCCCCGCTCGGGCCACTCCACCATGCTCAGGCTCTGCGTAGAGAAATAATCCCGCACCCCCATAAACTCCAATTCCTCCGGGTCTCCCAAACGATAGAGGTCAAAGTGATAGACCCGCTGAAGCCCGAGTTCATAGGGCTCCACCAGAGTATAAGTGGGACTTTTTACCGCACCCTCATAACCAAAAGCTCTCAATACCCCACGGCAAAAAGTTGTCTTCCCCGCCCCCAGTTGGCCGTGCAGGTATAGGGTAAGCCCCTCTTGCAGCCCGGCGGCCAGACAAGCTTGTCCTAGGCACGCCCCGCAGGATACCGTGGCCGTTTCGTCAGCCAAATACAATGTCAGTTCAGTTGCCATCAATCCACCAAACGCCGCACCCAGGGCAATAAATCAGTCGCCAATAATCCACGCTGGCCGTCTTTAGCAGCACGATTGCCAGCTTCTCCATGCAGCCATACCGCTAAGCGTGCCGCCTCCGCTACAGGAAGATGCTGGCCGATAAGTGCCGCCACAATTCCGGTGAGCAGGTCTCCCATGCCTCCGGAGGCCATACCCGGATTACCACTGTTAATCAGGTCGACGCCGCCAGCGTGCGCAATGAGTGTACCGGCGCCCTTTAATATCACCACCCCACTGAATTTCTGCTGAATGGCAACGGCAGCTGCGACTGGATCGGCGAGCACTTCCGTCGTATCGCAATCCAATAGGCGAGCCGCTTCTCCCACATGCGGAGTCAATACCCAATCATCCCGCCTTACTCCGGCCAATACTCGACCTTCCGCGAGAATATTCAACGCATCGGCATCCACCACTAGCGGCACTTCCGCACGCCCGGCCCGAGCCAGTAGTTGCTCACTCCAGGGCGAACGCCCCAATCCCGGCCCTACGGCGATCACGCTGGGCCCATCGAGTAGAGGCTCCAGCTCCTGTCCGGAAATGACCGGGTGAGCCATCACCTCAGGACAGCGGGTTAACACTGCGGACAGATGGTCGGGGCGGGTTGCGAGGGAAATCAGGCCTGCGCCACAACGCGCAGAGGACTGCGCGGCCATTAGTGCGGCTCCGCCAAATCCTGTATCGCCACCGACAATCAGAATATGTCCGAACTGGTTTTTATAACTGTCCGCCGAGCGCGGTGGCAAGCGGCGTATCGCTGACCCCTCGTAGCGCATTGCCAATGGCTGTACCTTACTGAAAAGCACTGCCGGGGCCCCCAAGTTTTCGTAGACCACCTCGCCACACAACGCCGGACCACGGCCGCCATAAAGACCAAATTTGCGCCCAATAAAAGTCACTGTCATGTCTGCAGAGACCGCTTCACCCGCACTACCGGTGTCCGCACTCAGGCCCGAGGGGATATCCACCGCCAATACTGGCCCCGGGCTTTTATGGATTCTTTCTATAGCGTGTGCCACATCTGAACGCAGTTCACCGCTGAAACCTGTGCCCAGCAGAGCATCCACAACCAGGGTATCGCCATCGGCGGTATCCAGTTCCGTGAGGGAGGACACTACCTGAACACCCTCCCGGCAGGCATAGCCGTAGGCCTCTCGCGCGTCTCCGTTCAGGCGCTCGGGGTCAGTAGATGCAAATACGGTGACCGGGAGCTTTTTCTGCGCGGCCAGCGCTGCAATGACATAACCATCGCCGCCATTATTACCGCCGCCGCAGAAGACCTGCAGGCGGCCAATATCGGGCCAGCGTGCTTGCAAGTGTGAGAATGCCGCGCGACCGGCGCGCTTCATCAGTTGAATAGAGGGAATTTCCAGTGCAGCGATTGTCTGTCGATCCAACTCACGTACCGATTCGGCACTGTATAGAGGTTGAGGCGTGTCCATGCAGCTCCCGCGATGTGGTCAAGAATTCTTCTGTGGCAAAATAGGCGATTACGTCGCCGCCATTTGTGCGAACAGCAAAGTATACCGTCCCTGCCAGGCATTGTGCTCGCCGGGAATATCGAGCCGCATTACTTATGACCGAATCACTGTTCGCCGAGTTAGCCCAACTGATCAAAATTTGGGGCCGAGAACTGGGTTTCCAACAAGTAGGGATCACCGATTGCCGCCTGGAAGAAGAAGGCGAACGTCTGCGCACATGGATAGATGCAGGCTATCATGCGGACATGGACTGGATGGGCGCGCACGGCGAGAAGCGTTGGCGCCCAGAGCTGCTTGAGCCGGGGACATTGTGTGTGATTAGCGCGCGTTTGGACTACCTGCCACCGGATACCCAACCGATAAAGGTGTTAAAGGATGCGAGCAAGGCCTACGTATCCCGCTATGCCAATGGCCGCGATTACCACAAACTAATTCGCAAACGGCTCGCCAACCTGGCAAAGAAAATAGATACCTTTTGTGCTGAGCGGGGCATCGAATCAAAGGGCCGTGCCTTTACCGACAGCGCCCCGGTCATGGAGAAGGCTCTGGCGGCAAAAGCCGGCCTGGGCTGGATTGGCAAAAATACCCTAGTGATCAATTCAACAGCAGGGTCATACTTTTTTCTCGGTGAGATTTACACCAACCTGCCTTTACCTGTGGATATCAGCGAGGAAACGGACCAGTGTGGCGAGTGTGTCGCCTGCTTGAAGGTTTGCCCCACTGATGCCTTTGTCGACGACCGCACACTCGATGCGCGCCGCTGTATTTCCTATCTCACCATCGAGAACAAAGGCCCAATACCGGAGGAATTTCGCGAGCCCATCGGCAATCGGGTGTTCGGCTGCGACGATTGCCAGATCATTTGTCCCTGGAATAAAATTGCCACACCCACCGACGAAAAGGATTTTCACCCTCGTCACGGCCTCGATAGTGGCGAGCTACTCACGCTGTTTACCTGGGATGAGGAGGAGTTCCTGCGTAAAACTGAGGGCTCGGCCATTCGTCGCATCGGCCACCAGCGCTGGCAGCGCAACCTGGCAGTCGCACTGGGTAATGGCGAGGCCAATACCGCAGTGATAGAAACACTGGAGAGCGCACGGACCCTCGCATCACCATTGGTTTTAGAGCATATCCAGTGGGCACTTGAGCGATTGCGCAGCGGGCGCAAACGCAAGCGAAAAATTAAGCGTAAACCCGCCGATAACTAGAGGCGAAAGAACGTCTCACGGTAATGGCGCAGCTCTTCAATAGAATCGCGAATATCGTCCAGCGCCAGGTGATTACTATGCTTCTTCACGCCCTCCAAAACCTCCGGCCGCCAGCGTCGTGCCAGTTCCTTAACCGAACTCACATCCAGATTGCGATAGTGAAAGTAGGATTCCAGCGAGGGCATATATTTGACCAGGAAGCGACGATCCTGTCCGATAGAGTTGCCACACATAGGCGATGCGCCATTAGGTACCCAATGGCGCAGAAACTCTATCGTTTCCCGCTCTGCCTCTCTCTCAGAAATGGAAGACTGTTTTACCCGCGCAACCAGCCCCGATCCTCCATGCTGCTCCGTGTTCCACTCATCCATGGCATCCAACAGGGCATCCCCCTGGTGAATCACCATCGCCGGGCCCTCAGCAAGAATATTAAGGCGCGAATCCGTCACGATGGTGGCAATTTCAATAATGCGCTCTTTGTCTGGATCCAGACCGGTCATCTCCAGGTCAATCCAGACCAGATTATTCTGATCCACAGCAGGCCTCCTCAAACTTTTCGCGCAAGTTACCGCAACTACTCACCAATAGCTATAATCCGCCGCTCGTCCCCAGGTGTCAGTGCATGAGTAAACGTAAGTTAAACCGCCGCCAACAGTGGCGTATCAATAAGATCCAGCAAGAGCGTGAAGCCCGCGCCCGCAAGCGCGAGCAATCTGCCGAAGAGTCCCTAGAAGAGGGACAATTGGGCCGCGAGCAAGTTGGTCTAGTCATCGCCAATTACGGTACGCAGGTGCTGGTCGAGAGTAAGAGCGATCCAACGCTGCGTCAGCGCTGCCACCTGCGCGCCAATATCGACCCCCTGGTAACCGGTGACCGCGTCGCCTGGCACCCGGCTACGGAGGATAGCGATGGGGGCATTGGTGTTATCGGTGCTCGGCTGCCGCGCGATTCGGAACTGCAGCGCCCGGATCGCTATGGCGATCTTAAAACCGTAGCAGCCAATATCGACCGCATTTTAATTGTCATTGCTCCCTATCCCGAGCCCTTTGCCAATGCCATAGACCGATACCTGGTTGCTGCCGAAACCACCGGTATAGCGCCGATGTTGCTTCTCAACAAAACCGACCTGATCGACGATAGCAACCGTGAACAGCTAGAGGAGCTACTCGCTCCTTATCCCGATTTGGGTTATCCGGTCCTCCGATTGTCCACCAAGACCGAGGAAGGCCTACCACAGCTGCTGCACACCCTAGCGCAAGGCTGCAGTGTTTTTGTCGGTCAGTCCGGCGTGGGCAAGTCATCTCTGGTTAACGCGCTGCTCCCCAGTGCTGGGGCGCGCACCGGCGCCCTGTCAGAAGCCACATTGAAAGGGACCCACACTACTACTGCGGCAGAGCTGTTTCATCTGCCCTCTGGCGGGGATCTGATAGACTCCCCGGGCATTCGCGAATTTGGCCTCTGGCATATGGAGGAAGCGGCACTGCTCGAGGGGTTTATCGAGTTCCGCCCCTTTATCGGACACTGCCGTTTCCGCGATTGCCGCCATCAGAGTGAGCCCCGCTGTGCCATCCAAAAGGCACTGACCGATGGGGATATCAGCGAACGCCGTATGAACAGTTTTTTGCATCTGCGCAACAGCCTGGAATCGGAGAACAAGTTTTGAAACTGATTATTGAAGCGGAAGAACTCGCTGCGCAGCTGGAGCACCAAGAGCTATTGATCGTGGATCTGAGCTCACCACAGAATTTCTACAATGGTCATATTCCGGGAGCCGTGCACCTACCTTTCCAAGCATTGATGGCCGGTACTACACCCGCCCCGGGCAAAATTCCCGATATCCAACAGCTGACCCAGGTGTTTCGCGCTATCGGCCTAAAACCGGATCAGCATATCGTTGCCTGCGACGACGAGGGTGGTGGATGGGCCGGACGCTTTCTATGGACCCTGGAAATCATCGGACACCGCAATTGCAGCTATCTGAATGGTGGCATGCACGCCTGGCGCGGTGCCGGTCTGCCACTGTCCATCGATGATGCAGCAATCACTCCCAGCAATACTGAAATCACTGTAGACGCAGCGGCCGCTATGGACGCCCAACAGATACAGGCACAACTCGGCAATCCAGGCTTCCTGATCTGGGATGCCCGTTCACCGCAGGAATATCGTGGCGAACGTGTACTGGCCATGAAAGGCGGACATATTCCAGGCGCTGTCAATTGCGAGTGGACCCAATTGATGGACCCACAGCGAGATTTACGGATCAGAGCCGACGTCCGCGAGTTTCTCGCAGCCCGAGGAATAGATGACTCGCACACAATCGTAACCCACTGCCAGAGCCATCACCGTTCCGGTTTTACCTGGCTCGTCGGCAGATCCCTAGGGTTTGATATCCGCGCTTACCCTGGCTCCTGGAGTGAGTGGGGCAACCTGCCCAATACACCGGTAGAGCAGTAAAAACACTGAGAAAGATGTAGCTTTATGAATCCAAAACTTTTTGCCGCCCTGCAATACTTCACCCCGCAACACGCACTATCCCGTGCCGCTGGCTGGTTGGCGAACACCGAAATCAAGTGGATCAAAGACCCTTTTACCCGCTGGTTTGTGAATAAATACGGCGTGGATATGCAGGAGGCCAAAGAAACTGACTGCACCGCGTACCGCACTTTTAATGAATTTTTCACTCGCGAATTGGTGGATGGTGTGCGGCCTGTTGTCGATGGCCAACAAAGCCTCGCTTGCCCAGCTGACGGCGCAATCAGCCAGCTGGGACAGATCCACAACAGTCGGATCTTTCAGGCTAAAGGCCAGGACTACAGCCTGCTCGAACTAGTGGGCGGAGATCCTGAGGTTGCGGCACAATTTAACGATGGCCATTTCGCCACTGTCTACCTGTCGCCGAAAGATTACCACCGGGTGCATATGCCGCTTGCGGGGACACTGCGCAGTATGACCTATGTACCCGGGCAACTATTTTCGGTAAATACGATCACCGCCGAGAATGTTCCCCGCCTCTTCGCCCGCAACGAACGTCTGGTGTGTGTGTTCGATACCGATGCAGGCCCTATGGCCATGATTCTGGTGGGTGCGATGATTGTCGCCGGTATTGAAACGGTGTGGGCTGGCCAAGTGGCTCCGCTACAGCGCCATGTGCGCACTACCGATTATCTCGAAAAAGCACCTATCCATTTGGAGAAGGGTGAGGAGATGGGCCGCTTTAAGTTGGGCTCTACAGTCATCATGCTGTTCGGGGCCGACCAAGTTCGCTGGCTGGACCAACTTGAGGCGGAGTCGCCAGTTCGCATGGGTGAACACTTCGGTAACTGTGTGCCCACTGGCGAATAAGAAAACAAGGACAAGAACGGTGGCGCACAGGCCACCGTACCTTAAATAATTCGAATTACTTTGTCAGCCGCGTGAGTAGTTGGCCTAGCCGGCCCCCACGGAACAAATAACTGTCGCGCACAGCGGCCGCATCCACCTGAGGATAGGCACCGGGCTCTATATCCCTGAGGATGCTCATCTTTTCCTGAGCACTCATTTTGCCACGCTCAATCAGTTTCTGTTCGCGATCCTCAACTTCGGCCAAATCGCAGAGCCGGGGCCTGCTGAGTTCACGCTTTTCCCGATCCAGAATAATCATGACTTTGGGGCGCAAGCGACGATCGTAGGTCTGCTCGACCACCACGCCAACTTCTCCCGTCGACAACTCCACTTGGGTGCCGGTGGGATAAAGGCCTATAGCCTGGATAAACTCCACAACCAGCTGCTCTTGATAAGCGATACCCCGTAAATCATAGAGCTTTGCAACAGCACGCGACGGTGCTACCGGCTGGCTGGAACCGCGGGGGTTAGTGGCTTCATCATAAAAGGTCACTATCCCACACATACGCGCCAGTACCGGAATTTTATCTCCCCGCAACCCACTGGGATAACCACTGCCATCGTGGCGCTCACAATGACCGCGCACAATGTTTATCACCTCCGGATCAATTTTCGGATCTGCCGCCAGCATTTTCACGCTGTGTTGTACAAATTTGCGGTATTCCAACTCACTGCGCGGATCGCGCTGCTTCATTTGCAGCACCTCTCCTTCGATCGCCAGTTTACCCACATCCTTGAGCAGGGTAGCCACCCCCAGTTGCACCAGCTCTCTGCGCGTGAGACCAATATGGCGACCGAATAACACCGCCCAAATACTGGCACGCACCGAGTGACTGTAGGTGTGTTCATCCTTATCTCGAACTCGGGCCAGCCAGGCAAAAGCATCGGGACTGCGCAGAACACTCTCAACCAGGTCCTCAACGACCTGGTTAACTTGCTGTACCGGGAGAGGCCGATTACTCGCTACCAGTCCCATCACCTCACTCATTCCATAGAGGATCTGTCCGTGCAGTTTGCGGGCAGTATTTGCTTCCCTTTGTACAGGCTGTGGAGGCGGGTAGGCCTTGTGGGAAATGACAACAGGTCGGGAGGGGATGGTGATCACGGTACGGGCGGAGCTGCCGCGACCCTGACCGATGGAAGCTGAACTAGCGTTCATCAAGCGGCGCAGGGTGACACCGGCGCTGCCTACTGTTTTATGAATATCGACGTAAACGAAGCGGCAGTACTTTTGTAACTGCCGAATCTCTTCTAAATCGCGGATATAGAAGCCCTGCAACGCAAATGGGGTTCGCGTCCAGGGCTTGTCGAGCCTGGAGACAAACATGCCGCGCTGTAAATCGTCTACCGAGATTTTTGCCTGTTCGATTGCCACTGGGGAAGATGCCAACAACTGTAATTATTGCTACAAAATTGCCCCAAATAGACCGCGTGGCGTTAAATCCTAGGTCTCATGGGCAAGTTCACCTTTATATCACGGAGGGATATTAAGGTTCACCCGCCCAAAGTGAGACTACATTCACAGACTCAGAATATCGCCACCTAAATTAAGCGTGATACCGGCCTGAAAGCTCCACTACCGCATCAATCATGGCACCGGCATGCTTGGGGTCGACCTTCGGAGTGATGCCATGGCCCAAGTTAAAAATATGTCCGCTACCTTGTCCAAAGGACTGCAAAATTGTTGCTACTTCGCTCCGGATTCGCTCGGGGCTGGCATAGAGTACTGCCGGGTCCAAATTGCCCTGTAGGGCGACCTTGTCTCCTACGCGAGCACGGGCGCCGCCAATATCTGTTGTCCAATCAAGGCCTAGGGCATCCGCGCCGGTAGCTGCCATAGCTTCCAACCACTGGCCACCCCCTTTGGTAAACAAAATCGCTGGCACACGGCGACCATCCGCTTCCTTAATTAAGCCCTGGAGAATTCGTTCCATGTACTGCAGGGAAAATTCCCGGTAAGCACCGTGGCTCAGGGCACCTCCCCAGGTATCAAAAATCTGTACTGCTTGAGCTCCAGCACGAATCTGGGCATTCAGGTAATCAATTACCGAATCCGACAATATAGTCAATAATTGGTGCATCTGTTCGGGGCGGTTGTAGAGCATTTCTTTACAGCGCGCAAAGTCCTTGCTGGACCCGCCTTCGACCATATAAGTCGCCAGGGTCCACGGGCTGCCGGAGAAACCGATTAGGGGGACACGGCCATTCAGCTCATGGCGGATCCTGGACACAGCATTCATCACATAGTCCAGGTCGCGCTCGCTGTTAACCACTTCCAGTGCCTCGATATCTGCGGCAGTGCGCAGAGGCTTATGGAATTTAGGGCCCTCACCTTCGGAAAAATAGAGGCCGAGTCCCATGGCATCGGGAATGGTTAAGATATCCGAGAACAGAATAGCAGCATCCAGTGGGTAGCGTTCGAGCGGCTGTAAGGTGACTTCACAAGCCAGCTCTGTATTGCGGCAAAGATCCATAAAACTGCCGGCTTCAGCACGACTGGCGCGATATTCCGGCAAATAGCGACCCGCCTGTCGCATCATCCATACAGGCGTGCGATCCACTGGCTGGCGCAGCAGGGCGCGGAGAAATCGATCATTTTTCAATTCGGACGGTTTGGTATCAGACATATGCACACCGAGCGGGCTAAAAAAACGGCCATTGTACAGGGGCGAGGCGTCTAGACACAGGGTGGCAAAAATATACCGCTATTACTGGTACAAACATATAAAGAGAGGCGGTACTGTGAGGGCCGCAGCCCAAGCACGTAACCGCTTGGGCTGGCCTGGAATATTTGCGGGCAACTACCGCAGTCCCAGACACGAATAGCCTTCCGCAACAGTCAGCTAGATATCCAGGTAGTCGAGAATGCCTTCACCAGCCTGACGCCCTTCCCAAATAGCGGTCACGACCAGGTCAGAACCGCGTACCATGTCACCCCCCGCAAAAACCTTGTCATTAGAGGTCTGGAACTTGTACTTCTGCTTTTCTGGCGCGATAACCCCACCCCAATCAGCCACTTCAATATTGTGCTCAGCAAACCACTGCGCCGGACTGGGACGAAAACCAAAAGCAATCAGGACGATATCCGCAGGGATAATTTCCTCAGAACCGGGCACGACTTGGGGGCGGCGGCGGCCGTTTTCGTCGGGCTCCCCAAGCTCAGTAGTGACTACTTTAACGCCCGTAACCTGGCCATCCCCCACAATTTCCACCGGCTGGCGGTTGAAAAGGAACTGCACGCCCTCTTCCTTGGCGTTCGCTACTTCGCGGCGGGAACCCGGCATATTTTCTTCATCGCGGCGATAGGCACAAGCGACGCTTTTTGCACCAAGGCGGATGGAGCTGCGGTTGCAGTCCATAGCGGTATCCCCACCACCGAGCACCACTACCCGCTTGCCTTCAACCGAAACAAACTCCGAGGCATCGCGCTCCCAGCCCATATTGCGATTTACGTTGGCGATCAGATATGGCAGGGCATCGTGGACTCCAGACAAGTCTTCGCCAGGGAAGCCCCCTCTCATATAGTTGTAGGTACCCATCCCCATAAACACGGCATCATAGTCTTTCAACAACTGCTCAATGCTGATGTCCTTGCCCACCTCGGTATTGAGGCAGAACTCGACACCCATTCCAGCAAACACCTCGCGGCGCTGCTGCATTACCGATTTTTCAAGCTTGAATTCCGGAATACCAAAAGTGATCAGACCCCCAATTTCTGGGTGCTTATCAAAAACCACCGGCTGCACGCCATTGCGTACCAAGATATCGGCACAACCCAAACCGGCAGGGCCGGCCCCGATGATCGCCACACGCTTACCGGTTTTTTCCACATGGCTGAGATCCGGCCGCCAACCCAAGGCAAATGCGGTATCGGTAATGTATTTTTCGGCATTGCCAATGGTCACCGCGCCGAAGCCATCATTGAGGGTACAGGCCCCTTCACACAGGCGGTCTTGGGGGCAAACTCGCCCACAAACTTCCGGTAGGGTATTGGTTTCATGGCAGAGTTCGGCAGCCTCGATCACATTCCCTTCGCTGATCAGTTTGAGCCAGTTGGGAATGTAGTTGTGCACTGGGCACTTCCATTCACAGTAAGGGTTACCGCAATCCAGACAGCGGTGTGCTTGACTCGCCGCCTGTCGCTCGCTGAAGGGCTCATAAACTTCCACAAATTCGCCGGTGCGGGTAGTGATGTCCTTCTTCGGCGGATCAATACGAGCCACGTCGATAAACTGGAAGTCGTTGTTCAATCTGTCTTTCATACTGTTTCTCCACCCCGCCTTTATTCGCCGCGCTTGCGCACGTCGGATAGAAGATCTGCAAGGCTCGCCGCCTTTGGTTTAACCAGCCAGAAACGGCTCAAGTAGTCGTCAAAGTTGTCGAGAAGCTCTGCGCCCCATTCACTTTGAGTCTCCGCAGCATACTCCGCGATGACTTCACGCAAGTGGCTTTGGTGCGGCTCCAGAATCTCGCTACTGATCCTACGCAGCTCAATCAGCTCATGGTTGCAGCGGTCAAAGAAATCGCGCTGCATATCCAATACATAGGCGAAACCCCCAGTCATTCCTGCACCGAAGTTAAAACCGGTACGGCCCAGAACCGCGACCATCCCTCCGGTCATATATTCACAGCAATGATCACCAGCGCCCTCTACAACTGCGAAGGCCCCGGAGTTGCGCACAGCAAAACGCTCACCGGCACAGCCAGCCGCAAACAATTTACCGCCGGTAGCACCGTACAAGCAGGTATTACCGACAATACTGGTTTCCTGTGAAGCAAAAGAACTGCCTTGCGGCGGACGAATAACCAACTTACCACCGGCCATACCCTTGCCCACATAGTCGTTGGCATCACCCTCCAGGTACATTTCCAGGCCGCCGGCATTCCAAACCCCAAAAGACTGTCCAGCTACACCTTTTAAGCGGAGCTTTATCGGGGCCTCGGCCATGCCCTGGTTACCGTAACGCTTAGCAATTTCCCCTGACAGGCGTGCGCCAAGAGAGCGATCACAATTGGTTGCCGTATAGTTGAACTCGCCGCCGCTAAAGCTCTCAATCGCCGGCAAGATATCTGCCACCATACGCTCCGCCAGCACCCCCTTATCCCAGGGATCATTGGTGGCAGACTGGCAGGTCTGCGGTTTACTATCGAGCAACTCATCGGTATGCAGTAGAGGAGAGAGATCCAGCTTTCTCTGCTTGTCGGTTTCTCCATCCAGCACACGCAGTAGATCAACGCGTCCCACCAGATCTTCAAGGGTGCGCACACCGAGTTGAGCCATCCATTCACGAGTCTCTTCGGCGACAAAGCGGAAGAAATTCATCGCCATCTCTGCGGTGCCAATATAGTGTTCGTCACGCAGATCTTTCTTTTGGGTAGCAATACCGGTAGCGCAATTGTTCAAATGACAAATACGTAGGTACTTACAGCCGATCGCCACCATCGGAGCAGTACCAAAACCAAAGCTTTCAGCACCGAGAATTGCCGCCTTGATAACATCGAGGCCGGTTTTTAGGCCACCGTCCGTTTGCACTCTTACCTTGCCGCGCAAGTCATTAGCGCGCAGGGTCTGGTGAGTTTCTGCCAAGCCCAGTTCCCAGGGAGAACCTGCATAGCGAATCGACGTAATGGGACTCGCTGCCGTGCCGCCGTCGTAACCTGAGATGGTGATCAAGTCCGCATAAGCTTTGGCGACACCGGCAGCAATGGTGCCCACTCCCGGTCTAGACACCAGTTTGACTGACACCAACGCATCGGGGTTAACCTGTTTCAAGTCGTAAATCAGCTGCGCCAGATCCTCGATCGAATAGATATCGTGATGTGGAGGAGGAGAGATCAGGGTCACACCGGGTACTGAGTAGCGCAAGCGTGCGATCAGTTCATTAACCTTGCCTCCGGGCAACTGCCCCCCCTCACCGGGTTTGGCGCCCTGAGCTACCTTGATCTGTAGCACATCCGCATTAACCAGGTAGTTGGGCGTTACTCCAAAACGACCAGAAGCAATCTGCTTAATTTTGGAGACTTTATCGGTACCGAAACGGGCCGGGTCCTCGCCCCCTTCACCACTATTCGAGCGGCCTCCCAGCCGGTTCATAGCCTGAGCTAGGGATTCGTGGGCCTCTGGTGACAGGGCCCCCAAGGACATAGCTGCGGTATCAAAGCGGCGCAAAATCTGTGCGGCAGGCTCTACGTCCTCCAGCGCAACCGGCTCAATATTTTCTTTAAAATCAAGCATGTCTCGCAATGTGGCAACCGGGCGTCGGTTTACCAGCTCCGCATAATCCCGCCAGGCCGCGTAGTCACCCGTACTCGCTGCACGACGCAGGGTAGTTACTACATCCGGGTTAAACGCATGATATTCCTGGCCGTAAACAAATTTGTGTAAACCGCCGGGAGAGACCGGCTTGCGCGCCTTCCAGGCGCTTGCCGCCCGCGCCTCCATGTCGGCCTGAAGTTCGGCAAAGCCGGCTCCCTCAATACGGGTTGGTGCACCCGGGAAGCAGAGGTCTACCACTTCTTTGGAAATCCCCACCAACTCAAACAAAAGGGCTCCCCGATAAGAGGCGACCGTGGAGATCCCCATTTTGGACAGAATCTTCAAAAGCCCCTTGATGATGCCGTTGCGGTAATTTTTCTGTGCTTCCGCAGCATCTAACAACAGCTCTCCAGTATCGATCAGGTGATTGATAATACTGTAGGAAAAATAGGGGTGCACCGCTGTCGCCCCAACACCCACCAGACACGCAAGCTGATGGGCATCGCGGGCACTGGCAGTGTCGACCACAACATTGGAGTCGCAACGAAGGCCCGCGTGTACCAGGTGGTGATGCACGGCACCCGTGGCCAACAAAGCATCTATAGGCAATTGACCATCGCGGATATTCCGGTCGGACAACACCACGATAACCGCACCAGCACGCACTGAGGCCTCAACTGTCGCACAGAGTCTCTCAATCGCTGTTTTCAGATCCTGCTCAGCCGGATCATAGTTAAGATCAAAAATCTCTGCCTCGAAACCCGGGCGGTCGATAGACAGCAACGCCGTGTACTTCATATGGGAAAGCACGGGTGAAGATAGAATCACCCGGTCGGCGTGCTCTCGAGTCTCTTCAAATACAGGTTTTTCACGGCCCAGGCAGGTCTCCAGGGACATCACCACCGTCTCCCGCAAAGGGTCTATCGGTGGGTTGGTCACCTGGGCAAATTGCTGACGAAAGTAATCGAAGAGCGAACGGTTGTCGCGTGACAGCACGGCCATCGGTGTGTCATCACCCATGGAGCCAACGGCTTCCTGACCGGCTTCAGCCATGGGGCGAACAACCTTATCGCGCTCCTCCAGTGAGGAACTAAACAGTTTCTGGTAGATTTTGAATTGTTGGTGGGAAAAGTTGTTATCCACCGGTGCTGTGACCAGAGTCGAGCGAATACGACGAGCTTGTTCTTTCAGCCAACGCTTATAGGGCTGCGCTCGCTTGAGCATATTGTCGATATCAGCAGTGTGATAGAGCTTGCCTTCGCGAGTATCCACTGAAAGCATTTGCCCAGGCCCAAGACGCCCCTTGGCCACCACATCCTCGGGCACATAGTTATATACGCCAACCTCGGATGCCACAGTAATCAGGTCATCCTTAGTGATCACCCAGCGGGATGGGCGCAAGCCGTTTCGATCCAAAGTACATACCGCATAGCGACCATCGGTCATCACCAGCCCGGCCGGTCCATCCCAGGGTTCCATATGCATCGAGATGTATTCATAAAACGCGCGCAGGTCTGCGTCCATGCCTTCAACATTTTGCCAGGCTGGCGGCACCAACATACGCACCGCCCGGTGGAGTTCCATACCGCCAGCGAGCAGCATTTCCAGCATATTATCCAGACTGGAGGAATCTGAACCTTCCCGATTCACCAGCGGTACCAGCTCGTTCAACTCGGGAATCAAGTCTGTCGAAAATTTGTTGGTACGTGCTACCGACCAATTGCGATTGCCGGTAATGGTGTTGATTTCGCCATTGTGGGCTAATAAACGGAAGGGCTGTGCCAGTGGCCAGCGGGGCATGGTATTGGTGGAGAAGCGCTGATGAAAAACACAAATAGCGGTCTCGAGACTCGAGTCGGCCAATTCGGGAAAGAACTTCGGCAGATCGGCCGGGATCATCAGGCCTTTGTAGGAGAGTACGCTGGTCGATAAACTGGCGATATACACATCGCTGCTCAGTCGCTGCTCAGCCTTGCGGCGGGCAACATAGAGGCGGGCATTAAACTTCGCCTCACCCAGGGGTTGCTCCGCGTCATTTATCAGCAGCTGCTCAAACTGCGGTAAGCATTCCCTGGCGATAGGCCCCAGACACTCCGGATTCGTCGGCACCATCCGCCAGCCTGCAATCCGCAAACCTTGCGCCTGGAGCTCTGCTTCCAGAACCTCCCTAGCCTCTCGCGCCGCGCGCTCATCCAGGGGCAGCATGATTGAACCCACCGCGTAGGCTTCTGTGAGGTCTGTCCCGAGAAGTTTCTTAGCCTCTGAACGAAGAAAGGCATCCGGTTTCTGCAGTAAAAGTCCACAGCCGTCGCCCGTCTTCCCATCAGCAGCAATACCGCCCCGGTGGGTCATGCAGGTAAGGGATTCGATGGCGGTCTGCACTAATTTGTGACTTGCCACACCGTGCAAATGAGCGATCAGACCAAAACCGCAGTTGTCTTTAAACTCATCCAACTGATACAGACTGTTACCCATAGAATTCCTCGTCGCTATCGATTGGGGGACCACTGGCGCTTAAAAGAAGTGCCTGCTATGGGCGAATGTGACTTTCAGCTTCGCGCTACGCTCTCCTGCGGTCCCTTGGTAAAAGATCCCGAGATAAAAAAAGCCCTCCAATGGGGCTTTTTTTGTTGTTAATGGCGGTTTTTTGCCCCGCCTTTCCTTTCGGGGGGGCGCAATATTACTTGATTGTCACTGCATTTTCAATATTTAACAGATTATTAGCCTGCAAAACAAAATAAAGTTGGTCTTATCTTCTGCACGGCAAACATTCTGGTATTCAGTCCTCTTTTTTGCCAAGTTTGCACACTATCATCACTCCGCCCCACAGTTTCGCAGCGCATCCATAATCATTTCTCGTGGAGTGTCATCAACAATCACAGCCTCGCCCAAAGCTTGTAAAAGAATCAGTCGCAACTTTCCATCCAGAACTTTCTTGTCGATTTGCATCGACTGCAAAAAACTAGCTGCACTCATGCCCACGGGTGCCCGCTGCGATAGACCTGCAATTTGCAGCATCTGTCGCAAACGCTCCACCAAGTCATTATCAATATCGCCGCGCAGCCGTGAAAGCTCCAGCGCCATAACCATACCCGCTGCCACGGCCTCTCCGTGCAGCCAGTTTCCATAGCCTTGTACGGCCTCAATGGCGTGACCAAAGGTGTGGCCAAAGTTCAAAATTGCACGCCGACCTCCCTCGCGCTCATCACTGGCAACAACATCGGCCTTATTCCGGCAGCAACGCTCTATAGCATAAGCCAGGACCTCAGGCTCCCTATTGAGTAGCCGCTGCAGATTCTCCTCGATCCAATAGAAAAAGGGTTTGTCACAGATCAACCCATACTTGATAACTTCGGCGAGACCCGCGGAAAGCTCTCTTGCTGGTAATGTGTTCAAAGTATCGGTATCCGCCAAAACAAGCCGGGGCTGGTGGAAGGCGCCAATCATATTTTTGCCGAGAGGATGATTAACCCCCGTCTTTCCACCTACGGAGGAATCAACCAGTGCCAGCAAAGTGGTGGGTACCTGGATAAAATTGACTCCGCGTTGGTAGCAAGCTGCGGCAAAGCCGCACATATCGCCAACAACACCGCCTCCCAATGCAATTAGGGTAGTGGTACGGTTGTGACGCTTTTCCAGCAGAACATCAAAAATACGGTTGAGGGTATCGAGGTTCTTAAAAGCTTCACCGTCAGGCAGCTCGACAACATCCAACTTATTAAACCCCTGTAAAGCTTCGATTAACTTTGCGAGGTAGAGTGGTGCGACTGTTTCATTGGTAACGATACAAACTTGCCGACCATGAATATAGGGGAGAAGCTGCTGCGGGGCCCCGAGAAAGCCTGATCCAATAATAATCGGGTAACTGCGCGCGCCGAGTTCTACATTTAGACGTTGCATACGACTCTCCATCCCGCCAGCCTTAATCTATGTCTACAGAAGTGAAGCGCACTTTAGCACAGGCGTTGGCTAGCTAACCGGACAGTAGATTACTTAGGCGCTCGGCCACCAGAAGAGAAGCTTGTTTGGGGGACAGGTCATTGGTATCGCAAATAATATCTGCAACTTCACGATACAGAGGCTCCCGCTCCTGCAATATCTCGGCGATACGCTGTCGGGGATTGGGGACACGTAAAAGTGGACGATTGGAATTTTTTGAAGTGCGCTCTAAAAGCTGATCGATGTTTGCCTGTAAGTAGACCACATAACCATATTTTTGCAGCTGGCGCCGGTTCTCTTCCAGCAGCACGATGCCCCCACCGGTGCCAATAATATGGCTATCCCCGCGGCAAAGCTCTTCGAGTATTTCGCTCTCCCGCCGGCGAAAACCTGCCTCCCCCTCGACATCAAATATCCAAGGAATATCCGCACCGGTGCGTTCTTCCAGTACTTTGTCGGTATCAACAAATGGCAGCTGTAACTGAGCCGCCATTAATTTCCCGATAGTAGACTTGCCGGCCCCCATGGGACCGACCAGAAAAATGGAGCGGGTGATCACTTAGTGTAAAAAGCCTCGTCTTCCATAATACGCGGGGTAATAAACATCAGGATTTCGCGCTTATCATCGGTCCTGATGGTCTTCTTAAACAAATTGCCGATATAGGGAATGTCACCCAGTAGAGGGACCTTTGTTTCACCTTCTACCACAGTACTTTCAAAAACACCACCCAACACTATTGTTTCGCCGTTGCGGACCAATACTTTAGTGGCTAAAGTATTTATGTTGATCGTGGGGACCTCTCCCTCGCCTACACTGACATACTCACCCACGCTGTTTTGCTCAAGATTCAACGTCATAATAATATTATTGTCTGGAGTAATCTGTGGAGTGACGTTTAACAGTAACACTGCCTCCCGAAACGTAATAGACGCGGCTCCCGAAGAGGTGGTTTCTTGGTATGGAACCTCTACACCCGATTGGATGGTAGCTTCCTGTTTATCACCGGTAACCACCTTAGGTTGTGACACGATCTCCGCCATACCGGTATCTTCTAATGCTGATAACTCAAGGCTTAGGTAAAAGTCATTTTTTAATATCGCGTAGGCAATGCTCCCTGCAGGGTTGCTAACGCCCAGATCCACTAGCAGCGGATCAAAATCTCCTCCACTTAGGCTCCCTAAAGCATCATCCGTATCTAGAGAAATTCCACCAGCACCAACGCCATAGGCATCATCATTGATATCAGTGCCATCAACAAAATCCCACTGGACCCCCAGCTCTCTTTGGAAATCACTGTTGGCATTTACAATACGCGCCTCAATCATAACCTGACGGATCGGAATATCAATGGCCTCGATCAACTCACGAAACTGGGCAATTTTGTCCTCGGTATCGGTGAGGATGATTGTATTTGTACGCTCATCAACAATCGCTCTGCCGCGTGAAGAAAGGATACTGGTTTGCTGATTCGCACTGCCGCCGCTACCTCCAGCAATACCCTCAGCTCCGCCCTGACCTGAAAATAGATTGAATATCTCTCCCGCGTCAGCATAGCGAACACTGACAAACTCTGTACGTAGCGGAGCCAGTTCTTCCAATTGCTTGCGGGTCTCGAGCTCCTGGCGCTCGCGCTCAGCAATTTCAGCTGCTGGCGCCACCATAATAACACTCCCTTCCTGACGTTTATCCAATCCCTTTGCTTTTAAAATCAGGGCTAAAGCCTGATCCCATGGCACCCCGTCAAGGCGAAGTGTAATACGCCCTTGAACGGTATCACTGGCTACCAAGTTGAGATCTGTAAAGTCAGCAATCACCTGCAACACGGAACGGACTTCAATATCCTGAAAGTTCAATGACAATTTTTTTCCATTGAACTGAAACTCTTTTTCTTTTTCACGGATTTCCTTGGCCGTGAGAGGCTTAACACTCAGCACGTATTCAGTATCAGCCTGATAAGCTAAATAATCATACTCAGACTTATTTGGATCCACCGCAATTACCGTATTACGCCCATCATAATCTACGGTGATACTGCTCACCGGAGTAGCGAAATCTGTAACATCCAATTTCTGCCGCAGGGACTCGGGCAGTTCCGCGCCCAAAAAGGTTAAGTAAATTTTCCCATTGGTGCGCTCTACATCAATATTCACCGCCGGGTCTGTCAGGCTGACGATAACCTTGCCCTCACCCTCCTCTCCTCGACGAAAATCCACATTGTTAACCGCTATATTTTCCGCGGTCTGGAACTGCTTTTTGAGACCCAAAGTCGAACCGTTTTTATGTTGTGGAGCGGACGAAGCCAAAGCAGCGCTTTCAGAAGATTCTACGCCGATTTCCATCACCAACTGGTTACCCTGTCGCTCACTGGAATAAACCGGCAGCTGGTCCAGGTTAACGATAAGGCGCGTGCGATCTTCACTGGAGACAATTACGGCACTTCGAGCGGCGCCGATACCCAATGAGTATTTTTTCTGTGGCAGAACACTTTCCACCCCAGCGAAGTCCAAAACAATACGAGCCGGCTGCTCTATGGTATAGCCGGTAGGTTCTGGAGGCGTATCGCTAAAAGTAAGGCGGAGCTGCACACGGCTGCCTGGCAATTCAGCAAACTGGATATCATTTAGTTGATTTGTCTGGGCATACAAAGCTACTGGAAATACCAACAACCCCAATAGCAACAGCTGGAATTGAGCCATATAAATGGCGAACTGCTTGTTGTTCATTATCCGTTGTCCCTCTCTTCCAACGCCAGTGCCCGCGGCCGTTCGATCCAGCCACCGGTGCCATCCGGTACAATTTCAAGAATATCGAGCTGTGAACTTGTCGCGTTCACTACGCGGCCGTGGTTTTTACCCAAGTAATTGCCCACCGTAATTCGATGAATCCCACCTCCACCATCATTAATTAGGGCCCAAATCTGCCCCTCACGGGACAGGCTACCCACCATTGACAAGAGATCAATACCAATTCCCTCAAGTAACTCTCGCTGTCGAGTCACATCCGGAGCAACATCGAGCCTGCGCCCCACTATACGCTGCTCAGACTCCAGTATTGGTCGAGAAAAAGGGCTTCGTTGCGCAGTAGCACGGTATATGTACGGACTATAAGGAGTAAAGGTGGGTATCGGTTCAATTTGCCCTTTCGGCTTACGTTCGACATCAGCCATTTTTGTATGCAGATCGCCATGATCCGTATTTAAATCACAGCCAGAAACAAAAAGCAGGGTTGTTAATATAGGTAGATATCTCTTCATCCCTCTTCACCCTGATCTTTATAGCGATAAGTTTTTGCGTTTATCACCATATTCAGGAGACCCCTCTCACCCCGATCACTTAAGATATTGAAATCGTGGAGGGTGACTATTCGAGGCATACCCGCAATACCGCTGACAAATGCTCCAAATCCATGGTAATCGCCTTCGACCTCTATTCTAATCGGCAATTCAACGTAAAACTCGCCAACTCGCTCTTTTTGCAAAGCAATTTTATTGATCGTTAGACCTGCACCCCGACCATATTCATCAATATCCTCAAGTAATCCAGGCACCTCTGTGTCTTTTGGCAGTTGCTTTAGTAGTGCGCCAAAAGTTTCTTCCATTTCGACCAACTGAATTCGATAAGCCTCAAGATTTGCGGCCTCAAACTGTTTTCGCTCAAACTGAGTAAAGAGTTCCCTCTCTTTGTTAACTGCTAAATCAAGTTTCCCGTATAAATCCTTGATAAAGAAGTAATAACCACCGCCAATTATGACAACTGCAATAAGAGTCAATACAGCAATACGGCCCGGCAAGGGCCAAATCCCCATTCGAGAGGGGTCGATATCATTGACGCTGAGTTCATTCAGCTGTTTTATCGTATCTGCCAATGCCATGACCGAAATCCTTTACTTTTTTGCACTATCTTTATCATCGCCTTGTTTGCGCCCACTGACGTCAACCGTCAGCCTGAACTCGCTCGCCTGGTCACCAAATTGAGGAGTTGCGGTTACTCCGGTCAGGTTGGGAGATTCATACCAGTCTGATTGATCCAGATTACGCATAAAAGAGGAAACCCGGTTATTGGATTCGGCCACGCCTAACAGGTCTAATCGATCCCCCTCTCGCTTCACGCTACTCAGCCACAACCCCTCTGGGGTTGCCTGAACGATCTCATCAAAATAGCGTACGGCAAGTGGCCTATTGCCCTGCAATTCTTGAATCACCCGCATGCGGTCAATGAGTTCCTGACGCCGTTTTTTTAACTCCTGAATTTCTTTAACCTGAATATTTAGCGCATTGATCTTGGTTTGCAAAATCTGGTTTCGCTCATTTTGAAGAAGCACCTGCTGATCTACAGTCTTCATCCAAAGAAATGCCGCAACCGCTGCAGCAATAACCACCACCACAGCCACCTGCTGAAATTCTTTTTGTTTACGCGCACGGTATTTTTCGCGCCAGGGGAGAAGGTTAATTTTTGCCATGTCAGTAATCCTTCTCCCTCATTGCCAAGCCTACAGCAATCATTAACGAGGGTGCCTCACTCACTAGCGCCTGTTGGTTCACTCGAGATGAGACACTCATTCTGAGGAATGGGTTGGCCACCAAAATAGGCCGGCTCAGTTTCTCGCTGATAAGATCGCCCAATCC
This sequence comes from Microbulbifer okhotskensis, assembly GCF_023895975.1. Taxonomy (GTDB): domain Bacteria; phylum Pseudomonadota; class Gammaproteobacteria; order Pseudomonadales; family Cellvibrionaceae; genus Microbulbifer; species Microbulbifer okhotskensis. The sequence goes on from NZ_JALBWM010000003.1 coordinate 79,660, forward strand.
CTCCATCGCAGCGACACCGCCACCGAGGAGGATGTAATCCACATCGCTGTACGAAGTTGAGGAGTAAAAAAACTGAAGAGAGCGGGTTACCTGCTGAACCACCGCATCGTGGAACGGCTCTAAAACCTCAGCAAAGTAATCATCTGGCAAGCCACTACCACCTTGGCGCTTAGCCAGAGTCGCCTCTTCCGCTGACAGTCCGTAGCGGCGTTGGATCTCATCGCTCAGCTGGCGCCCACCAAAAAGTTGCTCGCGCGTGTATACCGTCTTGCCATCCACTAAGACTGATAGGGCGCTCATGGTGGAACCGATATCAATCACAGCAACCACCAGCTGCTCTTGGGGGGGGAACTGATCTTCTAGTAAGGTGTAGGTACGCTCTATTGCATAGGCTTCTACATCCACCACTCCCGCTTCCAGCTCGGCTTCCGACAGTGCTGACACCCGCTGCTCAATATTTTCCGTACGACACGCAGCGAGGAGAACTTCCATCTGATCAGCCCCTTTTTCAGAGGGTCCCTGCACTTCAAAGTCCAGACTCACCTCTTCTAGCGGATAGGGAATATACTGATCTGCCTCTAACGCAATCTGAGCCTCCAGTCCCTCATCGGAGAGGTCTGCCGGCAACTCAAGCGTCTTAGTGATGACCGCTGACCCGGATACGGCGACAGCGGCTTGACGTAGACGTGTTTTGGAACGGCGTACCACTTTGCGGATAGCCTCAGCCGTTGCCCCGACATCGTTGATATTTTTATCAACCACAGCATTGGGGGGAAGGGGTTCCACGGCGTAACTTTCGACACGATATTTATCGCCGTTGCGACTTAGCTCCAGCAACTTGACCGCTGTAGAGCTAATATCGAGTCCCAACATGGCCTTAGGGCCTTTACTCAGAAAAGGGAAAATTCCCATTTTTTCTTATCTTTTCCGTGGGTTATGAGAGTTTGATGTTATAGCACTTTAAATTACCGCTTCAACCTGCATTTGCATAGGTAATAGCGCACAATATTCGTATAATTATTCACCTAATCACTTTGATGAAGTACAAAGAAGCAGTTTCATGACCGTAAAAGTCCGCAATCGTCTGCTCGCACTGCTTTGGCTCGGCCTTGCCGGTGTAGCCGCTACCGCTATGGCCCTGGCCAGCATCTATCTCTATCTAAAGCCAGGACTGCCCTCTGTGGAGAGCCTTCGCGATATTCGCTTACAAACACCCTTGAGGGTCTACTCGAGCGATATGAAACTGATCGGTGAGTTCGGTGAAAAGCGGCGCAACCCTATCACGATCGAGCAAACGCCAGAACCCTTTATCAAAGCAATTCTCGCTGCGGAGGATTCAAGCTTTTACTCCCACAACGGGGTCTCCATAAAGGGCCTGATGCGGGCAGCCTCGCAGCTGATTAAGACAGGATCTATCCAATCAGGGGGTAGTACACTGACTATGCAGGTGGCGCGCAACTTCTTTTTGAGTCGAGAGCAGCGTTTTGTGCGCAAGTTCAATGAAATTTTACTATCTCTCCAGATTGAACAGGAACTCACCAAGGATGAAATCCTTGCGCTCTATATCAACAAAATATTTCTCGGCAACCGCGCTTACGGTTTCCAAGCGGCCGCAAAGGTTTACTACGGCAGGGGCATCAAAGACCTGAACCTGGCTCAGTGGGCGATGATGGCCGGATTGCCCAAAGCCCCCTCGACGTTCAATCCTATCGCCAACCCCACCCGCGCTCTGGTACGCCGCAACTGGATTCTGAAGCGGATGCTGGATTTGGGATATATCGACCAAGACGAATACAAAAACTCTATTACTGCACCAGTCACCGCCAGCTACCACAGCCGCGATCTGGATCTGGATGCTCCCTATATCGCCGAAATGGCGAGAAAAGAGGCAGTAGATCTCTTTGGCGACAATGCCTATACCGATGGTTACCAAGTCATAACGACGATAGATAGCCGCTTACAAGAGTCCGCACGCGACGCACTGCAACACGGACTGGAAACCTATGATGCTCGACACGGCTATCGGGGTCCCGAGCAGCGCTTGCCAGCTGAACTTTTGCACGACAGCGACCAACTGATCGACTTACTGAATGAAATCCCAATTCTCGGGGGGCTGGAACCCGGCGTGGTGACGGTAGTAGAGCCTAAAAAACTACAGGTTCAACTGCGGGACCGACGCGTTATCGAAGTACCCTGGAGCAACGGGCTCGATTCCATCAGACCCTATATTTCCGAAAGCACGCGCGGTGCCCGCCTACAGTCCGCCGATAAGATGTTTGCACCGGGAGATGTAATCCGGCTCCGCAGAGTTGAAAAAAATACCAAAGCCACCGAAAGCAACAGCGAAACCATAGTGACCGCGGTGGACGAGCCCCCCCAGCCTGATCCCTTAGCAGACCCCAGCGGAAAACCTGAACCCACTGAACCCCAAGTAGTCGAAGAGTGGGTTTTGACACAGGTACCCGAGGCACAGGGTGCCCTGGTATCCATTGAGCCCGAGGATGGCGCCATCCGTGCTCTGGTGGGGGGCTATGACTTCCGTCAAAGCCACTTCAACCGCGTCACCCAGGCCGCACGGCAACCCGGCTCCAGTTTTAAACCGTTCATCTACGCTTCCGCCATCGAACGCGGATATACCGCAGCAAGCATTATCAACGACGCCCCCATCATCTTTGAGGAGACCAACCTGCAGGATGTCTGGCGCCCAGAGAATGACGGCGGCACTTTCCTCGGGCCCACTCGTTTGCGCATGGCGCTTTATAAATCCCGCAACATGGTCTCAATCCGATTACTGCAATCCCTTGGGCTCGACTACGCGCTGGGTTTTGTGGAAGGCTTCGGGTTTGAACGCAGCAAGCTGGCGCGTAACCTGACAATCGCATTGGGGAGTTCCGCTCTCACACCTCTGGATATGGTGCGCGGTTACGCCGCCTTCGCCAATGGAGGTTATCGCGTAGAGCCCTACCTGGTAGACCGGATACTGGATGTCAATGGCGAAGTCCGCTATCAAGCCCAGCCCCTGACTGTGTGTAGGGGCTGCCCACAGCCAGGTACCGGCTCGGAGCGCCTCTCATCTGAGCCTGTCGGTCTGGCTGAGTTGCAAATGGAGGGAGAGGCACCGAATCCGGGAGAAGAGCCGGCAGAACTTCGCATACTGCCCTTGGAGCCACTTGACCCCAACAAGAATCAAGCTCGGCCCCAGGCGCCCCGAGCCATGTCCGCGCAAACGGCTTATATCATGGACTCCATGCTAAAAGACGTTATCAAGAAGGGGACCGGGCGCCGGGCTCGTTCGATGAAGCGCGGTGATATTGCCGGCAAGACCGGCACAACCAATGGCCCACGGGATGCTTGGTTCTCGGGTTACAGCCCCCACTTGGCAACCAGTGCGTGGGTCGGATTCGACTCCTATGGCGAGCTGGGTAAAAATGAATACGGTGGCTCTGCTGCGCTGCCGATCTGGATCGACTTCATGAGCAGCGCTTTGGAGGGGCTTCCCGAGCGGCACTTGCCCCAACCCGACGATATAGTCACCGTTCGCATCAATCCCAAAAATGGCCTCCGCACATCTTACGATGGCATGTTTGAAATTTTCAGAACCAATCGTGTCCCGGGCCGTGAGGTCTACAATCCCTATCGACATCGGTACACTGATGAAGATAGGGATATGCCCGACCAGGATGCACCGGGCGACTCGCTTCCAGAAGAGCTTTTCTAGTTGGATTTGCCAAACAGAAAAAAGGGCCCTGAGGGCCCCTTTTTATCTACTTTCCGCATTAATAAACGTGTTTATGCATTCCGGTAGCGTAAACAGGCCCGCTCCACCCCCTGTAAGTCGGGAATAACCGCCTCCTCTCCAGACAGCGCCACATGCATCAATTCACCGGGATTTAATGCCTGCTCACGCAGCACCAACTCCTCAGGGGTCACCCTGACCAGTCTTGGCGTGCCGCACAGTATCAACGCAAAAAATGGCAGATCACCATCGGGATTTCCGCTGCTCAGTACAGCTATGCGCTCCTCTTCGGCAACATTGCCCAAAGTGCCGCCACGCATCACCTCAAAAGACACTAGAGGCAGGCGCTGTTCCCGCCAAATCAGGTCTCCGAGATACCACTCCGGGACATCGAGAACCGCCATTGGCGTCTGCATTGCAATAACCTCCGAGAGGCTATCCACCGGCACCAATATCTGCCCCTGTTCAAGTGGCAGCAGCAGGCTGCTAACCTCCTCAGGTACATCGACTGACAGTGCTTCAACTTCACTCATTGCCTATCTCTTATTTTACAGCCTGCCGCTTGATGGGCAGACCAGATCAGCCGCCTACCGCTTCGGCGTCTGCATATTCGCGGATCGCCGCCAACAACACATCTTCCTGATAGGGCTTACCCAAGTAGTGATTCACACCCAAGGATATGGCGTGATCGCGGTGCTTATTGCCTGTACGGGATGTGATCATAACGATGGGGATATCCCGCAGGCGGCTGCTGGAGCGAATATGTCTCGCTACTTCAAAGCCATCCATACGCGGCATCTCAATATCCAGTAGTATCAGATCGGGAATCTTGTCCTGTAGCTGAATCACTGCATCCTGACCATCCTTAGCCGTACTAACCAGATAACCTTCACGCTCCAGGAAGCGACTGGTTACTTTACGCACGGTTACCGAGTCATCCACAACCATCACTGTCTGCTGCCGCGCTTCGATTTCAAGCGGTGTATCGGCTTGCAGCTGAATTTCAAGTTGTGGCATTTCCGGCCTGGCCAGTTGAGTAGCCTGGCGACGCAACAGAGCATGCGCATCCAGAATCACCACGACGCTACCATCACCGGTTACCGTCGCGCCCGACACCCCTTGAACTCCCGCAAACTGGGGCCCGAGGCTCTTCACCACAATCTCTCGACTGCCCTTGATCGCATCCACCTGTAGGGCCATAGCATGCCCCTCAGAGCGCACCAACAATACCGGCAACTGCATATCATCGACACTGAGTTTTGGCTGAGCACCGGACTTCAACAGGGTACCGAAATAGCTGACCTGATAGTGTTCTCCAGCATATTCAAAGCGCGTACCATCGGAGCGATAATAGTGCTCTAACTCAAAGGGGCTGAGACGCACAATACCTTCAATCGTATTCAGCGGCAGTGCAAACAGATCATCGCCAATTTTTACCATCAACGCCCGATTGACCGATACGGTAAATGGTAGTCGCACCACGAATTCTGTGCCCGCACCAGCCTCTGAATTGATGTGAACATTGCCACCGATTTGTTTCAGCTCGGCGGAAACGACATCCATCCCCACACCGCGACCGGATATCTGGGTAACTTTCTCTGCAGTGGTAAAACCAGCCTGCAAAATAAACTGCAGAACTTCATTGTTGGAGAGTTCTGCATCCGGTCTCATCAGGCCGCTTTCCACTGCCTTTTCACGTACCCGGATCAGATTGATGCCGGCGCCGTCATCGCGGATTGTGAGAACAACTTCACTGCCCTCCCTTTTCAGGGCAACATCAATGTGCCCTCGTTCAGCCTTACCGGCAGCCAAGCGCTCTTCTGGCATTTCAATACCGTGGTCCACGGCATTGCGCAGCATATGTTCCAGCGGGGCCACCATACGCTCCAACATAGAGCGATCCAGCTCTCCCTCAACATTGGAAAACGCCAACTCAACCTGCTTGCCGAGCTCGGCACTGACCTGGCGTACAATCCGACGTAAACGGGGCACCAGGCGAGAGAAAGGCACCATGCGACTGCGCATCAGGCCTTCCTGTAGCTCGGTATTTACCCGGGACTGTTGAAGTAGCAGAGTCTCTGTGTCCCGTGCTTTGTTGTCCAGAGTGGAGCGAAGCTCCATCAAGTCAGAGGTGGATTCCAAAAGTGAGCGCGACAACTGCTGAATAGACGAATAGCGATCCATTTCCAGTGGATCAAAATCGCCATCTTGTTCAGCCAGCTGCTCCTGTCGGAACAGTATCTGAGCTTCCGTCTCCCGGTCGAGACGACGCAACTGCTCATTGAGGCGAAGTAGTGTCATGTCCATCTCATCGAGGGCAACACCGAACTCACTCATCTGCTCTTCGAGACGACCGCGAGAAATTGCCGTCTCACCGGCGAGGTTTACCAGCTCCTCAAGAAGTTCAGCTGCAACGCGTACCATTTCCTGGGGCTGGTTCCTACCCGGGGTAGCCACGTCCTGATCAGAGCTACCCGCTTTGCGAATAAACGGCAAAATGTTGTCGCTATCTGGATTTGCAACCACCTCAGGCAATTGTGCAGCAACTATATTGCCTTCAGAGCCCTCGGGGCCCTGAACCATCTCGGCTCCGGCGACAAGGCCAACTTCTTCCGGAATTACAGAAGGTTCAACGATTGGCTCAGCGACGGCGGTCTTAGAAGGCTTCAAGTCTGCCCAATTTGCACTGACCAGCTGAGCAAAAGCCTCCAGCTGCTCACCCGTCATCCAGGCACGCACCGTGTCTACACCATCAACAAGACGATCGTGAATGCCGTGGGCATCTGCAAAAAAGTCTGCTGAAGGGCGGGCGTTATCGCGCATCCCTTCAATGACGGTCTCGAAGCGATGCGCTACTTCTCCTAGCCCCATCAAACCCGCCATACGAGCGCCACCCTTAAAGGTATGCAACACGCGTTTTAAAGCTTCCGCCTGCTCGTGGCTCTCCGGCGCTTCTTCCCAGCTTTGGATCAGCTCCTCAAGCTCATCGTTGAGGTCATCAGCCTCTTCCATAAATACATCGACAATATCCGGATCAATGTCTGCCAGTAACTTTTGCAAATCCGCTACACTGACCGCCCCTGGTGATAGATCGGTTGAATCTGCGGCGAGATCTTCCGCTGTTTCCACCTCAATGATCGGGGTAATCTGTGCTTCTTCCGACGCTGCCAGATCGGTTTCACCGGGCTGCCAATAAGGGAACTCCAGCTCCGTTACCGGCTCTGCAACTGGCAAAACGCGCTCGTCCTCTGTTTCGGTAGCCGGGAATTCGATCCACTCGTCTACAGAAACAGTCGAAGCTTCATCCGCCTCAAGCAGCACCGGATCTTCGTTTTCAATGATGTCAGTCTTCGCGGGCTCATCCTGGGCTTCTGCGATAGTTAGCGCGTCACTATCAATTCCCAGCTCACATAAATCGTAATCATCGTCAGAAGGGGCATTATCTTCACCCTGGACCAAATAGCGCAGTGCTTCTTCAACAGCTTCACTGACTTCTGGCAAATCCTGTGCCGCAGCGACCGCATCCACCAAGTCGAGAAGCTCATTGTGGCCCTGTTCCAGGGACGCCCAGAATGCGGGTTCCTGCTCCAATTCACCAGCGAGCACTTTACCGTAGACATTCAACAGTAACTCTGAGAGTTCAGCCAGGGTGGGTAACTGCGCACGGCTGGCAGCTTCCAACAATACGTTCAGTTCTTCGGCAACCAGTACCACACGGCTTTTATCTGTGGGGTTAGCACGCCATTCAGCGAGCATCTGGTCTGCATCCAGCAGCACCCGCATGCCGTCGGCCATCAGAACTTCGAGTAGCTGCGGGTCCACCGCACGGGGCTCATCACCCTCGCGCTCCCTGATCAAGTGGCCCACAGAACGCTCTTGCAACTCAGTTACACGGGCAAGAAATTGCTCAGATTTTTCAATCGCGAGAGGTTCAATGGAGTGGATTTGCTCCAAAACCTGCCGCACATAAATCGCACCATCGCTGAGCAGCTCAAAAATATCCGCATCGATCGGCACTTGGTAGATACGCAATTCTTTAGCGAAGCGTTCCAAGGGCGCCATAATCTCGGCAACCACTTTGACTTCCGCCATATGTGCGGAGCCTTTTAGTGTATGCAATGCACGGTGTAATGGATCACTCGGGACACCATATACGGGAGCCGTAGCCTGCATCTCTTCCAAGTAGCCATCTACAACCACGAGGTGTGTCTCGGCCTCCTGGGCGAAAATCTCCCACAGCTGTGCGAGGTCCTCGCTCGAATCTTCTTCCTCCGGGATAATCGCTGTAGTGCCATCAACACTTTGTAGTTCCAGGTCAGCCGGAATTTGCCCGGCACTTAGCTGCTCCGCCCAGGCCTGTAACTGCAGGGTAAGCTGCTGATCCGGATCATTTTGACCAAGCCTGAATGCCTCGATCATGGAGGGCAGCTTTTGGTAGACCTGTTCGATCAGGTAAACGTGAGGGCGTCCGGGTGTTACGCTAGCGTCAATCACATGGTTGAGCATATTTTCCACCGCCCAAGCCAGCTCACCGATATCCACGGCCTCGACCATACGGCCGGACCCTTTCAGGGTGTGAAACCCTCGACGGAACTCAATTAACGCATCCTGATTGGAAAAATTGGCGGCCCATTCCGGGAAATAGCCACTGATGTTCCCTAGAACTTCATTCGCCTCCTCCAGAAATATTTCGATGATTTCATCGTCGATAAGGCTCTCAGTATCGTCACCGAGTTCCCCAGCCTCAGTTGTAACTTGCTCTACTTGAGACGATTCCTGGTGATCTATCTGCGCCACAGTCGGAGCAATATCAATGGCCTTTGCGGCTTTATTTTCTAAACCAGAGACTTCAACTTCAGGCTGTGGAGCAAGAGTATTGTCAGCTGCGGAATCTTCAATCGAGAACCAGGATGCCTCGACAATCGACTCATTTTCGCGCTCAGCTGGAATTGCCGCTTCTTCCGCCTCGAATCCGCTCTGGGCAGTTTCTGCCAGGTCCGAAGTGACCGCTGACGACACTTCCTCAACAAAATTATGTACACCCTCGTCAATCAGAACAGGGGCCTCTGCGACGGCCAGTAGTTCATCATCGACGAGGTTCTGCACTGTCTCTTGATCGACCAGAGGCTTATCAGCAGTCGTCGTTGCTGCGACCTCTTCATCGCCAAGTATCGAAACACCGAGCGCTGTAATACTTTCCTCGGCCAGAGCCAATAGCATTTCCGTGTCGGTCAGGCCTTCAGCACGACGCTCCAGGTAGTATTCGACGCTGGTAATGGCATCGGCCAAAGTATCCAGCATCGTCCACTCTGGTTGCTCTGCAGCCTCCATAAGGGTTTTACTAATATAGCGATTGCAGGCTGAAATAATCTTGCTGGCGCGTTGGTATCCGACCATTTCCAAGCCGCCACAGACTTCCTGGAGGCGCTGAGGTACACGGCTCAGATAACTGATATCCCAGTGACTGGCAACATACTCCATTACGGCTTCTTTAACGGCCTCAAGAGCAAGCCTGGCTTCACGCAGTACCGAGTCGGTGGCGTCGCCCATAATGGGCTGCTCGTCGTCGACATTTTTGTTTCGATCAACGGTTGCAGCGAGTGCAGAATCTAGCTGCACCAGCTCACCAGCCGCCCGCATCAGAAATTCTTCTACATCCGTACCGCGGGAGGCATCTCGCAGATACTCATAAACACTACGCGCGCGGGCCCGCTGGGATTCCAGGCCCAGTATGCCTAGGGTGTCCGCCAGTCGTTTAGCGACTGCAGCCGTCTCAGACAGCGAAGCTTGCTCGGCACCTGTTGTACTGGGCTCCAAGGCCTCGCGAACCAACTGCAATTCATCACGCACAGCCACAATCGCACTACCCAGGGCTTCGGGGCCCATAGCAAGCACATCTTCAGTATCCGGGCGCGGTGTTCCGGGAACGGCCTGATCGAGGGCAAATCTCTGGTAGATTTTTTCGCAGCGAGGGCCGCTGGGGCCTGCGAGATAAACATAGAAAAGCAGGTTGCGAAGGAAACCTGTGTCGAGACCCGCATCCAGTACTTTTACACCGCGCCCCTGTAACAACCTGAACTCTATATCAACCTTACGCAGCAGGTGGCGCAGAGCCGGCTGTACATTAATACGGTGTTCGCCGAGGGCTTCCAGGATGCCGAGCAGTACTTCCCATAAGGACTGCCGGCAGCTGCCACTATAGAGCAGCTGCATTTTCTCGACGATTTTAGCGAGGTAGGCGAGGCTCTCTCCACTATTTACATCTCTGATCAATCCCGCAGCAGCGACGTGATACATCTTGCGCAGTTTTGTGACCAGGTCATTTAAACGCGCGCTATCTGCAGTAAGGGGCTGGCGTTTGCCAACCACCTTATCCAGTGGAGATAATTCCGGAGAAAAAAGTGCACTTTCACTGATTAAACGCTCGCGGCGCACCGCACGTAAATCGTTCAATAGAGGCAATAAAAGCACTGCATTATCACGGCGCTGAAAGGAAACCTTCTCAAGATAGAGCGGCAGTTCCAGCAGTGCGCGCATAAGAAATTCGCGCGTTTCATCGGTATTCTCAACGGCTCCGCTGGCGAGAGCTTGGATAAGTTGCTCCATCTCTTCAGCCAGCATAGCCGCGCCATTTAGCTGCACCATATGCAGGCTACCGTGCACCTGATGTACCAGCGTCAAACTGTTTTGCAGAAGAGAAACACCCGTATCGGGTTCTACAGCGAAAGTTTCGAGAAACTGACGGGCTTGCGCCAGTGTCTCGTTAATTTCACCGATCAGCCAATCCAAGGCCATGAAGTTCGGACTGTAGTGACTCACGCCAAGTCCCCAATAATTTATTCAGTACTCAGGCGCTACAGTCCGCTGCGAGCAAAAACTCGTGGATTTTCGGAAGCAATTCCGTGCGCCCCTTTGCACCCGGCCGATCTGTACACAGCCGGGCATTATTGTGTGGGTTAGGCCAAAGCCCGGTCTTCGCGGGACTCCAATGAATGAGTTCCTTCACCCTCAATAGTGAAGGTATCCGTATCCATTTCCGGTAATTCCACATCATACAGGTCGCTGTTGCTCTCAACGCTTTCTTCTTGAGGCAGCTTGAAGCCAGCAACAGATTCACGCAGTGCGCTAGCAGTCTGCGCCAGGTTACCAATAGACTGGGCCGTAGCCTGTGTACCGGCAGAGGTTTGCGAGGTAATTTCCTGGATCACGTTCATCGTATTGGAAATGTGGCCTGCAGAGGAAGCCTGCTGACGAGCCGCGTTGGAGATGTTTTGAATCAACGATGCCAAGTTGTTAGATACGCTCTCAATTTCCTCTAGAGCAACACCCGCATCCTGAGCCAATCGGGCACCGCGTACCACCTCACTGGTGGTCTGCTCCATGGAAATCACCGCTTCGTTGGTATCAGACTGAATCGCCTTTACCAGGCCCTCAATCTGCTTCGTTGCTGCGGCAGAGCGCTCTGCAAGTCGCTGAACTTCGTCCGCAACCACCGCAAAGCCTCGACCCGCGTCACCGGCCATACTTGCCTGGATCGCAGCATTCAAGGCCAGGATGTTGGTCTGATCGGCAATGTCGTTAATCAAGCTTACGATATCGCCAATCTCTTGCGAGGACTCACCCAATCGCTTGATTCGCTTCGACGTATCCTGAATCTGCTCGCGGATGTTATCCATTCCTTTGATGGTATTTTGTACCACCTTTGCACCATTACCCGCGATATGTACCGAACGTTCGGCTACCTGGGCAGATTCAGAGGCGTTGGCAGATACCTGATCAATGGTCACGGCCATTTCATTAACTGCAGCAGAGGCTCCAGCGATCTCCTGCGCCTGGTGCTCGGAAGCCTCAGCAAGGTGAAGAGCGGTTTGCTGGGTTTCCTGCGACAGGCCGGATACTTCCTGCGCAGCGCTGTTGATTCGTGATACCAGCACGCGTAACTGGTCAATGGTAAAGTTGATGGAATCGGCAATCGCGCCAGTAAAGGCCTCGGTTACCGTTGCAGAAGTTGTCAAGTCACCATCGCCTAGGTCTCCCAGCTCATCCAGCAACTGCATAATTGCCTGCTGGTTACGATAGTTATTATCTTCCTCTTTCTTCAGGTTACGGTGGGTACCGGAGAAGGCCATCGCCATCATACCGAAGATCAGAAGAACGAAGACCAGTGCCAGCGCGGCAATGGTCAGGTTATTCGGCTGACGATCATCAGAAAGGTTTACGATTCGGTCATTCAGGGTACTGAGGGCTTCAATCAATTCTGGTGACGACACAATAATGCCATCGGAAGCCTGGCGGGTGGCAAACAGAGCCGGTGTCGCCTCAAAGATATCGCGCACAGACGTACTTACGAATCCGAATAGTTCAGTGATCTCATCCAGAGAGTGACGAGCTTCTTCATCGGTAATGCGGGAAATTCCCATCACGACGTCGCCACTTTTCATACCATCAACCACTTTACCGAAGAGGCTGGCATCGGTATTAAACTGGTCAGCAGCAGCTTCAGCGTCATCGCCACCCTGCAACATTTTATCGATATTCCGACCGATACGTTCAGCACGCCAAACTTGTAACTGGGCCTGCTCCACTTGGTTTGCCGGGGCATTGTTAGCCAGTAGGATTTCCACAATGTTGTTGTGTTCTGCCTGCAATTCCGGGAGCGAGTCACTCAGCGTGGAGGCAATATCGTTAAGAAAGACAATGGTCTCCCTGTTGCTAATGATGGTATCAACCTGCCCGCGCAGATTGCGCCATACCTGACCGTAGGTTGACAGCTGCCCACCCAGTGCGCGACGACTAACGCTCTCCATACTGTTTAGCTGACTCCAAGTATCAGCCATTTCTTCAGTGACAGTTTCAAGCTCAACGAAAGCCTCGGCATCACCTGCCGTTGCCGCCGAGGCAAACGAGGCCACCTGATAGGAGAGAGCCCGCAACTCCGCTACTTGTTGCAGATACTGTTTGTCCTGGTCGTCTCGGGTCTGCACCAAATACATACTGACAATAAGCCCCGCCAGCGTGGCGAGTACCAGTAGACCTAATACCAACGCGGCAGGGTTACTGCGCAGCGCGGAAAAGGAACTCTGGGAGCCTGGTTTCATAATTTACTCCTAGCGGGCCATTGTATTAGGCCGGTTTAGTACCACTATTGTTTTAACGCTTAAACGACAAGACCCCTCAGACAGTGCTGTACATCCTTACACTAAATGCGGGCCACCTCGGCCAACCGACAGCCGGGGAAAAAGCTGGGCTACTCAGCGTATAGCCGCATCCATAAATCGCGCATCTTTGATCAGCGCGCGCATATCGAGTACAAGCCAGCGCTGCTGCTGCAAAACAAATTGCCCGTGCACCATCGGTGCGAACGGCTCAACTAAATCTGTCGGTGCCTCCTGAGCATATTCAAATGCCAGGTGCTGCATTCCGTACAAGCTATCGACAATCAAGCCGACATAGGTTTTATCGCGCTCGAGCACCAATACCCGACGCTGTTGCCGAGGACCGGAAAGATGGCCACCGTAAAAGGCTGCGAGATCGATCAGAGGAAGCAGGCGGCCGCGTACATTGGAGACACCTTTTACCCAGGGCTGAACGCCGGGAATAAAGGTATGCTGTGGCACTTCAAGTAGTTCCACCACGTCGTCCATAGAGGCGACAAAGTGGTTATCTAGAAGCGAGAAACCGATACCGGTCCAATAAGGTTTGATTTCCCGGCGGCCGGGCAACCCCGAGGCCTGCGCTTTGGCGCGCCGCGCGATATCAACCAGTGCTAAATATGGTGTTTGTGACTGCACTTTTCGCAGCTGGCCAGTTAGACCAACACCTCCTCGATAGCATTCAGTAACTTACCCTCTTCGACAGGCTTGGTCAGGTAAGCTCTGGCGCCCTGACGCATACCCCAAACGCGGTCAGTGTCCTGGTCTTTGGTGGTCACCATAATGATTGGAATCTCACCGGTGTTGCTGTCTTTGCTCAGCTGGCGGGTCGCCTGGAAGCCATTAAGACCCGGCATCACAATATCCATCAAGATCAGATCTGGACGCTCAGCGCGAGCCACTTCAATTCCGTTTTCACCATTCGTAGCCGTGATTACGGCATGGCCATTCTTTTCCAGAATGGTAGTCAGCTTGTGTGTTTCGGTAGGAGAGTCATCAACTATTAGTACTCTTGCCATCATTTCCCCCATGACATCTATTCGGCAACTACGCAACAAGTAAAGCGCTCGGCAGTTTTGTTGTGATTATTTTCGCTAGCATGTGCCAAGGCCGCACTATGACTACCGTCTGTCCGAGTACAGAATCCGACGGGTTATCGAAAACCTCAAGATCCTGTACTTCATTAAATTTATGGTACTCGGCTCGCAGGCCTACGATAAAATCTGTTTATCTTTTCTTAATCGTACCATTTAAGCAGCATGATGCGGTTTGGCATGCGCAGAGATAGCACCCAATAATTCACTTTTACTGAAGGGCTTGGTTAAGTATTGATCACAACCAACAACGCGTCCTTTTGCCTTATCGAACAATCCATCCTTACTTGACAGCATAATCACTGGAGTAGAGCGGAATTCGCTATTATTTTTAATCAATGCGCAAGTTTGGTAGCCATCCAGGCGCGGCATCATAATATCCACAAAAATGACATCCGGACGGGAGTCCGCAATTTTTGCTAACGCATCAAAACCGTCTGTCGCAGTGACAACAGTACAGCCCGCTTTTTGCAGCAGCGTCTCCGCAGTGCGGCGAATTGTCTTACTGTCGTCGATCACCATTACAGTCAGACTTTCCCAGTTAAGCTCCATAGTCTTTTTTGAATCCCCTGTTTACTTATTTTCGGGCACGCGAGAATTTTAGTTGCGCCCTTTTTTTCAAACCGCTTTCGGGGTCTGGGTGCCTAGCCTGGCTAAGGTCGCACACTGAAACGAACTTTTATCACAGAACCCCAGGCGAATCTACCGGAGTCGACACACCGCAAGCGACGCAGTTCAAATTATCGTCACTTCGGGAATTACTCAGGGTTTTGCTTTAAAAAGTTGCGCCCAAGCAAAGCTGCTCTTACCTTATCATTTCGATGAGTACAGGAAGTGGTCACAAAAAGTGAGACCATAACCACCAGTGACCGGGATAGAAATACCCAACGATATGGAAACCCATATGAAATACTCCCTCGGTGTGGTGATGGACCCCATCGCCCAGATCAATTTTAAAAAAGATACGACGCTCGCGCTGTTACAAGCCGCACAAGATTGTGGTTTTCAGCTGTTTTATTTTAAACAAAGTGATCTTTATCTGGACAACGGCCGTGCGGTTGGCCGCGGATGCCTGTTGCAGGTTTTTGATAACGCACAGCAGTGGTTTTCACTGGAGCCACCCAGAGAGATACCTCTGGGCGATCTGGATGTCATCCTGATGCGCGTCGACCCCCCCTTTGATAATGAGTACATTTATTCGACATATATTCTCGAAGCGGCAGAGCGTGACGGCGCCATGGTGGTTAACAAGCCCCAAGCATTGCGCGATTGCAATGAGAAGATTTTTGCTACCGCTTTTCCTCAGTGCTGCCCCCCAGTCCTGGTCAGCCGCGATATGGCCAGGCTGCGGAAGTTTCACCAGGCGCACAAGGATGTCATCTTCAAACCTCTCGACGGAATGGGGGGCGCTGGCATCTTCCACTGCAAACCCGATGGTGCCAACCTGGGTGCAATCCTGGAAATGCTTAGCGACCATGGCCGCCAGCAAATTATGGCGCAGCGTTATATTCCCGAAATTAAGGATGGCGACAAGCGTATTCTGGTCGTCGATGGTGAGGCGGTACCCTATTGCCTGGCACGTATTCCCGAAGCGGGTGAGACTCGCGGAAATCTTGCCGCCGGTGGTCGCGGTGAAGCACGTCCCTTAACTGATAGGGATCGCTGGATCGTCAAACAAGTCGCCCCCACGTTAAAAGAAAAGGGGCTGTTATTTGTCGGCCTGGATGTTATCGGAGACTTCCTAACAGAAATTAATGTCACCAGCCCCACTTGCGTTCGTGAAATTGATGCGGCTTACAATACTGATGTAGGCTCACGACTAATGAGCGCGATCACACACCGGCTGGCACAAAAAAGGTAAACTGGGTGCTCGAAAACTCTCAGAGCTGTTTACCACTGAGCACAAAGCTGCCTGAAACGCTGAGCCAGAACAAGTAGTAGTTGATAATAGATAATGAATTCCTCTGCCAACGCGACACAAACTCATGCGATACAACGCGAGCGCTTTGTGTTCTTACTTTTCCTTGCCACCGCGTTTCACGTGCTAATTATTGTAGGGCTGGATTTCACTCGCCCAGAAGGCTCACAAGCACCGCCGACATTGGAAGTCACCCTGGCCCAGCACCGCTCAGCACAAGCCCCGGAAGACGCGGATTACCTGGCACAACATAACCAATTAGCCAGTGGTAGTGCAGATTCACCCAGGGAATTATCTACCAACCGCCGCGCAGAATTTGCTGACACTCAAATTCACGATGTCAATCCACTACCACAACAACAAGCTGCGCGCCCAGCGGATCAGCGCCGCTTGATAATTACCACGATTGGCGACAGTTCTTTCCAGGCGCCAGAGCTCCCCGCCGAAGACAAGTTTTCTAAAGAAAAGCGCGGCGATGCGCCCAGCGACTTGGCACAGAACAACCCCAAAGTTGCCAGCCTGCAAGCACGGTTGGACAAAATTCGACAGACTATTGCCCAGCGCCCCCGAGTCCGCCGCCTTACTTCAGTGGCAACCAAGGCCTCTGCCGATGCGGCTTATTTACATGAGTGGCGACAAAAAGTGGAGGCCATCGGGAACGATAACTTTCCCGAGGAGGCCCTCAGAAATCAGATTACCGGCAGCTTGCGCATGAAGGTGCGACTGTTACCCTCTGGAGCCGTGGAGGACGTTGTTATTCTTGCATCTTCCGGTGAGCGCATTCTCGACGATGCTGCCCAACAGATTGTGCGCCTGGCAGCGCCATTCTCGCCCTTCCCGGCGGAGATAAGCCGCGAGGCCGATCGCCTGGAAATCATCCGTACCTGGCAATTCGAAATGACCGGGTTTTCCACTTCAGCGGGAGATCCGCCCAGCCGAGGCTAGAATTGGCTTTCCATTGGCGGCTTATTACTAATATATGCCTAATTCGAATATCGATAGCGACCTGACTCACGGGAACCTGCGGGGACAGTTCTTGCTGGCGATGCCCGGAATGGAAGATCCTCGCTTTAAGCACGCTATCGCGCTCATCGTCGAGCACAATAGCGACGGCGCCATGGGAATTGTGATCAACAGCCTCAGCAAAGTGCATTGGCGCGAGGTTTTTGAGCAGCTGTCGCTAGAAGATATCAGCCTGCGCGGTGACGAGTCGGTCTTGCTTGGAGGTCCCATGTCCCCAGAGCAAGGATTTGTGCTGCACGGCACTGGAATGCAGTTTGACTCGACCACTGAAATCAACACCGATATCAGCCTCTCCGCCTCCAAGGATATTCTCGAATCACTGGCAACCGGACGCGGCCCTGACGACGTGCTGCTCGCTCTGGGTTACGCCGGCTGGGGGCCCGGTCAGCTCGAGCAGGAGCTGGCTGAAAATGCCTGGCTCACATTGCCGGCAGAGCCCGAGATCCTCTTTGCCACTCCCGTCGAGAAACGCTGGGAAAGCGCCGCTGCCCGACACGGCATAGACCTCTCCGGCCTCGGCTCCCAAGCGGGCCACGCCTAATAAAACATTACCGGAACACTATGAGTAAACCCATCACCGCCCTAGCCTTTGACTTCGGCACCCGCTCCATTGGCGTCGCCTTCGGCCAGAGCCTCACCTCTAGCGCGCGGGAACTTTTGCCACTGCCGGCAAAAGATGGCAAGCCGAATTGGGATTCGGTCGAAAGCCTGATCAAGGAGTGGCAACCACAGCTTCTGTTAGTCGGACTGCCCCTCAATATGGACGGCAGTGAAAGCGAATTTGGCGTGCGCGCGCGCAAATTCAGCCAACGTCTTCACGGCCGCTATGGCCTGCCCGTGGAGTTGATTGATGAACGCCTAAGTACCCGTGCCGCCAAAGAGGAAGCCCTTGAACGCGGGCACCGGGGCAATTATGCACAGGACCCCGTCGACTCCATTGCCGCACGGATTATCCTCGAAGATTGGTTACGTGCCCGGGCATAAACCGTAAAAGTCACCGCAATCTGACTCTGTTAGAATTGCCCTTCAGTTAATAAGTGATTTAGCAGCATGCCTATAGACCGCATTCGCATCGCCACACGCCAGAGCGCTCTGGCCTTGTGGCAGGCCAACTTTGTCAAAGATCGACTGCAGCGGGAGCATCCCGATCTGCAGATTGAATTACTTCCCCTCACCAGTCGCGGCGACCAAATTTTGGATATCCCGCTAACAAAAGTGGGCGGCAAGGGACTTTTTGTCAAAGAGCTGGAAGTAGCGATGCTTGAAGGTCGTGCGGACATCGCCGTACATTCAATGAAAGATGTCCCCATGGAGTTCCCCGAAGGACTTCACCTGCCGATTATTTGCCAGCGTGAAGACCCTCGCGATGCTTTTGTCAGCAACCAATATGACAGCCTTGACGATCTACCCCAGGGCGCAGTGATCGGCACCTCAAGCCTGCGCCGCCAATGCCAGGTACTTGCCCGTCGCCCCGACCTGCAGGTGACATTCCTTCGCGGCAATGTGAATACCCGGCTAGCTAAGCTGGACGCAGGCGATTACGACGCAATTATTCTCGCTGCCGCCGGATTGTTACGGCTAGAAATGCACGAGCGTATCCGCACCTTTCTGCCAACAGATGTTCTCCTTCCCGCCGGAGGCCAAGGTGCCGTTGGTATCGAATCGCGCCGTGACAGTCAGCTCGAAGCTCTGTTGCAACCATTGCACTGTGGTGAGACCGCAAGCCGACTGACGGCCGAACGCGCACTCGTAAAACGCCTCAACGGCGGGTGTCAGGTTCCTATCGGTTGCTATGCGGAACTACAAGGTGACGCACTATGGCTGCGCGGGCTCGTTGGCAGCCCCGATGGTCGAAACATGATACGCGCTGAGAATCACGGCCACGCCGCCGACGGATCGCAACTCGGTACTCAGCTGGCAGAACAGTTACTGACCGACGGTGCTGACAAGATTCTCGCCGCCCTCTGAGATGGATAAAGTCCTACCTGATTTGCTGCGCAGCAAGCGTATTCTGAGTACGCGACCTACACAGCAATCTGCAAGCTGGTGTGTCTTCCTGCGCGATAGCGGTGCCCTGGTAGATAATATCCCGATGCTCGCTATCGCCCCCCTTGAGGACGATGAATCCACGCAAGCCATTAAGAAATCGATACTCGATTTCGATCTAGTCGACAAAGCTATCTTTGTCTCCCAAAACGCCGTGCGCTACGGGCTGGATTGGCTCGATAGCTACTGGCCACAACTCCCCAAAGGGCCACGCTTTTTAGCAATTGGCGCAGCCACTGCGAGAGCACTCGAGGATTGCGGTATCCCCTGCGAGCAAAGTGGGATCTCAATGAACTCCGAGGAGTTGCTACTACTGCCCGGGCTGCAGCAGCTCAACGGCCAACGCATCCTGATCTTTCGCGGATTGGGTGGCCGCACCCTGATTGGCGATACACTGCGTAAAAGGGGCGGAAGGGTAAACTACTGTGAACTCTATCGTCGGATATTGCCTCAGGAAGCCGCCGATAGCCTGGCACAGTACGGGTTTCAACCCGATGCCATCTGTGTTCACAGTGGCGAGACCCTCACAAACCTGACCTTTTGCATCCACCAGACCGGCCAAAGTACACTTTTTCAGACACCCCTAGTCTGCCCTAGCGTGCGAGTCGCCAAACTAGCTGGGGAGCTCGGCTTCACCGCTTGTCACGCGGCGCTAAATGCCGGTGATAGCGCTATGCTGGAAGCACTGCGCAAAGCGGTCTGCTAATTTGCTGTCGAATTCTTTGTCGCTTTGCGGTAAAAATCTTAAAACGGCGTTCAGCCTCCTATAAAGGCCCACGTCACTCGCTATAATCTGACGACATTTTCCATCTGCGCCGCCATACCCATGACCGAAAAGAAAGATCAAAATGTAGCCGCAACCAGCGAATCCCCAAAAGGTGCCAAGACAGCGGATAGCAAGAGTAATTTCGCAAACTCGACTCAGGGAGAGAAGGCCAAAAGTGGCGCTACTGTCGCCCAATCCAGCGGATACGGTTGGTGGCTGCTATTTATCGTTGTACTAATCGCACTGGCCTCCCTCGCCTGGTTTAACTGGCCACAATTCCGCGAGCGTGTCGGTGCCCACCTGGATTTCCTTCCCACCACCCAACCAACTTCTGAAATTCCGCTTGAGAGTGCGCCACAAGCAGAAACACCAACCAGCAACGAAGCTGCAACACAAACCCCAACTCCTGATATTGCCCCTGAGAATCCTGCGCCGGCCCCCACCCAAGCCCAAGCTCCCGATTACTCCAGCGACTTTCATCAACTGGAACAGGCTAACGCCACCCTGCGCGATCAAATGGAACACCAAAATCGAGCTATCGCCGGACTGCGACAGCAATTGGCAGTGATGCAACGCAGCGTCACTGCCCAAGCTAGCCGGCTGGGCCAGCTTGGCAATGTAAGCCGTGACGATTGGCTACTGGCGGAGGCCGATTATCTACTGCGCCTCGCCAACCAGCGCCTGCTTCTCGAGGATGACAGCCGTGCAGCTCTGGGACTGGTGGAGCGTGTGGATGAGATATTGCGTGAGGTGGACCTGCCAGATCTTTACGGTGTACGCCAGCAGCTGGCCCGAGAGATTACCGCCCTGAAGCTGGTCCAAAATATCGACCGGCAGGGCCTCTATCTGCGCCTACGCGCACTGGAAGAGCAACTGATACGCGCTAATATCCAGCCTCAATTTAATATGGAGTCGGTTAAGCAGCCCCGCGAAATGCAACCGACCAGTGATGATGGTGCCCCTCTATGGGAACGCGAATGGCACAACTTTACTCGCTTTATGCGCGACTCCGTACGCCCCATTGACGGTGATATCAACCCGGTCATGCTGTCGCCACAAAGTGAGGCCCGTTTCCGCCAGACCCTGCGTTTGTACATGGAGCAAGCCCAGCTGGCCTTACTGCGCGGTGACACTACTGTCTACAAAGATGCCTTGGACAGTGCGCGAGACCTTTTACTGACCTACAGCACCGCCAGCCCTCAGCGAAAGGCGCTGGCCCAGCAGCTGACCGAGCTCAGCGAGCAGCGAATCCAGGTGGAAATTCCCGACTTGAGTGCCTCTCAACTAGCCTTGCGCAATTATATAGAGCGACTGCACAAGACTTCAGGCCAGGAAACCTCTGCGCCACAACAGGAGGACAGCCAGTGAAGAAACTGTTATTCACTGCCTTGGTATTACTGCTGCTCGGCGCCTTCCTGCCTGAAGCAATCAATAATTATCCCGGCTATCTTGTTATCGGTATCGGCGGTGAGCTGAACAAAGGCTACGAAATGAACCTCTGGTTCGCAGCCTTCACCCTGGTGGCCGTGCTGATCATCCTGTTCTTTGTGGTTTGGCTGGCACGCAGCTTGTTCCGCGGTATCAGAGGCAGTGTCGACCGCCTGCGGTTTGGCCGTCAGCGCGTCGCGCGCCGGCGTCTTACCAGTGGCCTTGTGGAGTTTATGGAGGGCAACTGGTCTCGCGCCCGCCGCCAACTATTGAAAAGTGCACCGCGCTCCGAAGCCCCCTTGATCAATTATTTGGCTGCGGCACGCAGCGCCTTTGAGTTGGGCTTTCGCGAGGAAGCCAACGAATTACTCGCAAAAGCGGAAGCCTGCGGCGAGGACACTCGACTTGCGGTTGCCTTAAGTCAGGCGCGGATGCAGCTGCTGGATAAGCACTACGAGCAATGTATCGCCAGCCTCGAGCGCGCCAAACAGCTGGAACCCAAACATCCAGCTCTGTTGCAACTGCTCAAGCAGGCCTATTACTTACTGGGCGACTGGAGCAATCTTCGCGCACTGCTGCCAGAGCTTGAAAAGCACGCCAATATGCCAGATGGGGAACTGCAACAGCTGGAGCTGGAAGTCTACCAACACCAACTGACAGAAGCGGCCAACCGCAATGATCTCGATAAGTTGCATAATGCTTGGCAGAGCCTGAGCGGGCGCTGGCAACGCAACGAGGCGCTGCGTAGCCTGTATGCCCGGCAACTTCATCGAACAGGAGAAGATACGGAGGCAGAGAAGCACCTGCGCTGGCTACTAAATCGGGCCTGGAATCCAGAGCTTGCCGAGCTATACGGATGTCTTATCGGTGCCGACCCATCCGCACAAATATCCGCTGCCGAGGGCTGGCTTAAAGAATACGGTGAGAGCGCCAACTTACTCACATGCCTTGGACGCCTGTCGATGCGCAATGAACTGTGGGGTAAAGCGCAACAATATTTTGAAAAGAGCCTACTACTGCGTCAGGACCCAGTTACCTCTGCTGAGCTGGCACGATTGTTTCAATCTCTCGGGGAGAAAGAAAAAGCAGCAAAGCTCTACAAAGAGGGCTTGATGCAAGCCGTCAGTGATTTACCCCAGCTCCCGATGCCAAGCCAGGACACCCCCCTCCTGGGCGCACACGCATAATCCATTTTGCCGAAAGACCCGCAAAAGGGCCTTTCGGCAAATACAACTTTAGTGCGAAACTCTTCCCCACCGACAAGGATGCCATTGTGACCTCCCCTACGCGCTACAGCGCCATAACGATATGCTTCCTCGCCCTACTTTACTCTTCATGGGCTACCGCAGAACATCCTATAAGCCCTCAAGACAAACTCTTGAGTAATTATGACTACCCCTACCCCGTTAACAACTTCCCGCTTGAGCTTCAAGGTTACTCGCTGACAATGGCCTTTATGGATATACCACCCGCTAAAGGCAATAAACCTAAAGGCACTGTACTGCTGTTACACGGTAAGAATTTTTCTTCGGCTTACTGGAAAGACACTATCGCTTCACTTAGCCAATTGGGCTACCGAGTCATTGCGCCGGACCAAATCGGTTTTGGTAAATCCAGCAAGCCGCTGATGCAATACAACCTACACAGCCTGAGCAACAATACTAAGAGGTTATTGGATGCATTAAAGGTGAAAAAGGTATCCGTGGTCGGGCACTCCATGGGGGGAATGCTGGCTACCCGCTTTACATTGATGTACCCGGCATCCGTCGAAAAACTGGCACTGGTAAACCCTATTGGCTTGGAAGACTGGAAACGTTGGGTGCCTTATGAACCTCTACCAGAGGCCATTGCACGGGAAAGTAGACAAACTCCCAAGAGTATAAAGCGTTATATGAGCAACGCTTACTTCTCCGGCCAGTGGCGCAAGCCGTACGACCCTTTGCTGGACATCCAAGCCGGCTGGACCCTGGGCCCCGATGCCAAACATATGGCCACAGTAGATGCCCTTACCTCAGAGATGGTATTTACCCAACCTGTACTTTACGAATTCGCCGACCTGAAAGTGCCCACCCTGCTCATTATTGGCACCCGCGACCGCACTGCAGTCGGTCGCGCCCGCGCCACCCCAACGACACAAGACAAACTGGGACGATATGACCAGTTAGGTAAAAAAACAGCTTCTTCCATTCCCAATGCCGAACTGGTAGAGATGAACGGCGTGGGACACCTGCCGCAATTTGAAGCCTTCCCCAGCTATTTTGGGGCCCTCAGCCAGTTTCTGAAGGCTCCTACACCTAAAACTGCACCTCAATAGCACCTACATGTATATGGCCCAAGTAAACCCGATTACAAGCCGGACATCAGGAAAAGCAGTGAGCCAAAAACCGCTAAAAAGTGAATCTTGGCATCAACAAATGGAAGATTAGATTACTAGCAGCTTGTTGAAAAATTATTCAGAAATTTTCCTTAGCCCGAGCCCCCTATTCACATTCGTAATCTGCCGATCAATGCTATTTCAATGGTCTGCAAGCACCGTAGTCAGTATTGACAATACCTCTCTCTATAGAAATCGATGCTGCGAAAAACAGACAGATAATGCTAATAAATTTTCTGTGGAAGTTTAACTTAAGCATTCGAATACTGAAAACCTTACTAAGGTTTGACATACAGAGATTCAATGTTTTTTCTTAAATTTCCAATAGCTTGATAATAGTTTCTCCACACCCGAGATAAGAAATGCTTATTAAGTTACGATTACTAGATATTCAAGGGCATACTGGCAAAAATAAGCATGGCAAAGTAGGTAATTACGCCCTGCAAAAGTGCAATTAGGATAGCCTTTAAAAAGCCAGTACCGAGCACAAGCATATAGGCAATGGCTGCCAGCGGAATCGTCATCAGAATACCGGCGCTGTCTGTCACACCCGGCAACATACCGCCAACTATTCTCTGAATGATCAACGCGAGCAGCAAGGCAAATAAGCAATAAAACACACCCGTGTTTTTCGCGCCGAGGAGCGCCGCCGCCATCTTGAGCGGCAGCACAAGTACCGCCACCATAATCAGTACAAATATGATTAATTCCATTTCTTACCACTCCATAATTTTTTAGTTATTTGAAGTACTTTCTACGACGTCTATTTTCCCTATCAATTCAAAAAGTACTGCTGGCACACCAGGATGTCGCCAAATGAAAAATAATGCGTCAGGAAAAGTGCTTTTAACCATCCTGAGCCAAGTTTATTAAAGTACCCTGTAATTTACTCTATGACACACTATTTATGTAGCCGCACTGTACACCCATCCCCAAAAGCCGTGGCGCCCACGTGTAAAAACTGGCGAGAAATACACGCCAGTTTTAAATAATTAAACGCTTTAAAATGCTCGGTTATAGCGGCTTGACAGCTTATTTACGTACAAGCGTCATTGTTGAAGGCGTAATGTTCCCATTCTGGAGATAGCTTTCCTTGCGAAGTATCTTGTCATGCTCTAACCACTCAAAGGTTAGGCTATGCTGATGATCTGCGTCTAAATCCACAAGATTTGTAGCATCTTTAAAAGAAAAAATAATTTGCTCATTCCTGTTATCAGCTTCCAGCTGCAAACGAGGCTGATTCCCTTGAGGGCAATAGTGGGTAGCCAACAGGCTGCCGTTATCCATATGGTAGAGAGTAAGCGAATGGGATTTTCCTCTACTTATCCAATCCTCAACTACTACTGTGCCTCCAGCCGTCTGGGAAAATTTTATGTGAAATTTCTCGCCATTTCCCCCTTCTTTTTCCCAATCCCCTAGCAGGGACTTCATTCGTTCGAATGG
Source organism: Microbulbifer okhotskensis (assembly GCF_023895975.1). Classification (GTDB taxonomy): domain Bacteria; phylum Pseudomonadota; class Gammaproteobacteria; order Pseudomonadales; family Cellvibrionaceae; genus Microbulbifer; species Microbulbifer okhotskensis. Next base: position 104,640 of record NZ_JALBWM010000003.1, read on the forward strand.
TTCTTTTTTTTGCAGATCAAACTCATTTGCCGTCGTCGCTACCGACACCAAAGAGAGAGCGATCAAAAATACCTGTACTTTCTGAATCAGAATAGCTCAGCCATCCTTTCCTTACACAAAAAAATAAACAAAGTAGTTACGGCAATATAACGAATAGAATTAAAGTGGGACTAAATACTACCATCTACTTTTTCAACTCGATTTCAGTCGATAGAGGAGTATACCGAATTTAGCTAATTTCGCCCTAAAAAATTTAATACAAACCCACCAAGAAAATAGATTTTGCAAAACAGTAGCCCCATAGCATTATGGAGCTACCAGATCAGTTCCTATATTTAAATGTTCATGAGCCGATTGGCAATTCCCTTCATCGCATTTTCAGATTTACTATCCATATCACGATTCATCAAGATAACAAAACCATCCTTATGTTCCGGTTCAAAATACTTATCCGAAAATATGCCCAGGTCAGCTCCTATATGCGCCACAATTCCATTACGGTCTCCCCAAAAGAAGCGCTGTGAACCTGAAATTGACTCAGGTAGTTGCAGACGAAACATTTCCTGGCACATGGCCTCTGATAAAATCTGAGATCCAGATTTGTCACGGTTATTAAGTACCGCCAATAAGAAATCTCTGGGGTCGGCAATACTTATTCGAACAGCACCATCAGGATACTGTGGATACTAGATTCCCACTGTGGGCATACGGATACATTTCTTATAGCTAAAAGGGGGATTGATAAATCTTCCTGTTGAATAATTCAGCTTTCCAGATTCACTACTAGTACACAGGCCAACAAATGGTATACATTGTTCCACTTTATAGGGTGCTGTTATAGACCCCAGATCTAGTCCATTCAGTCTCCAACTGGTACTCTCCATATCCCAACTGCGAAATAAAGTATCCCGCCAAACCGGCAGAAAGATTACTGTATTGCCTGTGCTCCCCGGATTTATTTTTCAAATAATAATCCCCACTACCATACAGGCCTCCTCCTTTAACAAGAAGAAAGCGAAGGTGCCGCTCCCAGCTAATGGAGCGATTACGATTTTCAGAGCAAGTGGCGTAGTCATAGTAATCTTTAATTGCTGCGGAGTGACGGCCAGATGTCTAGGCGTGATTTTTTCGTCTTTTATATGCAGATTATCTACCTTAAATAGAACAATACTTCGGACAGTTTTAGGGGGCGAAATAGGTAGGAACCACGGCCAGATA